>JBOGFI010000059.1:0-12138 GCA_050743365.1 Acidimicrobiia bacterium | reverse complement strand
GTCACCCAGTACTTGCCCACCGCGGCCCCGATCCGCTCGAGCTGCCCCTCGTGCTCGTCGCCGGGCGCCCGGTCGAACGCACCCGCGAGGCGCAGCATGAGCACGGTCGCCGCCTCGGACTCGACGGCGAGGTCGGCGAGCACGTTGCCCATGAGCGGCTGGTCACCGAGCTTCTGGCCGAACGCCTCGCGGTGGGCGGCGTGGTGCGTGGCCTGGGCGACCGCCTGGCGCATGAGCGCGGCGGTCCCGAGCACGCAGTCGAGGCGGGTGTGGTTGACCATCTCGACGATCGTGCGCACCCCGCGCCCCTCGTCGCCGACCATGACGGCCCACGCGCCGTCGAGCTCGATCTCGGCGGATGCGTTGGCGCGGTTGCCGAGCTTGTCCTTGAGCCGCTGGATGCGGACGGCGTTGCGCGTGCCGTCCGGCAGCACCCGGGGCAGCAGGAAGCACGACAGACCGCCCGGCGCCTGGGCGAGCACGAGGAACGCGTCGCACATCGGCGCCGAGCAGAACCACTTGTGCCCGGTGAGCGCGTGTTCACCGCCGGGGCCTCCGCTGCCGATCGGCTCGGCCCGGGTGGTGTTGGAGCGCACATCGGAGCCGCCCTGCTTCTCGGTCATCGCCATGCCGCACAGCAGGCCCCGCTTGCCCGCGGGTGGGCGCAGGCCGGGCTCGTAGACGAGCGAGGTCAGGCCCGGCACCCACTCGGCGGCCACCTCGGGCTGGGCCCGCAGGGCCGGCACCGCCGCGTGCGTCATCGACACCGGGCAGCCCTGCCCCGGCTCGACCTGGCTCCACAGATAGAAGCCGGCCGCCCGGGCCACGTGCGCACCCGGCCGGTCCTCGCGCCACGACCACGCGTGCAGCCCCCGCTCGACGGCGGTGCCCAGCAGCCGGTGCCAGGCGGGATGCGACTCGACCTCGTCGACGCGGTGCCCGTAGCGGTCGTGGGTACGGAGCACCGGCGGATGCGCATTGGCCTCGAACCCCAAGCGGATCGCCTCTTCGCTGCCGGCGAGGCGACCCAGGTCGCGCAGCCGGTCCTCGGCCCAGCTGCCGCCCTCGTGCCGCAGCCCCTCGCCGAGCGCCGCGTCCCCGCCGAAGAGGTCGTAGCCGACCAGCGGCGGCGGCTGGTTCAGGACCTCGTGGGTCTCGCCGCCAGCGGCGAGATCAGCGAGCGTGGACGACATCGCGGGCCTCCTCTCCCCGGGCGCGTGACGATCGCGACCGCACCGGTCAGGCTGCCCAGGGCTGCGCGTGACCGTAGCCCGGCAACGCGCCAACCGCGTCGTCGAGCTGCTCGCGGCCAGGCGGGTGGGTCACGACGGGCGGTACCAAGGCAGCGGCCCATCGTCGCCGCCGTCAGAGCCGGAGCGGGGGGACCCCGACCGCGTTGCCGCCCACCATCTTCGCCTGCACGTCCTCACGCAGCGGCGCGATCGTCTCCTCCACTCCTTCACCACCGCGCGGTGGAACCCAACGACGCCCAGGCGCTCGACCCACAGGTTGTGGGCTCCATGGGGGTGCCCGTCGGCGTCGACGACCAAGAAGTCCCGATCCGCCATCATCCCGCCGGCTCTTCGACGCGTACGGACGCGGCGGCGCAGACGTGGACGACCCCGCGACCATCGCCGACCTCCCCGATCCCGCGGCAACCACCCGCCCGAGCGCGTCGGCCGAGCACGGGTTGACCGTGTCGTCGTCCTCTGCTCCCGCCTGGCGCGAGCTCGCGTCGGCGCCGGATGCGGCGGCGACCAGTGTGCCGGTGACGAGCGCGGCCGGGATCACCGCGAACACCAGCAGCGACCCGCCTCCCAACCCGACGACGATCACGACGGTCCCCAGCAGACGAACACCGGGTTCTCCGCCGCGAGCCGCACACCGGTCTCTCCGAGCCCGACGCCGCGTGAGACGGAGAGCTCCACGAGGTTGCCGAGCCGTTGCCATCCGAGCACGGCCCGATCGAGGAGGGCGTAGTTCGCGACCACGACTCCGTTCGGGCGGAGCCGGTCAAGCCCGGCGTCGAGCACCGCGATCCCGCCGCCACCGATGAACACGCGGTCGGGGTCGGGAAGCTTGGCCAGCACCCTCGGAGCGGTGCCCACGACGACGTCGACGGCCACGGAATGCGCTGCCGCGTTCGCATCGATGCGAGCCGCGCTCTCGGTGTCCTGTTCGATCGCGAACACTCGGAGCCCCGGGCAGAGGCGCGCCGCCTCGATCGCGACCGATCCGCTTCCCGCGCCGACGTCCCACAGGACGCCCGTGTGCGGAACGTCGAGCTTCCCGAGCGCGACAGCGCGTGCCTCCGCCTTCGTGATCATGCCGGCGCGGTGCGCGAACTCGTGCTCGGGGAGCCCCCAGGAGAGACCCTTGGTGGAGGTGCGCACTCCCTCCGGCTCTAGGATCAGGATCGACATCGGATCGAACGCGCGCGCGGCGACGGCGCAGAGGTCGCCTTCGAAGACTGCCTCTTCTGGTTCGCCGATCCGGGTGACGACAGCCGCCGTCTGCTGCCCAAGGCCCTCCCCGGCGAGCGCCGCGGCAACTACCTGCGGTGGACTGTCGGGAGAGGTGAGCACGGCAGCCTTGCCGGCAGGCACGAGGCGGGCGACGGCTTCGTCGAGCGGGCGACCGTGGGCGGAGACCACGACCGCGTCGTCCCACGAGGAGCCGAGACGAGCGAACGCCAGCGCGATGGACGACGGTGCCGGATGGACAGCGAGCGCCGGCCGGCCGAAACGATCGCCGAGCACGCGCACGATCCCGAAGAACCCGGGATCGCCGGACGCAAGGATGCAGACCCTTCCCCCCGCGCTGCGGCGGTGGTCGATGACGTTGAGCACGTCATCGAGCGCGCCCGTGAGCGCGACTCGCTCGGCGGCAGGGCCGAGCAGCCGAGCGCGCTCCACCAGCTCGAGCTGGCGATCGGAGCCCACGACCACGGTCGCCTCGTCGATCGCGACGCGCGCGTCGGTCCCGAAGCACTCGCCGCCGATCAGACCGACGACCGAGACCCTTGCGGGATCAGTCATCCGGGCGTTCCGCGCGGAACGAGTGTGCGTAGCCCGGCGCGTAGACGTGGCTGCGAGCGGCGAGCCCGCCGAGACCAAGCGCGTCGCCGACGAGCACCAGCACAGTGGTCGTGGCGCCGAGCGCGTCCAGATCCTCGGCCAGCCCGCCGACCGACGTCGACACGATGCGCTCGTCGGGCCACGACACCCGTGACGCGATCACCGCAGGCGTGGCTTCCGAGAACGCCGACCCGATCGTCAGCAGCTCTGCCTGGAGCGCTTCGGGGCGGGCCGCGGACAGGAAGACCGCCATGGTGCCCCCGACGCGAGCGAACTCGGCCACGCCCTCGTTGGCGGGCATCGATGCCGACGTACGGTTCGCCAGTCGCGTCAGCACGACGCTCTGCGCGACCGCGGGAACCGTCAGTTCGCGACCGATCGCGGCCGCGGCGGCGGCGACGGAGCTCACCCCGGGCACGATCTCGAAGGCGCGCTCGTTCGCCTGGCACCAGTCGATCTGCTCGGCGATCGCCGAGTACAGGGTGGGATCGCCGGAGTGCAGTCGCACGATCGCGGCGTCGGGGTGCCGGGCGTAGACCGCGACGACCTCTTCCAGGGTCATCGTCTTCGAGTCGTGCAACTCGACATCGGCGCGGCAATGCGACAGCACCGCCTCGGGCACCAGGGACGCGGCCCAGACCACGACGTCGGCGGCCGCGAGTCGCTCGGCACCGCGCCGGGTGATGAGATCGGCCGCGCCGGGACCGGCGCCCACGAACGAGATCACGGCGCAGCCTTCCGGGCGGCGGGGACCACCACAGTGGCGAGATACGACGCCGGTCGACCGGCCACCGAGGCGACCGCGGCCCACCGACCTCCCGGGAGCCCGAGCATCTCGCCGACGACCGCGCCGTCGAGTCGGTCGTGGGCACGCAATGCGTCCGCGACCGCCGGGAGATGGCGGCCCCCCTTGTAGAGGACGATCGTGCGTCCCGGGTCGGCCAGCATCGCGTCGAGCTCGGCGGAGTCGGCGTCGGCCATGACGAGGGTGAGGTGCTCGCCGGCCTCGGCGAGCACGGTCCCGGCCTCGGCGGCGAGCTCCTGGAAGGCCATGACCCCGGGAATGGTGGCCACCGGAACCGACGGACGCCGCTGCGCGACGAGCCGGGCCACGGCCGGGAAGGTCGAATAGACGTTGGGGTCGCCGAGGGTGACGAACGCGACGACTGCACCGGTGTCGAGGGTGTCGACCAGCATGTCGGCGGCGCTGCTCAGCGACGCCACCCGTGCGGGCGCGTCGTCGCCGATGTCGAACACGAGGCGCTCGACCTCGACCTCGGGCGCCGCCGCTCGGACGATCGCCTCGGCGCGTGCGATCGCGTCGGGCCCGGTCGCGGCCGCGTAGACGCGGTCGGCGCTGCGCAGCGTGGTGAGAGCCCGCTCGGTCACGAGACCGGGATCGCTCGGCCCGACTCCCACCCCGACGAGGCGCGGGCCGGGCTGGCGAACCGGCGCGCGATCAGCCGGGCCGGCGTCGTCACGTGCCGCGCGCACCAGGCGTTCCAGGGCCAGGCGCAGCAGCTCCGCCTCGGAGCGCTGCCACCGGCGCGCCAACGCGGCGAGCTCCTCCTTCAGGTCTTCGGGCAGATAGACGGAGGTCTTACGCATCGGCGGACCGCCGGAGGAGGTACGTGTCCATGATCCAGCCCTTCCTGCTGCGGGCCTCCCCGCGAGCATGCTCGATCGCCTCGGCCCGGTCGCTCAGGGTGCCGCAGTCGAGGATCTCGTCGTCGGTTCCCAGGTACGCGCCCCAGTAGATCTCGACACCGTCGTCGGTGACGTGTGTGAACGAGCATCCACGGTCGAGCATCACCACGACATTGGCGACGCCGTCGGGAAGCCCCGCCTCGGCGAGACGGCGACCGGTTGTGATCTGAATCGACTCTCCGACGCGGCTCAAGGAGATCCGATGGCGCGCTGCGAGCGCCTGCACGCTGGTGATGCCGGGAACGACGACGTAGTCGAAGCTCGTCTTCCCTCGGCCGAGGACTCGCTCGATCACACGGAGCGTGCCGTCGTAGAGCGACGGGTCGCCCCACACGAGGAACGCGCCACAGCCGTCGTCGTCCAGCTCTTCGTCGACGAGCCGCTCGTAGACGTCGACTCGCCGCTCGTACCAGGCCTCGACCGCCGATTGGTAAGCAGGTGACGACCGGTCGCGCTCGGGGTCGCGGACCTCGACGATCCGGTAGGAGGCATTCGTGATGTAGCGCTCGCAGATCTCCTTGCGAATCCGAACGAGATCCTCCTTCGCTCCCCCCTTGTCCATCACGAAGAAGACGTCGACCGTGTTCATCGCGTTGATCGCTTGGACCGTCACGTGCTCCGGATGCCCCGCACCGATGCCGATGACGAAGAGCTTCTTCATCTCGAGCGGTCCTCCTCGGGTGATCCGGCAGCCGCGCGCGCGAAGGCGGTGGCGAGCTCCGGCGCCGCGCCGAGGTGCAGATGGAGGTACGACGCGAGCAGCCCGGGCCGGGCCCATCCGCCGCGCGTCGTGCCTGTCGGCGCCGTGAGCTCGAGGCCGTCGCCCTCCGCCACCACCGTCGAGTAGTGGAACTCGTGGCCCCGCAGCCCGAGCCCGGAACGACCGAGTGGCGATGGTGCCATCGTGGTCGCCCGGCGATAGCCGAGCGTCAGCCGGTCGGTCATGCGCGCCGAGGTGGGGATCACGCCGGCCATCGATCGGCCGTCGAGGTCGTCGGCCAGCCACAGCAGCCCACCGCATTCGGCCCAGACAACCAGGCCGTCGTCCACCCGGCGGCGCACGTCCGTGAGCAACTCGGTGTTGTCGGCGAGGGCACCGACGTAGACCTCCGGGAACCCACCCCCCACGACGAGCGCCTTGCAGTCGGGTGGGAGCCGGCGGTCCTCGCACGGGTCGAATGACACCAGCTCGGCGCCGGCGGAGGCGAGCGCCTCGAGGTTGTCGGTGTACATGAAGCTGAACGCACGACCGCTCGCAACCGCGACCCTTACGCGCGTCACGGGCTCCGGAAGCTCGGGTTCGCCCACCGGCATCTCTCGAGCGGTTGTGGCAACCCGGCTGATCGCGTCGAGGTCGCAGTCACGCTCGATCGCATCGGCGAGATGATCGAGCGCGGTTCGCACCGCACCCGGTCGCTCAACGACCGGCACCAGCCCCAGGTGACGGTCGCGCCAGGAGAACACGTCGTCCCGACCGAGTGCACCGAGCAGCGGCACCTGCACCTGTTCGAGCGCGCTCCGCAGGATGTCGAGGTGGCGGGCCGACCCCACCCGGTTGCAGATGACACCGGCGACCCCGACGCGCGGGTCAGACGTGTTGTACCCGTGCACGACTGCTGCGATCGACTGACTGAGGCCGGCTGCATCGACGACGAGGACGACGGGCGCGTCGAGCAGCGCAGCCACGTCGGCGGTCGAGGACGGCGCCGCGTCCTGGGCGCCGTCGAACAGGCCCATCACGCCCTCGATCACCAGGAGCTCAGCGTCACTCGCGGCGCGCCCGGCGAGCGAGCCCATCGCGTCCGGTCCACACATCCAGGGGTCGAGGTTGCGCCCCGGGCGACCGGTGGCGAGCGCGTGGTAGCTCGGGTCGATGAAGTCGGGCCCGACCTTCGCCGACGCGACCTTCACGCCTCGGCGTCCGAACGCGGCCATGAGCCCGGTCGCGATCGTCGTCTTTCCCGCGCCCGAATGCGTTCCGGCGATCACCAGGCGCGGACCGAGGATCACGAGGGTGCGATCAGTACTCGATGCCCTTGCGCGCCCCGATGCCGTCGTCCATCGCGTGCTTGACCTTCACCATCTCGGTGACAGTGTCGGCGATCGCGACGACCTCGTCGGGCGCGTGGCGGCCGGTGACGACGATGTTGGTGCGGACCGGCCGGTCGCGCAGGGTCTGGACGACCTTGTCCACGCGCACCCATCCGTACTTCACGGTGTAGGTGACCTCGTCGAGGATCACGAGGTCGTAGCGGCCGCTGGCGATCTTGGCCGCCGCGACCTCCCAGGCGTGACGGCCCTTGGCGGCGGTCTCGTCCATGTCGGTGGACTCCCAGGTGAAGCCGTCCCCGAGTGTGTGCCACTCGATCCCGAGATGCTCCCCGAGCTTGCGCTCGCCGGCCCTCCACTTCTCGCTCTTCACGAACTGCACGACGCACACCGACCACCCGCGCGCCCACGCTCGGCCCATCACGCCGAATGCGGCAGAGCTCTTCCCTTTTCCGGTGCCGGTGTTCACCAGCAGGCGCGACGTCTGAGCCATGGGCCAATCGGGTCGTC
This sequence comes from Acidimicrobiia bacterium, assembly GCA_050743365.1. GTDB lineage: Bacteria > Actinomycetota > Acidimicrobiia > IMCC26256 > JACDBD01 > JBOGFI01. Next base: position 4,795 of record JBOGFI010000059.1, on the reverse strand, counting down.
GGTCTGACGTAGGGCAGTATGCCCTACATGGCGGCTACGGTGGCCGGCGTGAGGCGAGCGACCGCGAGCCGGGGCCCGAGCGGTCCGGCGCGAAGCGCCAAGAGCGGGAAGCAATGACCTCGCCGGCATCGGCTCAGCACGATCCGGGGCTCGGGCGCGGCGCTTGCCCCAGTGTGCACACGCCGTTCGTCGAGCTCGATGGCGCGCTCCTGCGGATCCGACTGCCGGGCGGGTCGCTTGCCGCCGCCGCCGCCCGCGAACTGGCAGCAGTGGCGAGCGAGGCGGGCGCGGGGCCGTTCGAGCTCACCAACCGGGCCAACCTCCAGTTACGCGGCGTGCCGGTCGAGGACGTGCCCGCCGTACGGGATGCGTTGATCGCGATCGGCATCACTCCCAGCGACCCCGGCGCCGACGAGCGCCGCAACGTGATGGCGAGCCCCACCGCCGGTGTGGATGCCGAGGAACTGGTCGACACGCGGCCGTTGGCGTCGGCGATCGCCGATCGGCTCGGGTCGGCTCCTGCCCGGCTCCCGTCGCCCAGCTTCGGCGTCCTCGTCGACGGGGGCGGGGCCGTGCACCTTCGCGGTCGCCGTCACGACCTCGCGTTCGGCGCGCTGCGCGATGTCGACGGCTCGGTGAAGTACGAGGTTCGCTACGCCGACGTGCTCCCGCTCGTGCATCGCGCGGACGAGATGGTGCGCATGGTGGGCGTCGCTGACGTGCTCGACGTCGTCGACGCGGCCATCGCCGGACACCGTGCGTCGGACGCGCTCGTGAGCCGCCGCGGGAGCGACCTCGCCGCGTCCCTCGAGCCGTCGCGGCCGGCCGTCGGCGTGCAGGCTCAGCGCCAGTCGGGCCGGGTCTGGGTCGGCGGCACACCGATGCTCGGACGGCTCGATCCGTCGACGCTCGCCGGTTTGGCCGACGTCGCGGCGCACAAGGCCGCGTCCACGCTGCGCGTCACGCCGTGGCGGGGCGTCGTGCTCCGCGATGTCGCCGACCGCGACGAGGCGACCGTCGTGGCCGCGTGCGAAGAGCTCGGGTTGGTCTGCGACCCCACGCACGCGGCGAACGTGGTCGTCGCCTGCGCCGGCAGCCTCGGCTGCGCAGCCGGGATGGTCGACACCCAAGCTGACGCCCGCGCGCTCGTCGACCGACTTTCCGCTCTCCCGGCGTCTCGCCGTCCCGCCTCGGTGCACGTGTCGGGGTGCGAGAAGGGCTGCGCTCGGTCCCAGCCGGCGGAGCTCTCCATCGTCGGCGGTCCGGGTCCTGGCAGCTATGACCTGTACGTGGGCGACGGCGCGGCCCGGTCGGCGGAGCGCTTCGGTGTCGGGGTCGAGCGCGGGCTCGACCCCGAGCGCGCCATCGACGCGGTCGTCGCCCGGGGATCGGAGCAGTGACCGCCGGCGAGTACCTGCGCGATGGCGCCGAAATCTACCGCTTGTCGTTCGCGACCATCCGGGCCGAGACCGATCTCTCGCGCGTGCCATCCGATCTCGAAGCCGCGGCAGTTCGGATGGTGCACGCGTGCGGGATGGTCGACCTCGTCGACGACCTCGACTGGATGCCCGGCGTCGGTGGTCACATCCGTCGTGCGTTGGAGGGTGGTGCCGCGATCCTCACCGACTCGACGATGCTGGCAGACGGGATCATTCGCAGCCGGTTGCCGGCGAACAACCAAGTGGTGTGCACCCTCGGCGACGACGGCGTGCCGGAGCGGGCCGTGCGAATGGGCACCACCCGGTCGGCCGCCGCCGTCGACGCGTGGGGCGACCGGCTGTGCAGCGCGGTCGTCGCGATCAGCAACGCCCCGACCGCCCTGTTCCGCCTCCTGGAGCTGCTCGACGAGGGTTCGCCGTCGCCCGCCGCGATCATCGGCGTGCCGGTCGGCTTCGTCGGCGCGGCGGAGTCGAAGCGCTCGCTCGCACGGCAGGCCCATGGCGTCCCGTGGCTCACGGTGCACGGCCGTCGCGGTGGGAGCGCGATCGCGGCGGGGGCAGTCAACGCGCTGGCGAGCGAGCGCGAATGACGACAGGGCGTTGCTACGGCGTGGGCGTCGGCCCCGGGGATCCCGAGCTCATGACGGTGAAGGCAGTTCGAGTCATCGAGCACTGCGGAGTGATCGCGTACTTCAGCGCCGCTCGCCGCGAGAGCAACGCCCGGCGCGTCGCGCAGGGACACGTGCGCCCGCACCACACCGAGATGCGGTTCGTGTACCCGGTCACGACCGAAGCTGTCGTCCCCGACAGGTACGAGACGCTCCTGGCCGACCTGTACGACGAGTCGGCGAAGCGGCTCGCCGAGGTGCTCGACGAAGGCGTTGACGTAGCGGTGCTCTGTGAGGGCGATCCGTTCTTCTTCGGATCCTACATGTACCTGCACACCCGGCTGTGGGACCGCTACCCCACCGCGGTGGTTCCCGGCGTGTCATCCGCCCTCGCCGGCGCGGCGGTGGTCGGTGCACCGCTCGCGAGTCGCAACGAGGTGTTCACGGTCCTCTCCGGAGTCCTGGACGTCGACGAGCTCGCGGCGCGTATCGCGGCCGCCGACGCGGTCGTCGTCATGAAGGTCGGGCGCAACCTCGAGCGGGTGCGCGACGCGGTCAGGCGCGCCGGTGCACTCGAGCGCGCGCAGTACGTCGAGTGGGCCACATTGCCGAACGAGCGAGTACTGCCGCTGACCGATGCCGATGCGTCGACGGCGCCGTACTTCTCGATGGTCGTGATCCCCGGCGTCGCTGCCGCCCGCCGTTGATCCCAGTGCGATGACCGCCGGTCGGCTCGCGGTCGTGGGCCTCGGACCGGGCGCCAGCGCATGGCGCACCCCGGAGGCGTCGGAGCGGCTGGCCGGCGCGACCGATCTCGTCGGCTACGGCCGGTACCTCCAGATGGTCGGCGACCTCGAGCCGCCGCCGGTCCGTCACGAGTTCGACAATCGCGAGGAAGCGGAGCGGGCGCGGTTCGCGCTCGATCTCGCGGCTGGCGGGCGCGACGTGGTGGTGGTGTCGTCAGGCGACCCCGGTGTCTTCGCCATGGCGACGGCCGTGGTCGAGGAGCTGCACCGGGCCGGCCCGGGCCGCTACGACACGGTCGAACTGACGATCGTCCCTGGGCTCACCGCCGCGTCGGCGGCCGCCGCCCGAGTCGGCGCACCCCTCGGCCACGACTTCTGCTGCATCTCCCTTTCCGACGTCCTCAAGCCGTGGTCCGTCGTCGAGCAGCGCCTCGAGGCGGTGGGTGCGGCCGACTTCGTCGTCGCGCTCTACAACCCGAGGTCGAGCCACCGGCCCTGGCAGCTGGGACGCGCGATCGAGATCCTCCGCGGTCACCGGGCGCCGGCGACGCCTGTCGTGCTGGCGCGGAGCGTGGGTCGTGTCGGCGAGGAGACGCAGGTCACGACGCTGGAGGCAGTCGACCCGGACCTCGTGGACATGCGCACCGTCGTCATCGTCGGCTCGACCACGACCCGCGCGTTTCGTGACGAGCGCGACCGCACGTGGGTGTACACGGCGCGCAGCTACGCCCCGGAACTCGCCTGAGCGGTCGACTCTCAGCACGCCAACCACGCGAACGCGTCTTCGACGGTTGCGACGACCGGCCCGTCAGGCGCCGGTGGTCGCGTGATCATCACGACCGGAAGGGCCAGCCGGCGGGCGGCGAGCAGCTTGGCTACGGTCGCGGACCCACCGCTGTTCTTGGCGACGACGACGTCGATCTCGTTCTCGGTCATGAGGGCGAGCTCGGACAGCTCGTCGAACGGACCGCGTGCGAGCACGACCGACGCGTCGCCGAGCGGCATCGTCGCCGGCGGTTCGATCGCCCGCACGAGGAACCACGCGCGCACATCGGCAAAGGGCGCGAGCTCCTGACGGCCGGTGGTGAGAAGGACCCGACGCGCGTCCAGCTCGGCGAGCTTGGCGGCGGCGGCCTCGAGACCGCCCACCTCGAGCCACCGGTCTCCCGCGACCGCGGTCCACGGCGGCCGGCACACCCGGAGCCGCGCCACGCCGGCGATCGTGCATGCCGTCGCGGCGTGATGGGGCATCTGAGCCGCGAACGGGTGGGTCGCGTCGAGGAGAACCTCGATCGCCTCGGCTTCGAGGTAGCGGGCGAGCCCCTCGATGCCGCCGAACCCGCCGACTCGCACCGTGCCGGGCGTGTCGACCCGCTCGCGCGTTCGCCCTGCGTACGACACGGTGATGTCGTAGTCCTCGAGCGGCGCGAGGGCTTGAGCGAGTGCGGACGCCTCGGTCGAGCCGCCGAGGATGAGAACCCGTCGACGCGCGGCCACCGGCGCGCACGCTACCGAACGTACGGTGCGGACTCAGCGCCGGGAACGCCGGTGTGAATCCGCCGCGGTCGCGCGACTGTCACGGGGGAGCGCCCATCGTCAGACGGTCGACGGGAGCGTGGCCATCTCGTGCAGGAGCCGGGCCGCAGTCACCACCATGGGGATCGCGAGGCAACCGCCTGTCCCCTCCCCTAACCGCAGGCGCAGGTCGATGAGCGGCTCCAGCCCGAAGTGCGCGAGCGCAGCGGTCGCGCCCGGCTCCGTCGAGCGGTGCCCGGCGACGCAGTGGGCGGCCACGCCGGGCACGATCGACTCGGCTACCGCCAGCGCGGCGAGCGTGACGACGCCGTCGACGACGACCGGGACCCGTGCCGCCGCGCCGCCGACGACGAGGCCAGCCAGGCCGGCGATCTCGAGCCCGCCCACGTCGGCCAGCACCGAGAGCGGGTCGGCGTGGCGCCGGGCTCGGTCGGCGGCCGCGGCCACGACGTGCGTCTTGCGTGCG
>JBOGFI010000058.1:0-12597 GCA_050743365.1 Acidimicrobiia bacterium | reverse complement strand
GGAACACGAACGGAATGAATCGCTCCGGGTGGGCGCGCGCCACCTCGAACACCGGATCGTTATTCGGCCGCTCGTAGGGCCTCAGACGCCCGGAACGAACCGCGAGGCGGTACATGGGTAGCCGAAGCGGCCGGATGCTCATGCAACCGCGGTGGATCACGGGACCGATGCGGGGGAACTGAACGGGGGCGTGCGCAGCGGCGAGCAACGCCGCGCGATCCACTCCCGCGCGATTCATCGTGTCGACGAGGGCCTGCGCGTCCAGTTCCGGTTCAAGGTGGCAGTGCGCGTCGACGAGCACACTGCGAAGACTAGACACATGCCGCTCAGCCGACCGCGACGCCCGCACCGGGCTTCCCTCTTTCGTGCTACACAGTGTCGTAGAGGCTGAACGCGGGAGGGACTCAATGGATTCCTCGACCGTGCTCGTTCTCGCCGTCGTCGGCGTGATGTTCCTGGCCGGGCTGATGATCGTCGCCACCGGTGGGCGGCGGGCAGCCACGGGTCGCAACCGCGTGGGCGCGGACGCCTCCCTGCCGGCCGAGAGCCCGTCGAGAGAGCTGGTCACCGCGACCGGCGCGCACGATCTCGACGAGGAGGCCCGCGCCCGGGCCGACGAGGCGCGCCAGGCGCTCGCCCCGACCGGCGAACGCGTTCCGGCGCGCTATGAGCCCGTCGACGAGGAGGAGCTCGGCCTCACCCGCCGACAGTTCTTCAACCGCGGCATCCTCACCGGGCTGGGGATCTCCGTCGGGACCTTCGGCGTGGCCAGCCTGGCGTTCCTGTGGCCGAGCACATCGGGCGGCACTGGCGGCAAGATCACGGTCGGCACCCTCGCCCAGATCAAGGAGGCGTTCGACAACAAGCAGCCCTTCTACAACGCCGCCGCCAAGACCTACATCGTCGCCTATCCGAAGGACGACCTCGACAAGGCGAAGAAGGTCTACCCACCTAACATCGTGAGCGGCATGGAGGAGGGCTACGTCGCCCTGTACCAGAAGTGCCCGCACCTCGGCTGCCGGGTGCCGTGGTGCGAGACCTCGCAGTGGTTCGAGTGCCCCTGCCACGGCTCGAAGTACAACCGGGTGGGCGAGAAGCGCGGCGGCCCCGCCCCCCGCGGGATGGACCGGTGGCCGCTCGCGGTGACCGGCGGCGGCATCGAGGTCGACACGAACCTCGCCGGCCTCGTGACCGGGCCCCCCATCGGCACCGACACCACCGGCCAGTCGCCCGAGGGTGCGCCATGCGTCTGAGGCTTCAGCGCAGCACGTCGGCGTGGCGGCGCTGGCTCGTCAACGGGTCAGCTCCCGGCGAGGGAAGACGATGCCGCCGTGCGATCGTCAGTGGACCGCTCGCAGGCCGAACCACGCGATCGTCATGACCAACACCCCCAGGGCCAACAAGCGCCAGTCCGGGTCGCGGCGTACCCAGGCGAGCCAGGCGCCGAGGATCGGGAAGACGACGACCGCTTGGACGAGGACGCCGGCGTCGGTGCGGGGAAGCAGCAAGTCGATCAACGGCCGGGCCGTCCGTGCTCCGTGGTCGAACTGTCAGCCGCGCAGAAGGTCGGCGTGAAGCTGCTGGTTGACGGCGAGTGCCGCGCCCGCCAGCGCCAACACCACCCAGCCGAGCGGCTCGACGCGGACGCGTGCGTCGAGCCAGCGGCCTGTGATCGTGCCGGCCGCGCCGCGGGCGAGGAGTGCGAGGCCGCCGATCAGCACGAGCGGGCTCGCGGGATTGAACCGCATCGCGTCGCCAAGCGAGCCGCGGAACAACGCGACGGTCCCCCGGGTGAGCCCACAGCTCGGCGCCATCACCCCGAGGTAGTGGGGCGGCGAGTGCACGCCCACGGGAGGAAGGCCCGCCACCGCGAAGAGGACCGCTAGCACCGTCCCCGCCATCGCCAGCCGGGTGAGTCGGGCGTACCGGTCCCCGTCGGCCCACGCCACGTCGACGGCCGCGAGCCTCACGACCGCCCGAACCGGTAGAGGCGGAGGCTGTTGGTGACGACCGAGACGCTCGAGAACGCCATGGCGGCGCCGGCGATGATCGGGTTGAGCAACCCGATCGCAGCGAGCGGGATGGCGGCCACGTTGTAGCCGAACGCCCAACCCAGGTTCTGGAGGATGGTGCGGAACGTCCGGCGCGACAGCCGGATCGCGGTGGCGACACCGTGGAGGTCGTCGGCGAGCAGGGTGATGTCGGACGACTCGATCGCCACGTCGGTCCCGGTGCCGATGGCGATGCCGAGGTCGGCTTGCACGAGCGCAGGAGCATCGTTGACGCCGTCGCCGACCATGGCCACGACGCGCCCTTCGTCCTGGAGGCGACGGACCTCGCCGACCTTGTCCTCGGGCAGCACCTCGGCCAGGACCTGGTCGATGCCGACCTGGGCGGCGATGGCGTCGGCCGTCCGACGGTTGTCGCCGGTGATCATGGCGACCCGGATGCCCATGACCCGCAGGGCCTCCACGGCTGTGATCGCCTCGTCCTCGAGCGTGTCGGCCACGCCGAGCACCCCGCGGGCCTCGCCGTCCCATCCCGCGAAGATCGCCGTCTTGCCGGCTTCCTCCAGGGCATCCGCAGCGTCCTCGAGCGCGCCCGCGATCACCAGCCCCGCTTCGGCCATGAGCTTGCGCCGCCCCACGTGCACGAGCACGCCGTCGAGCGTCGCGTGCACGCCATGTCCGGCCACCGCCTCGAAGCTGTCCACCGCGCCGATCCTGATCGCCCGCTCCCGAGCACCGTCGACGACCGCCCGGCCCAGCGGATGCTCGGAGGCGTCCTCAACCGCCGCGGCTCGCGCCAGCAGTTCCCTCTCGTCGGTTCCCGGTGCCGGCGCGACGTCGGTGAGCGCCATCTCGCCACGAGTGAGCGTGCCGGTCTTGTCGAAGACGACGGTGTCGATGCGCTTGGAGCGCTCGAGCACCTCGCCGCCCTTGATCAGCACGCCCATCGACGCGCCGCGACCCGTGCCGACCATGATCGCGGTGGGGGTCGCCAGCCCGAGGGCGCACGGGCAGGCGATGATGAGCACGGCGACCGCCGCTACCAGCCCGCCGGTCGGATCGGCGGCGAGCCACCAGCCGGCCAGCGTCACCAGCGCGATCGCGATGACGATCGGCACGAACACGCCCGAGATGCGATCGGCGAGGCGCTGCACCGGTGCCTTGGACGCCTGGGCCTCCTGCACGAGGCGCACGATCTGGGCCAGCGCGGTGTCGGCACCCACTGCCGTGGCCCGGACGGTCAGGACGCCTTGCCGGTTGATGGTGGCGCCGGCGACTCGGTCGCCGGGGTGCTTGTCGACGGGCACCGATTCGCCGGTGAGCATCGACTCGTCGACCGCCGAGAGCCCGTCGATGACCTCGCCGTCGACCGGGATCTTCTCCCCGGGCCGCACGCGCAGGACGTCGCCGACCTGGACCTCGTCCACCGGCACCGTTCGTTCCTCGCCGTCGACCAGAACCCGGGCCTCCTTGGCGCCGAGCTCGAGGAGGCGCCGGATGGCGCTCGAGGCGCGGCCCTTGGCCCGGGCCTCGAAGTACCGTCCCAGCACCAGGAAGGCGATGATGAGCGCGGCGGTGTCGAAGTAGAGATCGCCACCGGCGAAGAGCTCGTAGGTCGAGTAGACGAACGCGGCCAGGGTGCCCAGCGCGATGAGCGTGTCCATGTTGGCGCTCAGGTGGCGTGCCCGCTCGGCGGCGACTCGGAGGAACGGCCAGCCCACGTAGAACTGGACCGGTGTGGCCAGCGCGGCGATCGTCCAGCGCGCCCACGTGTCCTCCATCGCGACCAGCGAGAGGACGAGCACCGCGAGGCCCAAGGGCCAGGCAATCACGACTCGTCGCCACCAGCCCGCCTGCGCCCGGGCTTCGAGATCCTCCGCGCGCTCGCCGGCCTGGGGCGGGGGTCCGATTCCGTAGCCGACCGCGTCGACCGCCGCGGCGAGATCCTCGAGGGTGACGAGGGAGGGGTCGAGCACCACCCGGGCCCGCTCGGTGGCGAAGTTCACCCCCGCCTCGTGGACACCCTGCTGTTGCCCCAGCGCCCGCTCGACGCGCGACGCGCACGAGGCGCAATGCATCCCCGTGACCTCGAGGTCGAGTTCCTGGCGGGAACCGTTGGAAGTCCGCTCGTCCACCCGGTGAGTCATCTCGCGGTATCTACCCCACGATAGGGAACCCGTCTCTTCCCCTGTGTGTTCCGTCACCGCTGACAACGCTTGTGGTTCCGCCTGCCGCGATATGCCGACGGTGACGGGTTGCAACCCGCAGCACCACCACCGACGACAGCGGACAAGCTGCCAGGATGAGCAATCCCAGGGCGCGCAGGACGAGATGCACTACGAGGCCGGTTCGCGCACGGCCTCGCGGGCTCCCAACTCGGCCCGCAGGGCGTCGACTTCCTCTCGGAGGCGGGCGACCTCGTCGTCGGCCACCGGTGCGGGCGTTCCCGCCTTCTCGGCGGCCTGCTCGCCTGACGAGCGCCCCCGGCTCATCATGAACATGCACAGCATCATCCCGCCGACACACGCTGCCGTGGGCAGGTAGTAGACCAATGTCTCCACGCGCCGGACCTCCTGAACTATGACAGGCTGTAGTATATCGATAGTCGGAAACCGGCTTCAGCTCGGGCAGTAGCCCGCCATCGCGAGTACGGATCGGGTGCGGCCGATCCACAGGCCGAGCGCCGATACCCCGACCAGTGAGACGCCCATCAGCACTCCCCACGCGAGGGCGCGCTCGACCACGGAGGCCGAGGGGGCGGGACGGGCGAGGGCGGCGGCCCGCTCCATCGCGGCGTGCGCGCCGCCGAACGCGGCGAGCTCCGGACTTACGACTGCATGCGCGGTCGCGAGGAGAGCGGCGCGGAGGCAGCGGCGCGCCTCGGTGTCGGCCCCAGCGGTGTCCTCGTCGGCCCAGCGCTCGAGCGCCGTACGCAACGAGCCCGTCGAGGTGCGCACTCCGGGGACGATCCCTGCAGCCCTGTCGATCGCCGCCACCAGCACGAGGCGGCGTTGGTGCCGGAGCCGGAGATGCGACCGCTCGTGGCGGATCACTGCCGCGAGCTGCCTTCGGGTCAGCGCCCGGGTCAGCCCCGCCGAGACAACCACCTGAGCGCGATGGCCGTCCAGGCTGTACGCGACCGGCTCCGGAGTTGGCAGCAGCACCAGCTCGCAGTCGTCCCACTGGCGGTGCTCGCCGAGCCACGGCTCGACCCGCGCCCGGCGATGCAACCGCACGGCACGGGCGGCTCCCCACGCGGCGCTGCCCGCGATCACGGCAGCACCGGCGGCGGCCAACCATCCGACCACGGGGCCTCCGAGCGCGAGGGACTGGAACATCCGGTCGCAGGCCCGGGCCAGTCCCGACCAGCCGACCGCCCGCAGCACGGTAGGGGCGGCCAGCGTGGCCAGCCCGGCCTCGACGATGGTGATCCCACCGACGAGTGACGCCGTAACCAGGTCGGCCCAATCGCGCGGTGGGAGGCGTCGAAGCCAACGACCCGCGAGACCCGGCCCCGCTAGCAGCAAGCCGCCGACAGCGAGCAGCATGGCGCTCACCGCGATGGCCTCAGCAGCCGCCGGAGCTGCGCACGCTCGGATGGCGACAACGATGCAAGGAAGCGGCTCAGTGCCGCCGAACGATCACCGGCGGCGGCCAGGATCTCGCGCATGCGCGCGGCCGCGTCCTCGTCGCGCGTCTGCACGGGCCGGTACGCGTACGCCCGCCCGTCCCGTCGGCGGTTCACGACGCCCTTCTCGTTGAGACGCACCAGCACCGTCATCACCGTCGTATAGGCGAGCGGACGGCGACGGGAGAGCGCACGATGCACGTCGGCCGGGGTGAGCCAATCGTCCTCGGCGGCCCACAGCACGTCCATGACCTTGGCCTCGAGTTCCCCCATCCCGAGCTTCTTGCGCGACTTCATTGTCGAGCTCCTGATCCCCGCGCCCGGCATCCGCCAACGCGCAACTACGGTGCGTAGTTGCCGATGGTAACCCTTCTGGCGCGACGGAGCATGGTGGCGGCGGCAGGTGCGTTCGTCATCCTCCTCGCCAGTGCCCCACCCGCACGCGCGCATGCAGCGTTGGTCTCGTCGAGCCCGGAAGCCGGGGCCGAGGTCGCCAACGCCCCCGGCGTCGTGACCCTGACATTCAGCGAGCCGCTCATCAGCGAACTCTCCCGCGCCACCGTCACCGCACCAGACGGGCAGCAGTTCGAGGGCGGAGCATCCGCGCGACGCGAGATCCGCGTCTCGCTCCAGACGACGACTCCGGGCGTCTACGAGGTGAACTGGAAGACCGTCAGCCCCGTCGACGGCCACACCCTCCGCGGCAACTTCCGTTTCGGCGTCGGCGTCGACCCCGGGCCCGGCTCCGCGGGCACGACCGGTACCGGCCCGCGCAACGTCGACCTGCTCGTCGCGCTCGCTCGCTTCGTCGAGTACGCAAGCCTCCTATTCGCCGTCGGGAGCCTCGTCCTCAGCGCGCTGTCACGGCGCGCCCCGCCGCTGGCTTGGGCCCGCCCGCCGTTGCGCGCGCCGCTCGCGTTCGCGCTCGTGGCGGGCATCGCGGTCGTACTCGGCGAGGCCGCGGTCGCCGCGCCATCACCGACGCTGCGGGCACTCGTCGACTACTTCGCCACCAGCCAGGGCGTCGCCCGCCTCACCCGGCTCGGCGTCGAGGCGCTCGCACTCGCGGCCGCCTTCCGGTCGCGGGCACTCGCGGTGCCATTGCTCGCCGGGACCTTGGTCGCGCTGGCGGCAGCCGGGCACGCAGCCGCGGCGACCCCACCGTGGTGGGCGGTGGCGAGCGACGCGCTCCACCTCGCCGCCGCGGGCGTCTGGGCGGGCGCCATCCTGGCGCTGGCCACGGTCCGTCCGCCCGGCGGCTGGCGCACACCGGAAGCGCGCGAGCTCCTGGCGCGCTTCTCGCCCGTGGCCATCGCCGGCTTCGCCGCCACCGTGCTCTTCGGCGTCGTGCGCAGCACCCAGGAACTCGCCGCCCTCGACGATCTCGTCAGCAGCGCCTACGGCCGGCTGCTCGGCGCCAAGATCCTCCTCGTCGCGGTCATGGTCCCGCTCTCGCTCCTCGCCTGGGCGCGCCGGACCCGCTCACACCGACGGGAGGCGACCGTGGCCCTCTCGATCGCGCTCGCCGCCGCGCTCCTGGCCGCCTTCCCGCTGCCGCCCCGCCGGGTCGCCGAAGCCGACGCCGCCGCCCACCCCGAGGCGGGCGGCTCCGAGCTCCCCCAGGCCGGGGATCTGACCCTGGGCGCCAGCGCCGGGGACACGCTCGTCGCCGTGACCGTGCGCCCGGGCACGCCGGGGCGCAACCGTGTGCTCGCCACGCTCGTGCCGCCCTCGGGCGCGGCCGACGAGCCGCCGCCCGCCGACCTCGCCGTCGCGGGCCAGCGCCTCGGCCTCGAGTCCTGCGGCCCCACCTGCCGCAGCACCACCGTCACCCTCCAGGGCGGCGAGCAGCTCGACCTCCACGTCGACGGCCCGACCGGGGGCAGCGCTACGTTCGCCCTCCCGCGCCTCCCCGCCCCCGACGCGACCTCGCTCCTGGACCGGTTCAGCCGACGGATGGACGCGCTCGACACGTACCGGCTCGAGGAGGTCTTCCGGCCCGCGAACCCGCCCATCCGCTCGCGGTGGACGATCGTCGCACCCGACCGACTCCACATCGACTTCGCCACCGGCGCCGAAACCGTCCGCATCAGCTCCACTACCTACAGCCACGAGCCCGGCCAGCCCTGGGAGCGCTCCCAGGGCCCGCAGCTGAAGGTCCCTTCCCACATCTGGGACGTCCCCGAGCGGCGCGCCGCCCACATCGTCGGCACCGAGCCCGTCGACGGCGTCACCACCCAGATCCTCAGCTTCGTCGCGTCCACCTCCACCGAAGGCGGCTCCCCCATCTGGTACCGGCTATGGGTCGACGACAGCGGCCTGGTGCGGCGAGGCGAGATGCGCACGGAGGGACACTTCATGGACCACCACTACCTCGACTTCGACGCGCCGCTGACGGTCGAGCCACCGCAGTGACCCGGTTCACGCGGCTGCCACCGTGTCGAATACGCTGCTACGACAGCCTGTAGCAGAACTCGGGAACGAGCGCGAACGTACAGATGGCCAGTCCCCGTGCACGGTCGAGTGGCGCCGCGCTTCTGGCGTTGATCGTGCTCGCCGCGGCCTGCTCGAGCACCGACAGCATCGACGGGAGGGGCGAAAACGGCGCCTCCGAGGTCGTGGCCGAGTTCGGCAGCTACGACCGCGCCACAGATCGACCACAGCGCGTCCTCGTCGGGCTCCTCGCGTCGGACGAAGGGCAGGTCGCCTACGGGACCGTGACCTTCCGCTTCGTGTACCGCGGTACCCGGAAGGACCCGGTCGAGAACGGTCGGCCCGGTCCGCCCATCGAGGCCTCGTACCGGCCGCTGCCCAACGTCGGCAACCCACGCCAGCAATCGCGACCCACCGTCGTCGCGGCCACCGAGACACGAGGCGTCTACGGCGCCGAGGGCATCCGCTTCGACCGGCCCGGCTTCTGGTCGGTCCTGGTGACCGGGGCTGTCGACGGTGAGTCATTCGAGACCGAGTCGTCGTTCGAGGTCAACGCCCAGCCGCAGGTGCCCGCCGAGGACGAGCCGGCCCCCCGCACCGACAACACCACGCTCGCCACCGCGGACGTGCCGCCGCACGCCATCGACTCACGCGCCCACAACGGCCCCATCCCCGACCCCGAGCTCCACCAGACCAGCGTGGCCGCCGCCCTCGCCGCGAGCAGGCCCGTCATGGTCGTGGTCTCCACCCCGCTGTTCTGTCAGAGCCGCTTCTGCGGGCCGATCACCGACGAGATCCAGGAGCTGGCCGCCGAGTACGGCGACCGGGTCGCGTTCGTGCACCTCGAGGTGTGGCAGGACCACGAGGAGCAGATCGTGAACCGCGCCGCGGCCCAGTGGGCCGTCCCTCGTGGCGGGGCCGACCGCGACCTCCGCGAGCCGTGGATTTTCACGGTCGCGCCCGACGGCACCATCGTCGAGCGCTTCGACAACCTCGCCACGACGGAAGAGCTCCGCGCCGCGACCGAGCGGCTCATCGCGGTCGTTCCCGGTGGGGCTGGTCGCCCGCGTGACGGCCTGTTACTACAGTCTGTCGTCGTATGAGCCCGGTCGCGATGCCGCTCGTTGCCGTGGTCGCCGGCGTGATCTCGTTCACGTCGCCGTGCTGCCTGCCCCTCCTCCCGAGCTACTTGTCGTTCATCTCGGGCCTCCCGGTCTCCGAGCTCGGGCAGCGCGAGTCGCGCGCCGTCACGTTGCGGGCGGCGTTGTTGTTCGTGGCCGGGTTCACGCTCGTGTTCACGGCGCTGGGGGCCTCCTTTGCCTTCGTGGGCTCGTTGCTCATCCGCAACCTGCCGCTGATCCTCCGGGTCGCGGGCGTCGGGATCAGCGCCCTCGGGCTCGTCACGCTCGGAACCCTGCACGTCCCGTGGCTCGCTCGCGAGCGGCGCCTCGATCTCGGCCGCATGGGGCGCGGTCCCCGGACCGCCTTCCCGCTCGGGATGGCCTACGCCTTCGGCTGGGCGCCGTGCATCGGACCGGTGCTCGCCACGCTCCTCACCCTGGCCGCGGCCACCGAGACCGTCGCGTGGGGCGCGGCACTGTTGGCGCTGTACTCGATCGGGCTCGGCGTCCCCTTCGTGCTGCTGGCGATCGGCTTCCAGCGGGCACGCGGGTCGGTGGACTGGCTCCGTCGCCATGGACGCGCCGTCGAGACCGTGGGCGGGGCTCTGCTCGTCGTGGTCGGGATCCTGTTCGTGACCGGGGCGTGGCGCAGCTTCTTCATCCCGCTGCAACGGGAGTTCGCTCGTCTCGGATGGCCACCGGTATGAACGCTCCGCTCGAAACCGGTCGACGCCGGCACCCCGTGCGCTGGACCGTCGGGAGCCTCGGCGTCGTGGTCCTGATGACGACCGGCGTCGTCCTGGGCCGGAACCTAGGTGAGAACCCCGATCCCTCGCTGGCGCGGTCGCCACTTCTCGAGAGGCCTGCTCCGCAGTTCGAGCTGCCCCGTCTCGACGACGGCATGCTGGCATCGGCCGACTTCGCGGATCGGCCCTACGTCGTGAACTTCTGGGCCTCGTGGTGCGTACCCTGCCGGGCCGAGGCACCCCACCTCCAAGCCTTTGCCGAACGCCATACCGACGACGGCATCGCGCTCGTCGGGATCGTATGGAACGACGACGCCGACGACGCGCGCCGCTTCCGCGACGAGTTCGGCCTCACCTACCCCCAGGTGACCGACCCCGGCAACCGCACCGCGCTCGACTACGGCGTGTTCGGGGTCCCCGAGACCTACGTCGTCGACCAGCGCGGCGTCGTCATGGCCAAGCTCGTCGGCGCCGTCGGCCCCACCACGCTCGACGACGTCCTCGCCCAAGTGCTCAGCGGCGAGCAGTTCACCAGCCGCAACGACGAATACCGGACGGAGCCGCCCTGATGCCCAAGTCACGAGTCCGTGCCAAGACCCGCATGCGCAAAACGGAGCGCGACCGTCAGATCAAAGCCGAGGCCCGGGCCGCGGCGCAGGCACGTCGGGGTAGGTGGGGGCGGCTGCGCCGGATGTTGGGCTGGCCGGTCTGCGCGTTCGGCGCCGCGTTGTTCGCGGGGACACTCGTCGCGAACTTCGGCGGGTTCGTGCTGCTGCCGTTCGACCCCCACCACATCTTCGGCCAGGGCGGCGGCCTCGTACTCGCTGTCACCGGTCTCGTCTGGGCGACGTCGTGAACAGTCGGTCGATGGTGGCCAGCAGCCGTTCCTCGGTCATCTCACCCGTCACCTGCTCGAGCATCTCGCCGTCGGCGGAGATGAACAGCGTCGTCGGCATGCCCAGGATGCCGAAGTCGCGCGCGGCCTTCCCCTCCGGGTCGAACCCAGCCGGGTAGGTGACATCGGTCTCCTCAAGAAGGGCGAGGCCGTCGGAGCGGATGTCCTGGTTGTCGATCCCGACGAACGCGACCTCGCCCTTGACCTTCTGGTAGACGGACTGGAAGGCGGGCATCTCGCGGCGACACGGCGCGCACCACGAAGCGAAGAAGTTCACGACGACGGGCCGGCCGCGGTAGGAGGCGAGCGAGATCGTCCGGTCGGCCTCGCGCAGGTCCTCGAGCTCGAACGCCGGGGCCTGGCCGGAGCGGGGTGTGCCCCGTTCGGGCGGCGTCGGGGGGTTCGACCCGACGAGCACGGTCACGGTCACGATCACGGCCACGGCCCCGAGCCCGACCACGAGCCATCGAACCCGCACCAAGACTCCTCCTCCGCGAGCTACGACGGAGTGTAGTGACGAGACAGCCCTACGACACCGCCTGCTGATAACTACACGCTGTCGTTGCCTGGTAGGGTCGGCCCCGGTGAGCAAGACGCGTCGACCACCGTCGCGGGTTCGGAGGCCACCTCCTCGCGCGCGCCGGCGCGGCCTGACTTGGAACCAGCTCGCGGTCGCCGCCGTGCTGGTCGCCGGGGCCATCGCGGTGGTCGCGGTGGCCGTGGGAGGCCGCGGGACCGGCGGTGGTTCGGAGTCGGCGAACGCGGCCGCACTCGAGGAAGGCGCGCCGGCGCCACCGGTTGCGCTCCCGGCCACCACCGGCGAGACGGTCGACCTCGCCGGCTTCCGGGGCAAGCGGAACGTGCTGCTGTACTTCTACGAGCACGCCGGTTGAGGGCCGTGCGAGGAGCAGCTGGTCGAGCTGCAGCAGGCCAAGTCGGATCTCGAGGCCCAGGGCGTCGAGGTCTTCGCGGTGTCGGTCCAGGACCTCGACACGTCGCGGGAAATGGCTCAACGGCTCGGTGTCGACGTACCGGTCCTCGCCGACACCAGCACCGACGTCGCCAGGGCGTTCGACATCTACGACCTGCCCGGGAGCATGGGCCCGTTCTCCGCGCACTCGTTCTGGTTGATCGACACGACCGGCACGATCCGCTTCCGTGACGTGTCGCTGGAGATGCACGTTCCCTTCGAGGAGGTCATGCGCGCGGTTGAGCGGCTGAGTTCCTGACCGTGGACGCGTTCCGACCGGGAAGCACCGCCCCGGCCGCAGCCAAGAGCAAGCCGCTGAACGTGAGCGCGACGAGCGGCGCGTAGGCGACACCGAGGTCGCGCAGGGCTACGTCGAGCAGCCCTGCGCCCACCGCGCCCGCGACCGCTAGGCGCGACCCAACCGTCAGTGGGCTCGCGAGGGTGAGCGCGGCGAGGAGGAACAGGCCCAGGGAGAAGCCGGGGACCTCCACCGCTTCGAGGCTGGTCCGGTCGGTCCATAGCCGCAGCGCCTGCGCGCCCAGATGCGCCCCGAGGAAGGCCAATAACACGGGGAGGCGCCCAGCCCGCCACGCCGCCGCTGTCATCGCAGCAGCGATGGCGAAGGCCGACGCCGCCGCGAGCGTGTCGTCGGGGTGGCTCACGTGCAGGATCTCGAAGCGCGCGCTCGGCACGGTCCAGAGCACGGCGAGGGCGGCCGCGGGCACGACTGGGACAACCGCCCCGCCGCCGGCGCGCTGGGCGAGCCTCGCTGCCGACGCGGCCGCGCCGCCGGCG
>JBOGFI010000057.1:0-5844 GCA_050743365.1 Acidimicrobiia bacterium | reverse complement strand
TCGTCGCCGTCGCGCTCGGCCCGGCACTGGAACTGCTGCGGGTCGGCGCCGGCCTGCGGCTCGGTCATCGAGTAGCACGACGAGATGCGGCCGTCGAGTAGCGGCTGGAGGTAGCGCTCCTTCTGCTCGTCGGTGCCGTAGTGGGCGATGATCTCGGCGTTGCCCGAGTCGGGCGCCTGGCAGCCGAACACGCTCGGCGCCCACGTCGACCGGCCGAGGATCTCGTTCATGAGCGCGAGCTTGAGCTGACCGTACCCCTTGCCGCCCAGGTCGGGCCCCAGGTGGCATGCCCACAGGTCGCGCGCCTTGACCTCGTCTTGGAGCGGCCGCACCGCCTTCTCGTGGACGGGGTGGCTCTTGTCGTAGACGAGGTGGGAGCTGAACGCGAGGTCGAGCGGCTCGACTTCGCGCTTCACGAAGTCGGCGATCCAGTCGAGCTTCTGCTGGAACTCGGGCTCGGTCGAGAAGTCCCAGGCCATTACAAAGCCCTCCGATCGCCGATCACACGGTCCCCACGTTCATCGTCGTCTCGCCGCCCATCGGGCTGTCGATTGCCGTAGGAGCGAGCGTGAGCGTGCGCCCCACCAGCTCCTCTTTCTCGGCCGAGGCCAGCAGGTCGCCGTCGAGCAGCTTCGCGTACGTCCGGCCGCCCTCGGCCAGGTCGCACACCGCCACCCCCCACTCCGGCGCGCCGTCGCGCCCGTGCACGATCGAGTAGGCCGCGACCGTCGCTTTGCCATCGTAGGTGTCGGTGATCGCGGTCTTCCCGGCGGTGTCCAGGCGGGCTTGGACCGCGTCCTGCTCGGGCGGGTCGACCGGTCCCGGCTCGGTCGAGTACACGCCGTAGACGTGCTTGGTCATGTGCATCCCCACGCCGCTCACCATGCCGTACGAACCGGGATCCTCCCGCAGCACCCCGGCCATGGTCGCGATCGAATGCGACATGTAGTTCGACCCGGCGCCGCCGTGATAGGGCAGCCCGCCGGTCACGGTGAGCGGGCGGGAGTCGTCGTCGGCGATCCCGAGCGCGTCGCGGGCGAAGTTGACCGAGCTGGCGAAGCAGCTGTACAGGTCGAGGTGAGCGAGGTCGTCGACGCCGATCCCCGCGACCCGCATTGCCTCCGCGCTGGCCGCCGCCATCGCCGGCGACCTCCACATCTCCGTGTGCTCGGCCACGTACGTGGGATCGGTGGCGTAGCACCAGCCCCGCAGGTACACACGCTGGTCGGGAGGCACGCCCAGCGCGTCGGCGGCCTCCTTGCTGGCCAGGATCACCGCCGCCGCCATGTCGACGTCCATGATCGACACCATGTACTTGGTGTACGGGTAGCCGACCATCCGGTTGGCGGACGCCGTAGTGGCGATCTCCTCCGCCGAGCGCTCGACCCGGAACCACGCGTTCGGGTTCGCCGCCGCCACCCTGGTCATCGGCGCCATGAGCTCACCGAGGCCGTGCCGGTAGTCGTCGAGCGCGACACCGAGGTGCGCCCGCCGCGCGTTGTCGAACACCGCGAACGTCAGCCACGCCTGGAACACCTCGTGCGCGACCTCGGCGGGGTGGAACGGCGCCTCCCACGGGTAGGCCCGCTTCTCCGCCGGCTTGAAGCTGTACGGGTACCGCTCGGCCCGCTGCTTGTAACGGCGCTTCGTCGCCAGCGCCTCGGCGCCGCACACGAGCGCAAGGTCGAGCTCGCCCCGCAGGATCGCCGCTGCCTGCTCCTGCACGAGCACCTGCGGGGTCGTGCCGCCGATGCCGGAGTAGAAGCGGAGACGGGGGGATGCGCCGAGACGCTCGGCGAGCCGCCCGACGGGGTCGTCGTACTGCCACGTCTGGCAGTACACGATCTGCGCGCTGTCGAGGCGGCCGAGCACGTCATCGCGAGCACCGGTCTCCTCCGCCGCGGCCCGCGCTACCTCCTCCCACATGGCCAGGGGCTCGGGCGCGCCCCGCTCCCCCACGTCCTCGGGATGCCACGTGCGCTGCCCGACACCGATAACGCAGGGCCACCGGGCGTCGACGGCAGCCACGGCCGCTACCTCCCCTGCCAGTTCGGCCTGCGCTTCTCGGCGAACGCCTTCGGGCCCTCCTTGGCGTCCTCGGTCTGGAAGATCTCCGAGCTGATCCGCGACTCGTTCTTGTACGCGTCGCGCAGGTTCATCCCGAGCCCCTCCCACACGCTGCGCTTCGTGGCCTGCACCGCGAGCGGGGCATTGGCGGTGATGCGGCGCGCGAACTCGTACGCCTTGTCCATGAGCTGCTCTCGAGGGACGATCGCGTTCAGCAGCCCCATCTCGTAGGCGCGCTGCGCTGGGATGAGGTCGGCGCAAAGCAGGAACTCCATCGCCTGGGGGAACGGGACCTGACGCGGCAGCCGCACGGTGGTGCCGCCGCCGGCGAACAGCCCGCGCTTGGGCTCCATGACGGCGAACTGGGCCTCGGGACAGGCGACACGGATGTCGACCCCGCCGAGCATCTCCATGCCGCCGGCGGTGCAGAACCCGTTCACGGCGGCGATGATCGGCTTGTAGAGCTTCACCCCTCGCAGCACCGCCTTGGTCCCGTCGGTGAGCTGATAGCCGCCGATCTCGCTCACCTTGCCGCCGGCGATCTCCTCCTGCACCTTCGTGATCTCGGGGACGTACTTCTTGAGGTCGGCGCCGGTGAAGAAGGCGTCACCGACGCCGGTGATGATGGCAACCCAGGCGTCGGGGTCCTCTCCGAAGCGGTCCCACGCGGAGCGCAGCTGGAAGAAGTGCTCCATATCGGCCGAGTTGCGGGCCTCGGGCCGATCGATCGTGATGACGACGACGTGCTCGTCGTCCTTCTCGTAGTGGATGGGCATCGGCCGCGCGTCTCCCCCTCGGCCCCCCTCGTCGGCCCCCGGCCGCTGAACCTGACACCATAGTCAGGGAACGCGAACCGACGCCGCGGGGGTCGCAAGTGCGGGAGCACCGCTACTCGTTCGTGATGCCGCATTCGGCGGCTCGGGTCTGGGCGCTGTTCCAGGACTACGACCGTTGGACCGACTACGCCCCCATGGTGAAGCGGGTGGACGTGCTGTGGCCGGGCGACGAGCTCCACAACGGCCGGCTCCGCCGGGTGATCTACAAGATGCCGTTCGGCCGGGAGGGCTCGGCGCTCGAGCTGGTCACCGACGTCGAGCCCGGGCGCGGTTACACCTACACCATGATCTCCCGGGAGCCCGGCAACGATCAGACGGGGCGGATCCGGCTCGAGCCACTGGGCCCGAGCGAGACGCGCTTCTCGTTCGAGGAGCGGTACCACCTCACGAAGCTGCCGTACCGCTGGTTCGAGGGGCCGATCTACCGGTTCATCAACCGTCAGAACGAGGAGAGCATGCGCCGAGCCTCGCGGTGGCTCACCGAGCACCCCGAGTACCGCGGCGACCTCGTCGAGCCGGCCGGCTGACGGACCGGTGGCGCGAGCTCGGCTTCGTGCGAAGATGACGGTCCCGTGCCCGACCCGCAGGAGCAAGCGAACGTGACCGATCGCCCGCGCGCGCTGGTGACGGCGCCGTTCCGCGGCGAGGGGCTCGCCACCCTCGAAGGCCTCGCCGATGTGGTGCTCGACCCCTGGATCGACCACGACCCGTTGCGCATCTACAACGCCGCGCAGCTCGCCGAGCGCGTGAAGGCCGAGGGAGCATCCCTCCTGGTCGTCGAGTCCGACTCGGTGAAGGGCCCGGTGCTCGACCTTCCCCTCGTCGCGATCGGGTCGTGCCGCGGCGACCCCAACAACGTCGATGTCGCGGCCGCCACCGCCCGGGGCATCCCCGTGCTGCGGGCGCCGGGCCGGAACGCCGACGCGGTCGCCGAGATGACGATCGCGCTCTTGTTCGCTGTCAACCGCGGCATCGTCAGCGCCGACGCCGACGTGCGCGGCGGCGACGTCTACAAGGACGGCACCATCCCGTACCAACGGTTCCGAGCCTGGCAGCTTGCGAGCCGCACCGCGGGTCTGGTCGGGCTGGGGGCCGTGGGCCGCGCCACCCGGTGGCGGCTCGAGGGCGTGGGCATGCGCGTGATCGCCCACGACCCGTACGCGCCCGACGCAACCCATTCGCTCGACGACCTGCTGGCCGAGGCCGACGTGGTGTCGATGCATGCCGCCGTGACGCCCGAGACGGCGGGGATGATCGGCGCCGACCAGTTCGCCCGCATGAAGGACGGCGCCGTCTACCTCAACACCGCACGCGCCATGCTCCACGACACCGAGGCGCTCGTCGCCGCCCTCCGGAGCGGAAAGCTCGGCGGCGCCGGTCTCGACCACTTCGAGGGTGAGCATCTCCCCGTCGAGCACGCTCTCGTCGGCGTGCGCAACGCAGTGCTCACCCCCCACATCGGCGGCGCGACCTACGACACCGAGGCGAACCACTCCAAGCTCATCGCCGACGGCCTGGCGCAACTGCTCGGCGGCGGGAAGCCCGAGAACCTCGTGAACCCGGAGGTGCTGTCGTGAGCTCGACCGAGCTGACCGCGCAGGAGACCAAGGACATGCTCCTTTGGACGGCCAAAGAGATGCTGCGCAGCGGTCTCGTCGAGGGGACTGCGGGCAACCTGTCGGCCCGGCTGCCCAACGGCCACGCGGTGCTCACGCCCTCGTCGATCGACTACACCGAGATGACCCTCGACGACCTGGTCGTCACCGACCTCGATGGCAACGTGCTCGAAGGCGAGCGGAGCCCCACGACGGAGAAGGCGCTCCACCTCAGCGCGCTTCGGTTGCACGACGAGATCAACGCCACCATGCATTGCCACGCCAAGTTCGCGACGATGTTCGCGCTCACGCGGCAGCCGATCCCGGCCGTGATCGAGGAGTTCGTGGTGTTCGTCGGCGGCGATGTCGAGGTCGCCGACTACAAGACCACCGGCACCGACGAGCTGGCCGAGGAGGTCGCCAAGCGCGTCGGCGAGCGGGCCGCGGTCCTCATGGCCAACCACGGCCTGTTCGCGGTGGGCAAGAACCCCAAGGACGTGCTGCACATCGCGTCGCTCGTCGAGCGGACCGCCGGCATCGTGTGGGGGGCGCGCGCCCTGGGAGAGGTCGTCCCGATCCCGAGAGAGGTGAACGAGCAGTTCGCGGGCTACTACCGCTTCGGGCGCACCGGGAAGTTCTGATCGGTCCTGTGGGTGACCCCTCGCGGCGCTACTTCTCGCCCGAGATCGAGACGATGCCGCGTGATCAGATCGAGCGCGTGCGCGAGGAGAGACTGCTCGGCGATCTGCTGCCGTGGGCCTACAAGCGATCGGGGCTGATCCGCGAGACCTGGGACGCGGCCGGCATCACCGCAAGCGACATCGAGACGATGGACGACTTCCACGAGAAGGTGCCGTTCATCGACAAGGACGCCATCCGGTCGTTCCGCGACCGGCACGGCGACCCCTACGGCGGGCTGCTGTGCCTCGACCCGAGGATGACCGAGGTGTTCAGCGCCATCTTCTCCACCTCGGGCACGACCGGCGATCCCACGCCGGCGCCGTACGCCGGCCGGGGCCCGAGCATGCTCGTGCGCGAGTTCTGGGAGCTCGGCTCCCGGCCCGGCGACTACTTCACGTACTGCCTGTTCACGTTCCGCGGACCCGGCATCCACGACACGATCCGCGGGATCGGAGCCACGCCGCTGTTCCTCGACCACATGCCCGCCGACGTGCCGCAGCTGATCCGCTTCAGCCAAGAGCTCCGACCGACTGCCTGGTACAACCTCTCGGGCCCGCTGGTGCTCGCGATCGAGCAGTACGCGGCGCACGCCGGCGTCGACCTCGCCGAGGCGTTCTCGAGCTACGAGGGCGTCGCGCTCGCGGGTGAGCCGATCGGGCCCAGGA
>JBOGFI010000056.1:0-1646 GCA_050743365.1 Acidimicrobiia bacterium | reverse complement strand
GCCCGCAGCAGCGCCGCCGCGCGAGGCTCCGGCGCCGCGCGAGGCCCCGGCGCCCGCCACCGAGCCGATCCAGCCCGCAGTCACGCGACCGGCGGGGGACGAGGTCATACCGTTCGACAACATGCGTCGCCGGACGGCCGAGCACATGGTCCGCTCGAAGGCGACCAGCCCCCACGTCTACACATCGGTGGAGGTGGACTTCGAGCGGGTGGAACGCGTCCGGCGCGCCAACAAGGACGAGTGGAAGTCGCGCGAGGGCTTCTCCCTGACCTACCTCCCGTTCGTGATCCGGGCGTTCTGCGACACCGTCGACGACTATCCGCACATCAACGCCAGCGTCGAGGGCGAGCGGCTGATGGTCCACCACGACGTGCACGTGGGCGTGGCTGTCGACCTCGACTTCAAGGGGCTGATCGCGCCCGTCATCCGCCACGCCGACGGCAAGCGCCTTCGCCTGATCGCACGCGAGGTCCACGATCTCGCCCGGCGAGCCCGCAACCGGCAACTGCTGCCCGACGAGGTGATGGGCGGGACGTTTACCATCACCAACCCCGGGCCCTTCGGCACCTACATGACCCTGCCGATCATCAACCAGCCCCAGGTGGCCATCCTGTCGACCGACAGCGTGCGCAAGCGGGCGGTCGTCGTGGACGGGCCCGACGGTGACCCGACGATCGCGATCCGCCACGTCGGGATCCTGGCGCTGACCTGGGACCACCGCGCTGTCGACGGCGCGTACGCGGCGTCGTTCCTCAACGACCTCAAACGCGTGCTCGAGACGCGCGACTGGGAGGCCGAGCTCGCGTGACGCGCCCGAGTGCGCCCAGCCGCGTCCGCGTCCGGTGGCTCGGCCAGGTGCCGTATCGGGAAGCCGACGACCTCCAGCGGGCGCTGCTCGCCCGAGCCGCCGACGACTACCTCCTGCTACTGGAGCACCCGCACGTCTACACGCTCGGCACCAACGCGCACGCTCTCGAGCACGTGCTCGTGCCGCCGGCATCGGTCGGCGCCGAGCTCGTGCGCGTCGACCGCGGCGGTGACGTCACCTACCACGGGCCCGGCCAGCTGGTCGGGTACCCGATCGTAACGCTCCCGGCGTGGCGCGACGGTCGCAGCGACGTCGTCGCCTACGTGCGCCGCCTCGAGGACGTGCTGATCGACGTGCTGGGCGACCTCGGGGTCGACGCCCACCGCGCCGGCCGGTACACGGGTGTCTGGGTGGGTGAGGAGAAGATCGCCGCCATCGGGGTGAAGGTGGCGCGGGGTCGCACCCGCCATGGCTTCGCCCTCAACGTCGATCCCGACCTGTCGATGTTCGATCACATCGTCCCCTGCGGCATCCCCGACAAAGGCGTCACCTCCCTCGCCCGGCTCCTCCCCTCCCCACCGGACATGCGCGGCGTCGTCGACGCCGTGGTCACCAGGTTCATGACGCACTTCGCCTACCCCGAGGCGGAACGCCAAGACGTCGTCTGGCGCTCACACCCCACCGACCTCTCGGCGTTCACGCGCGAAGCGGCCGAACGCGCGGAGGTCGCGCCCGTCGAGCAGGCCGAACGCAGTGAGGCCGCTGCCGTCGACCGCTCCCCGGACAGTTTCGCCGGGCGGGCCGAGACCCGGGTCGGAGACCCGAGCCGCCCGCAGGG
>JBOGFI010000055.1:0-21202 GCA_050743365.1 Acidimicrobiia bacterium | reverse complement strand
GCTCGCGATCGACCTCCCCGCGGAGCTGGCCGAGCCGTTGCGCGACGAGGTCCGGGCGCTCACCGGGGAGCTGGTCGGCCTCGAGCCCGCCGAGCAGCGCCGGCGGCTGGCCGACGCCGGCTACCTCGCCCCTCAGTGGCCGAAGCCGTGGGGCCGCGACGCCGACGCCGTCGAGCAGCTCGTGATCGACGAGGAGCTGCGCAAGGCGAAGGTGCGGCGGCCGACGCTGTCGGTCGGGGCGTGGGCGGTGCCGCCCCTCATCGTGTACGGCACCGAGGAGCAGCAGCAGCGGTGGATCCCGCCCACGCTGCGGGGCGAGATCGCGTGGTGCCAGCTGTTCAGCGAGCCCGGCGCCGGCTCCGACCTGGCGTCGCTCACGACGAAGGCCGACCGGGTCGAGGGCGGCTGGGTGGTCAACGGCCAGAAGGTCTGGACATCGATGGCGCACACGGCTGACTGGGGGATCCTCCTCGCCCGTACCGATCCCGAAGCACCGAAGCACGACGGCATCAGCTTCTTCATGCTCGACATGAAGACGCCGGGCATCGACATTCGCCCGCTGCGCGAGCTCACCGGCGAGGCTTGGTTCAACGAGGTCTTCTTCGACGATGTGCTCGTACCCGACGACTGCCTGGTCGGGCGCGAGCACGACGGCTGGCGTGCCACCCGCACCACGCTCGCCAACGAGCGGGTGTTCATGGGCAGCGGGAGCACGATCGGCGGAGCCGTCGGGGGTGTGCTCGGCGTCCTCGAGTCACGGGGCTTGGCTTCCGATCCGCTCGCGCTGGCGGAGGCCGGGAGCCTGGTGGTGCAGGACCACGCGCTCGCCGTGCTGGGCTTCCGGCTCGCGCTCCAGGCCCTCGGCGGCGCTGACCCCAGCGGCTCCGAGGCGGCGGTACGCAAGCTGCTCGGGGTCGAGCACGACCAGCGCGCCCAGGAGATCGGGCTCGGGCTGCTCGGCCCCGCCGGCGCGGTGGACGACGGCGAGGCGGCCGGGTGGGCCCGGCAGTTCCTCTTCGACCGCTGCCTCACGATCGCCGGCGGCACCAGCGAGATCCAGCGCAACATCATCGCCGAACGCGTCCTGGGTCTGCCCCGCGACCCGTAGCGCGCGCGTCGCGCTCACACAGGCGGCGGGAGTTCGAGCACCTCGCCGGGGTAGATGAGGTCGGGGTTCCCCGAGCGCAACGCGCCGCGGTTGACGTCGACGACGCGCGCCCAGTACGGCGCGATCTCGTGGTCCCCGAGCGCGGCCCGGTCGCGGCCGGTGAGACCGGCGAGATGCGCAGCCGCGATCGTCCAGAGGCTCTCACCGGTTGCGACAACGTGCCGACCGGGTGCCGG
The DNA here is from genome assembly GCA_050743365.1 of Acidimicrobiia bacterium. Taxonomy (GTDB): domain Bacteria; phylum Actinomycetota; class Acidimicrobiia; order IMCC26256; family JACDBD01; genus JBOGFI01. The sequence goes on along the minus strand of JBOGFI010000055.1, from coordinate 19,858 downwards.
GGGCGGAGCCGGAAGGGCCGGCCCCGCCGGCACCGAGGGGGGGACCGGTGCCGACGGGGCGTTCGGGGGCGGACCGGGCAGCGACTCGACCGCCCGGCCGCCGCGTACCTCGGGAACGGGACGCGTCTCGTCGGGCGGGAGACGGCGATCGGCATCGACCACGACGGCGGGCGCGGTCGTCGATGGTGGAGGCGGCTCACTGCCGGCGATAGCGGCGGAGCCGCCGGCGGTCACCGCCGTGGACGCGAGCACCGACACCGCCACGGCGCGGTCGACCCACCGTCGGACCGCGGGCAGCGTCGCCCGGCCCATCGTCCGCGCGGCCGCGGGGACGCGGGCGACGCGGGCCACGAGGTAGAGCACGGTCGACGCGAGGAGCCACCACGCGCACGCGAGCGCGACCACACGCAGCGCCCCGGCCACGACCTCCTCGGGTGAGGCGGAGCCGAGCCAGCCACCGGGATCGGTGCCGGGGCCGGCGAGCCCGTCGACCGCGCCGAGGCGGTGGAGGGTGGCGACCGCGGCGAGCTCGGCCCCCAGCAGCAGCGCGAGCGAGGCGATGCGGTGGCCCGGCCGAGGGTCGGCGCTGCGCATCGCGGCACGCTATGTGGGCCGAGCGGGCCTGTCAAGGTCTGAGATAGTCTGAGAGCGTCTCAGATCTCCAGGGCGGGGTAGTAGTGCTCGGGCCCGAGCCGCTTGATGTCGCTGAGCCAGTCGCCGTCGTAGTGCTCGCTCGGTCCCTGGAGCCCGGGGTTGATCAGCTCCCAGGCGTTGCGCTTGTAGGTCCAGTTGTCGGGTTGGAGGCGGTGGGCCTCCCGGAAGTGGGGACGGGCGTCGTCCTCGAACCCGGCGTGGTGCAGGTGCTGGCCCAGCTCGAACCGGGCGGCCGCCTCGGCCTCCTGCATGGGGCGGGGCGCCGACCGGCGCACCACCTCGTCGGGCGGGAGGGCGGAGGGGCTCTCGGCGCCGCGCGCGACCCAATCGCGCAGCGCGCCCAGGTAGCGGTCAGGGTCGCCGCCGGGAATGCGCTTGACCTGCTCGAGCATGTCGCGCACCGCCTCCGGCCAGTCGTCGGAGATCTCCATGTCGGCGAACTCCGAGCGCTCGATCGCCGCCAGCTCGGGCGGGCGCACGATCACGCCGTCCTCGTCGACCCACACCGCCATGGGCACGTTGACGACGCCGAGGAGCTCGTCGAGTGAGTGGGCGGTGTCGACGAGCTGGGGGTGCTCGGCGCCCGACCGCTCGATCCAGTGCCGGGCCCGGTCGACCTCCAGGTCGAGGGCGACGGTGACGATCTCCAGCCCCTGCGGGTGGAGCTCCTCACGCAGGCGCTGCCACACGGGCAGCTGCGTGCGGCACCCTCACCACGAGGCCCAGGCGGCGATCACCACCTTCTGCCCGCGCAGCGACGCGAGGTCGAACGGCCGGCCGTCGACGTCGGGCAGCGTGATCGGCGGTAGCTCGGCCGACTCGAGGACGCGCCCGCCCGACTCCGGCCCGAGCGCCCACAGCCTGTGCCGCTCGTCGTGCACGACGGGCATGCGCAGCCGCTCGGCCACCTTCCGCACGTCGACGGCTTCGTCGCGGGCGCCGTCGGGGAACGGCACGCACCGGTCGTCCCGGCACAGGCCCTCGGGCTTCAGTGACCAGCCGGTGAGCTGCTCGAGCTCGGCCGGGGTCAGGTCGACCCGATCGAGGATCACAGGGGCAGGGTAGCGTCGCCCGATGCCCGGTCCCTCCACGCCTTCCCCTCCAGAGCGCGAGCTCACCGGCGACGCCCTGGTCGAGTACCTCCGTCAGAGCTTCTCGCTCGTCCCGTTGCACAGCCTGCTCGACCTCCGGTTCCTGCCGGCGCAACCGGAGATGGTGGTGGTCGAGATGCCGGTACGCGAGGAGGCCTTCAACCAGTCGGGCAACCTCCACGGCGGCGCCATCGCCACTCTGATCGATGTCGCCTGCGGGTCGGCGGCCGCACGCTCGAGCACCTTCGAACCGGGCCGGAACACCATGGTCACCGCCGACCTGCACGTGCGGTACCTGGGACGGCCGAAGACCGACCTGGTACGCGCCGAGGCGCGCCTGATGCGGGCGGGCCGTCAGCTCATCGTGGTCGAGTGCCGGGTCGTCGACACGCTCGACAACGTGATCGCCTTCGCCGACTTCTCGGCGATGATCGTGCCCCTGCGCGAGCCGCTGCGGCCGTCCGAGCAGGCCGACGTGCGAGCACCCGACCTGTAGCGGGAGATCGATGACGTCAGCGGCGGTGAGTGGTACGTTGCCGCCGGTTCTCGAACAGGGGGTGGCTCAATGGAGATCTTCGACAGCAGCGAAGGCTTCTCGTTCCTGTTCCGGTGGCTGCACATCGTGGTCGGCATCCTGTGGATCGGGCTGCTCTACTACTTCAACTTCGTGCAGGTGCCCTCGTTCGCCGAGATGGACGCCGGGGCCCGGAGCAACGCTCTCGACAAGCTCGCGCCCCGGGCGCTGTGGTACTTCCGGTGGTCGGCGGCGCTAACGGTTCTCACCGGCCTGGTCATCCTCGGTCTGCTCAAGGACGCCGAGGGCGACTACAGCTTCGGCTTCACGACCGACTACTGGGGCACGCTCGAGGGGACGAGCATCGTCACCGGCGCCGTGCTCGGGATCATCATGTTCCTCAACGTCTGGCTGGTGATCTGGCCCAAGCAGAGGGTGGTGATCGCCAACGCCCGCAACGTGGCCGCGGGTGGAGAGGCCGACCCGAACGCCGCCGCAGCCGGCCGCACCGCGCTCCTGGCGTCGCGAACGAATTCCCTGTTCTCGATCCCCATGGTGTTCTTCATGACGTTCACGACCCACTTCTCGGGGCAGTTCGATAGCACCGCCGGTCGGGTCGGCTACGTCATCCTCTTCATCATCGTCGTCGGTCTGCTCGAGGCGAACGCTCTCGGCCTGATCGGCGGGACCGCCCAGGGCCCGCTGCGGGTCTACCTCGAGACCGTGCCGAACGTGATCATCGCCGGCTTCGTCCTGTGGGCGGTGCTCTACTTCATCGGCTGGGAGGCGCTCATCGGCACGCCCTGAGCGCGCCGCCGACCACTACAGCCCGATCAGGTCGGCGACGCGGGCGCGGTGCTGGGGCGCGGTCCCGAACAGGGCCGCGCCCGCCTTCACCCGGCGAACGTACAGGTGCATGTCGTGCTCCCACGTGTAGCCGATGCCGCCGTGGATCTGGATGCCCTCCTTGGCGATCAGGCGGGCGCAGTCACCGGCGGCAGCCTTGGCGGTCGACACCGCCAGCGCGCGGCGATCGTCATCCTCGGCGATCGTGAGTGCGGCGAAATAGCCGGTCGCACGAGCCCGCTCGAGCGCCACCAGCATGTCGGCGAACTTGTGCTTGATGGCCTGGAACGAGCCGATCGGAACCCCGAACTGCTCGCGCTGCTTGGCGTACTGGAGCGTGACGTCGAAGATGGCCTGGCAGGTCCCGACCATCTCGAGCGCCAGCGCCGCCGTCGCCACCTCGACCGCGCGCCGGAGTGCACCACTGGTGGCATGCCCGGGCTCGCCCAGGCAACGGTCGCCGCCGACCCGGACGCCGTCGAGGGTCAAACGAGCGAGGCGGCGGCTGGGGTCGAGCGTCGCGACGGGGTCGAGGGCAAGAGCGTCCCGCGGGACCACGAAGGCGCCCACGCCGTCGTCGCCCTGGGTGCCGGAGAGCCGCGCGACCACCACGACCTCGTCCGCCGCGGCCGCCTCCGCCACCGCGTGCTTCACGCCCGAGAGCACGAAGCCGTCGCCGTCGGGCCTCGCAGTGGCGGCGACGGCTGCCGGGTCGTAGCTCCCGCCCTCCTCGGTGAGCGCGAGGGTGCCGGTGAGCTCACCCGCGGCGACGGCCCCGAGGAACCGGGCGCGCTGCTCGGCGTCCCCGGCCTCGCTCACCCCAGGGGCGAACTGCGTCACGGTCGGCAGGAACGGCCCCGGCGCCATCGCCCGCCCCGTCTCCTCGACCACCACCGCCAGCTCCACCATGCCGAGCCCCAGGCCGCCCAGGCGCTCGGGCACGGTCAGCGCGGGCCAGCCCAGCGCCACCATCTGCGCCCACAGGCCGGAGGGCTCGGTGCCCTTCTCGACCAGCTCGCGAACGACGCTCATCGGGCACTCGCGCGCGAGCATCGCGCGCACGCCGTCGCGCAGCTCGTCCTGCTCCTCGGTGAACTCCAGCTGCATCTCTATTGCTCCGCTCGCCTCGCCGGCTCGGGCTGGCCGCCGTCCTCGCTGCGCGCGTCGCGCTCCTCTCGCACCAGGTCGGTCAGCGCGGCGCGGTCGACCTTCTCCATGGCGGTGAGCGGGAGAGCGTCGACCACCCGGATGCCGGCGGGCAGCTTGTAGGCCGCCAGCCGGGAGCCGGCGAAGTCGCGCAGAGCGGCCAGCGTGGGTGCTGCGCCCGGGTCGCGAGGCACGAGGACGGCGACGCCCACCTCACCCATGACCGGGTCGGAACGGGGAACTACCGCCACCGCCGCGACCTCGGGATGGGTCGACAGCACACCCTCGACCTCGACGGGGTACACGTTGTAACCGCCGCGCACGTACATCTCCTTGGTGCGGCCGACCAGGCGGAGCCGCCCCCGGTCGTCGACCCAACCGAGGTCGCCGGTACGGACGAAGCCGTCGGCGGTGAACGCGGCCGCGGTACCGGCGGGGTCGTCCCAGTACCCGCTCATCACCGCCGGAGAACGCAGGCAGACGCTCCCCACCGCCTCCGCTCCGGTCACGGGCCGGTCGTCCTCGTCGAGCACGGCGAGGTCCACCGACCGATGGGCCCGCCCCACGCTGACGACCGCGTCCTCCTCGGGGTCGTCGAAGGCGGTGCCCAGGCCGACGCCGGCCTCGGTGCAGGAGTACCGGGTGGCGAGGGCGGCGCCGAAGCGGGCCCGGGCCTCCTCGGCGAGCCCGGGTGTGACCGGGCCGCCGCCGACGACGATGAAGCCGACACTCTCGAGGTCGTAGGCGTCGAAGTCGGGACGGCGGAGCATGAGCGCGAGCTGGGTCGGCACCCCTGCCACCGTGGTCATGCGGTGCTCGGCGAGCAGCCGCAGCGCGTCCTCGGGCCGCCACCGGCTCATGATGAAGGTGGTGCCGCCGCGGCGCAGGCTGCCGGGGAGCTTGGTCATGAACCCGAGGTGCGCGAACGGCGTCCCGGTGAACCCGCGCCCGCCGCCTCCCCAGCTGTCGCCGACGTCGGTGGCGGTGATGAAGGCGAGCTGCCGGTTGCAGTAGAGCGCGCCCTTGGGCAGCCCGGTGGTGCCGGACGTGAAGACGATCGCCACCGCTCGCTCGGGGTCGTCGGGCAGCGGGGGTGGAGGCTCGCCACCGACGCGCACGGCGCCGAGCACGTCGGCGGCCGACATCGCCGGCGCCGCTTCCACGACCTCGGCTCCGGGCGCCCCGGGGCGGAGCTCGGGGGCGGCGATCACCATACGCGGGCCCGCGATCGCGAGCACCCCGTCGCGCTCCGCGGGCGCCAGGCGGTCGTTGACGCCGGCGGTGATCGCTCCGACCTTCGCCGCCGCGAGGTACGCCAGCAGGTACTCGGGGCCCGGCGGGAGCACGAGCGCCACGACGTCGCCGGCTGACACGCCGCGCCGCGTCATGCCGGCGGCGACCTCGTCGGACACCCGGTCGAGGTCGCGATAGCTCAGCCTCCAGCCGTCGGCGGCGACGTAGGCAGTAGCATCCGCGAAGCGTCGAGCGGCTTCGCGCGTCGTCGACGGCAGCATCCGCCTTCTCCCTGACCGGTTCGGTGCGACGGGGTTCGAGTGGCGAAATCGTACAAGTCGAAGGCATCCGGTACGCCGGCCCAGCAGCGCGAGCTTCGGGCCCAGGGCCGGCGCACCATGCGGAAGCTCTTCGACGCCGGCATGCGTGTGTTCGCCGAGCGCGGGTACCACGCGGCTCGGGTCGACGACATCGTGCGGGCAGCGCGCACGTCCCATGGCACGTTCTATCTCTACTTCGCCAACAAGGAAGACCTGCTGCGGGCGCTCGCGGTGGAGTGCGCCGACGAGATGACGAAGCTGGCCGACGGCATCGGACCGGTGGCTCCCGACGACCGAGGCTTCGCGGAGCTCCGGGCGTTCCTGTCGCGGTTCGTCACCACCTACCGTCGCTACGGGCCGGTGATTCGGGCCTGGATGGAGGACCAGGTGGCCGACCGTGAGGTCGACCGCCTCGGGGTCAAGGCGTTCACCGCCATCGGGGCGCGCCTGGGCGAGCGCATGCGGGAATCGGGGCTGGCCACCGAGAACGAGCAGGCGGCGGTGGCGGCGCTGATGGCCATGCTGGAGCGGTTCAACTACGCGCTGGCGTCACGGCGGCTGGTCCTCGACGACGACGCCATGCTCGACACCCTGGCTCACGTCATCCACCGCGGCTTCTTCGGCGCGCCTGCCGCCTGACCCACCGCCAGCGCCTCACGAAGCGCCGCTCCGCGGGTGGTGCTCCTCGCTCTGGGGCGCTCGCAGGAGCTGTTTCACGATGATGTCGTGCTCCCCGCGGCGGGTGGTGCTCTCGACCTCGCCGTGGTCCCACTCGTCGCGCGCCTTCACCACCCACAGAGGCTCCTCTTCGCTCAGCGCGTCCTCATGCACGTGCTCGAGCGGCGGCGGCGTGAACACGAGCACGGTGATCTGCAAAGGCCCGTCGCACACGTAGACGTGGAACGAGTTCTCGTTGGCGCAGACCCAGAGGCTCTCGATCGGCTTCCGCTTCTCGCGGGCGAGGGTGATCGCCTTCTTGAAGCCGGCGCGCATCACCTCCTCGACCGGGTACTCGCCCCAGTGACCGATCCAGTCCTCCTCGAAGTGCTCGACGTCTCCCTCGGTGAGCCCGGCGGACCGTCCCGGCTCGTCGTGGGCGTGCGCCCGGGCGAGGTCGACGAGGCGGTCGGACTCGAGACGCTGGAGCGCGGTGTCGTAGGCCGCGAGGTACTTCGCGGTCTCACCGCCGAACTGGCGGTCGATCATCTCGAACTGCGCGCCTTTCCCGACGAAGTAGAACGGCATCGATGGCATGAGCGTGCTCCTTCCTGTTCACCTGTTCAGCGTGGTCGGCGAGTGTCGTCGTCGCCGGTCGGCACCACCGCGAAGATCCGGACGGGATCACCCACTCCCTTCAGGTCGTGAAGGCCGCGGTCCTCGAACGTTACGCCTGCGGACGTGCGGGCCAGGCTCCTGATGGTCTCGGAGACGAGGGTCTCGCCGGCGTCGGCCTCGGCGCAGACGCGGGCTGCGATGTTGACTGCCCCCCCGTGCACGCCCGTTGGCGAGCGCAGCACGTCGCCGGCGTGGATGCCGAGATGCAGCTCGAAGTCGTTGGACCGGGCGCAGCCGTGGGCCCGCTCCGCGCACTCGATCGCCCGCCGGGCCGAGCCGAAGACGGCGAGGATCCCGTCGCCGAGGGTGATGCCCTCGATGGCCCGCCCGCCGCACTCTTCGATGGCGGACCGGAGGGCGGTGTCGAGCGTGTCGGCGCGCGCCCGATAGGCGACGTCGCCGATCTGCTCGTTCAGCGCGGTTGAGTTCGCGATGTCGGTGAAGAGGATGACGGCCATGTCGTCGGACGGCAGGGCGGGCGCGGCCGGCGGCGCCGCCCGTGCCGCACCGAGCTCGGCTGCCTGCTGTTCGAGTGCCGGCATCCCGAGCTCGTGGAACAGCCCAGCCGCCCGCCGGCCGAGGGCGAGCCCACGCTCGCGGTCGGTGACGTCCGGTCGATCGACGAGGACGCGCCCGTACTCGAGGCTGGCCCGCGCCAGCTCGGGGCGCAGGCCCAGGCGCTCGGCGATCGCGATCGCCTCCCGGAGCCGGGCCTCCGCTTCGTCGTCACGGCCACGGAGCCGGGCGACGAGGCCGAGCACGCGTGGGACGAGGAAGACGTGGCCGTCGGTGACGACCATGCCTCGCTGCGCCGCACGGTGGAGGGCGCGCTCGACCCGGTCGAGCTCGACGTGCACCCCGGTGAGAGCGGCCAGCTCCGCCAGCGCCGCGAACCGTGACACCGTCCCGAGCGCGACCGGCCAGCGCGCCTCTCGCAGGTCGGGACGGCCCTCGAGCTCGATGGTGACGGCGGCGGTCTCGCCGGCGAGGGCGCGGACGTGGCGACGTGCCACCCACGCGGCCTCCTCGTAGAGGGGGACGTCGAGGTCGAGCTGGTCCGACTCGGCCCACTGGTCGAGCGCGCGCTCGGCGTTCTCCGAATCGCCCTGCATCGCTCGCGCGCCCGCCAGCGCCGGCAGGAACAACGAGGCGGCCCAGCCGTAGCGGGCGATGCGCAGCGCGCTCCACGCATCGGCCCCGTGGCGCTCGGCGCCGGCGAAGTCGCCCCGGGCGACCGCCACGCCGACCAGGGCGGCGCTGGCCAGGCTGTGCTCGGCCCAGTCGCCTGTCCGGCGGGAGTTGGCGGTCGCCTCCGTGGCCACGCGCTCGGCATCGCCGAGCCGGCCCAGCCACAGCAGCGTCAGCGCCAGGCGGGGGAGGACCAGGCCCTCGTACCAGGGATCGTCGTCCTGCCGGGCGTGCGTGAGTGCCTCCTCGAGGGACTCGAGCGCCTCGGCGAGGTCGAGCCGCAGCCAGGCGGTGACCGCCAAGGAGCCCAGGGCGCGGGTGCAGGCGGCGTGGTCGGTCACGCTCCGGCCCAGCTCGAGTGCCTGCCGGGCGAGGTCGGCGCTGGCGTCGACGTCGCCCCGGACCCAGCGGGCCTCGCCGAGCTGGGCGAGGACGCGCGCCGCGAGCCCAGGATCGCGGTCGGCGAGCGACGCCAGCGCCTCCTCGAGCGCACTCACGTCGACGGCGGTGCCGAACTTGCCGGCCAGGAGCTCGGCGCGGGCGAGCTCCAGCTGCGCGAGTGCCGCGCCCCGATCGTCGCCGGCGTCGCGATCGTGGACGATCGCCCGCTCGAGATGGGCACGGCTGGGACCGGCGTCCATGTTCCGGTAGTGCGCGACGCCGGCGCGGAAGTGGAGCTGACCCAGCTCGGCGGACGAGACGCCCATCCGCTCGCCCGCGTCGGCGGCGGCCTCGAAGCAGCGGGCGGCGTCGGCCCAGGCCAGCATGGCCGAGGCTTGCTCGCCGGCGGCGCGGGCGCGCTCGAGGAGGCGCGCCGGCTCGGCCAGCGGCCCCGACTCGATGAGATGGTGGGCGACCTCGAGCACCCGGCGCTCGTGCTCGGCCGGCGCCAGCCGGTCGAGGGCATCGGCGACCGCGAGGTGGGTGCGGCGTCGGCGCTTGGCCCCGAGCGCGCCGTAGAGGACCCGGCAGTACAGCGGGTGGGCGAACCGGAACCCGGGGCCTTCTTCGACGAGCAGGCCGCGATCGAGCGCCTCGTCCACGAGATCGGGGAGGTCGCCGAACTCGCCGTTCAGCGCGGACAGGTCGCGTACGGTCACCTCGTCACCGAGGAACGAGGCGAGGGTCAGCAGGTCGCGGCAGCGGTTGCTGACCTCGTCGATCCGCGCCGCGATGGTGTCGGTGAGCTCGTCGGGGACGGCGAAGCTAATGGAGTAGGCGGCCGCGCCGGCGAGCTCGCCCCGCTCGTCGACGGCGCCGGTCTGCGAGAGCTGGTGGGCGGTGTTCTCGATGAACAGCGGGTTGCCTCGCGTCGCCCGATGGACGGTTCCCACGACTCGCCGCGACAAGCCTCTCAGCCCGAGCGCGTGCATCAGCTCCCCGGTCTCGGCCTCGCCGAAGCCGTCGAGGTCCAGCGAGTGGCAGATCTCCTCTCGCCGCAGGCGGGCGAGCTCCCGCGCGACCACCGGCCCCGGGTCGCGCCGGTAGGTGGCGACGATCATGAGCGGGACGGGATCGCGGAGTGATGTGTCGGCGACCTCGAGCACGAGGTGCCCGAGCACCTCGAGGGAGGGTCGATCGGCCCAGTGGAGGTCGTCGACGACGACGACCAGAGGCCGCTGCCGGGCGAGGCGGGTGGTGGCGCGGGTGACCGCCAGGAAGAGCCAGGTCTGCTCCTGGTCGGGGGTGGGCTCGGCCGCGCCGCCCGCCCCGGCGCCGGCGGTCGGCGGGGCATGCCCGAGCAGCCGGCCGATCACCGGCGCGTAGTCGTGCAGCTCCGGGTCGTCTCTCGCGAGCTGCTCCAAGCGGCCGAAGAGCGACCCCACGAACGGCAGGTACGGGAGCTCGAGCTGCTCGCGGCACCTGCCGGAGCACACCTCTGCGCCCCGTGCGGTCGCGACCCGCTGGAGCTCGCGAACAAGCCGCGACTTCCCGACACCCGGGTCGCCGGACACGAGCACAGCCTGGGGCCGCCCGGCCAGCGCGTCGTCGAGCCGCTGCTCGAGCCAGGCCAGCTCTCGCTGCCGGCCCACCAGGGGAGGCGCGCCCACCTGCCGGTCCCTCCGCGTCGTCGGGTCACGGGCAGCGTAATGCGGCGCTACTACGCGACCCCGAGGATCACCGTGCTCGCGGACGAGAACCAGCCGCCGGTGCCGTTCACGCACGCGAGCCTGGCGTCGGGCACCTGCCGCGCGCCGCCCTCGCCGCGCAACTGCATCACGGCCTCGATCAGGAGGAAGATGCCCCGCATGCCGGGGTGGCACGACGACAGCCCACCGCCGTCGGTGTTGGTGGGCAGCGAGCCGCCGACCCGCATCTTGCCGTCCTCGACGAACGGCCCGCCCTCGCCCTTCTTGCAGAAGCCGAGCGCCTCGAAGCTGAGCAGCACCATCGGCGTGAACGCGTCGTAGACCTGGCAGACGTCGATCTCCTCGGGCGTCACCCCCGCCCGCTCGAAGGCGAGCTGCCCGGACCGCACCGCCGGTGACTCGGTGAAGTCCTCCCACTCGCTCATGGTCGTGTGCGAGATCGCCTCGCCGGTGCCGAGCACCCAGACCGGCCGCGCGGGAAGGTCGCGCGCCCGCTCCTCGGACGTCAGGACGACCGCGCCGCCGCCGTCGGAGCGCATGCAGCAGTGCAGCCTGGTGAGGGGGTCGGCGATTATCGGCGCGTCCATCACGTCGTCGATGGTGATCGGGTGGCGGTAGAACGCGTCGGGGTTCAGCGACGCGTTGTATCGACTCGACACCGAGATCTCGGCGAGCTGCTGGATCGTCGTCCCGAACTCGTGCATGTGGCGCCGCGCCGTCATCGCGTACTTGGCGATCAGGGTGTGCCCGAACGGCGCGTCGAACTGCACTGGCCCGCGCGCGCCGAACGAGAGGTTGGCGCGGCGCCGCCGGGCCTTGAGATCGGCCCGTGCGGTCGATCCGTAGACCAGCACCACCACCTCGGCGTGCCCCTGCGCGATCGCCGCGGTGGCGTGCTCGACCATGAACTCCCACGTGCTGCCGCCCACGCCGGTGCCGTCGGCCCAGGTCGGGCGCAGGCCGACGTACTCGGCCACCTCCACCGGGGCCAGCAGGCCCAGGCCGTTCGAGCCGAACCCGTCGACGTCGGCCTTCGTCAGGCCGGCGTCGGCGATGGCCCGGCTGGCAGCCTGGTAGTGGAGCTCGAAGGGCGACTTGGTGTCGACGCGACCGCAGTCCGACAGCGCCGCGCCGACCAGCGCGACCCGGCGCGCCACGATGCCCTCCCGATCCCTAGCGCCTCTGCTGGGCGGAGATGCCCGGGTTCACCGAGCCGAACGCGTACTTGTTGAGCATGGGCCCCACGTCGGCGGCGTCCCAGCGGGCGGGGTTCCCGTCCTGGTCGGTAGCGAAGAACTGCTCGCCCATCTGCCACGGCTGGTAGACGCACAGGGAGTTGCCGACCATGCGCAGCACCTGGCCGCTGGTGGGCTTCGAGTCGTCGGATGCCAGCCATGCCACCGCCGGCGCCGAGTTGCCGGGGTTCATCGCGTCGAACTCCGTGTAGTCCTCCGGGTTCTTGATCTCGATGTCCTGCATGGCCTGGCCCACCATGCGGGTGAACCCGCCGGGGCCGATGCAGTTGGCCCGCACGCCGTAGCGCGCCAGCTCGAGGCTGGCGATGATCGTCATCGCGGCAATGCCGGCCTTCGCCGCGCCGTAGTTCGACTGGCTGGCCTGGCCCTGGAGGCCCGCGCTCGAGACGGTGTTGACGATCGACGCGCTGGGCTGGTCGCCCGCCTTCGACAGCTCCCGCCAGTGCACCGACGCGTGGTGCATCGTGTTCCAGGTGCCCTTGAGGTGCACGCGGATGACCGAGTCGAAGTCCTCCTCGGCCATGGTGAACAGCATCTTGTCGCGCAGGATCCCGGCGTTGTTCACGAGCACGTCGAGCCGGCCGAAGGCGTCGAGGGCGGTGTCGACGATGTTCTTGGCGCCGCTGAAGTCGGAGACGTCGTCGTAGTTGGCGACCGCCTCGCCACCCCGGCCCTCGATCACGTCGACGACGGCGTCGGCGGCCCGCTTGTCGGCACCCTGGCCGGTGACGTCGCCGCCGAGGTCGTTGACCACGACCTTGGCGCCCTGGTCGGCGAGCTCGATGGCCTCGCCCCGCCCCACGCCGTTGCCGGCGCCGGTGACGATGGCGACCTTGCCGTCGCAGATGCCCATTTGCGCGTCCTTCCGGCTGCACTGAAAACTGACGTGGCCGTCACGGTACCGCGGCCGCGGACGCGACGGTCAAGCAAGGAGAGAGGACGCACATGGCCGTCGACAGGAGCGTCATCGGCAAGCCGACCGGGGCCTCGAAGGTCACGGTCGAGCGGGGCCCGGTGGCCAACTTCGCCGTCGCCGTTCTCGACGAGAACCCCGTGTACCAATCGGCCGAAGCGGCGCGGGCCGCCGGCTTCGCCGCTATCCCCGCGCCGCCCACGTTCTCGTTCGCGGTGCAGCACTGGGGGAAGTTCGCCGAGGACCAGCCGCCCGATCCGACCGAGGGGGCGAACCCCATGCACAAGGTGATGGGGGAGCTCTTCGGGAAAGGCGGCCTCGTGCTCCACGGTGAGCAGGAGTTCGAGTACCACCGGCCGCTACTGGTCGGTGACGTGCTCATCGGTGAGGGACGCATTACCGACATGTACGAGAAGGAGAGCAAGGGCCGCACGATGACGTTCCTCGTCACCGAGACGGTTTGGCGCGACGAGAAGACCAACGAGCCCGTCGTGACCGAGCGCTTCAACCTGATTCATCGCTCATGACCGGCGGCCGGCTGGACGGCAAGGCCGCCGTCATCACCGGGGCGGGGCAGGGGATCGGTCTCGCGTACGCCGAGCGGTTCCTCGCCGAGGGCGCCCGCGTCGCGGTGGCCGAGATCAACGAGGAGCGGGCCGAGAAGGCCATGAAGCACCTCGCGGGGAAGGGCGACGCGGTCTACGTCCCGACCGACATCTCCGACGAGCAGTCGGCCAAGGACTGCGCTGCCCGCGCCAACGAGGAGTTCGGTCGACTGGACGTCCTCGTCAACAACGCCGCGCTCTATTACGACATCGACAACGAGCGCAACGACTACGAGTACCTCCAGCGGGTCTTCAGCGTGAACCTGCACGGAGCGTGGCTCATGTCGCGGGCGGCGGCGCCTTACATGGTCGAGCAGCGCTGGGGCCGCATCATCAACCAGTCGTCGGGCGCGGCGTACATGTACACGATGACACCGCCGGGCGAGTTCCACGAGGTCGGCGCCTACACGTACAGCCAGACCAAGTGGGGTGTCGTCGGCCTCACGAAGTTCCTGGCCGGCCAGCTCGGCCAGTACAACGTCACGGTCAACTGCATCGCCCCCGGGGTCACGATGACCGAGGCCACGAAGAAGATCGTGCCCGAGGAGTACATCTCGGTGATCCCGATGATGAGCGCGATGAAGCGGACGCTCGAGCCCGAGCACCTCACCGGGACGGCGGTGTTCTTCGCCAGCGACGACGCCGAGCTCGTTACCGGGCAGGTGCTCTGTGTCGATGGCGGCTCGTGCATGCCGGCGTGAACGGTCCGGTGCTCCTGGTGCGGGCGGCCGTGGCGGTTCGCCGCCGCTGGTCGGTCAGCGCGCCACGATGGCGTCGAAGTCCGGGAGCTCGGCCTCGATCCGATAGGCCCTGCCGTCGGGGTCGACGGCGTCGATCCCCGTCCGCACGGTGGCGAGGAACAGCCACTCGCCGTCGGGTGACCACGCCAGCGCGGGTGTGCGCGACGGATTTTGGCGGACGGGCCGAGCCCGGAACGGGGTGACCGTCGCGAGGCGCACGTCGACGAGCACGCCGCGGGTCTGCAACCCGTCGGAGCGGAGCACGACCACGCGCCGGCCGTCGGGCGAGGAGGCGGCGAGCTCGGTGCCGCCGGTGGCGAGGCGTCCCATCTGGAACACGCGCCGCGTGCCGGTCGCGACGTCGTCGATCAGCAGGTCGCAGGCGCCGGCCGCGCACTCGATCGGGCGGCTCGCCACGACGTCGCCGCCGGCGGCCACGAAGATCGTGCTCTCGCCCAGCCGTCGGGGAGGGGCGCCGTCGGGCGCCACGACCTCGATCGCCCCCGAGGGCAGCTCGACGACCAGCCCCCGGCTCACGACACCGACCACGCTGCCCCCGATCGTGAGCTCGGCCGCGGCGTCGCCGGGCGTCGCCAGGTCGACCTCGCGTGCGATGGACGTGCCGCCGGCGCCGGCGACCACGAGCCACACGTGATCGGGTCGGGCCGAGGTGAACACGTCGCCGGCGGGGCCCAACGTGACCGGGGGCCGGCCGGGTCCGGGCAGGCGGACGGCGTCGTCGTCGTCGACCACGACCACCTCCCCGCCGGTGGAGGCGGCCGCCGCCGGCGCGCTTAACAGCTCGCCCCCGGGCAGCGGACGGGTGGTGCGCTCGTCGACGTCGAGCGTGGTGGCGCCGTCCTTCCCGATGAGCAGGAGCGTCGTCCCCGTCGCCCGGTCGAGGACGGGTGCGGGGCGCTCTGCCGCCGTCGCCAACTCGTCCTCGGAGCCGGTGCTGTCGAGCCACGCGCCCAGCGCGAAGAAGGCGACGAGCGCCCCGAGCAGCAGCAGCGGAGCACCGGTGGACTCGTCGTGGACGCGGCGGGGGATGAGGCGGGGCCCCGGGGGGACAGCGGCGTAGCGGTCCTCGGACCGGATCCCGAGCTCGGCGTCTTCCAGGTCGACGACCGAGAGCGGCTCGCCGAGCTCGACACCGCATGCGGGGCACGTCATGGCGCCTCGGGTGCGGGCCCCGCACTCCGGGCAGCGTGTCACCCGTCGATGGTAGGCCCGCTAGTCGAAGACACCGTCGTCGGCCAGGCGCGCCCGCTCACTGGCGGAGAGGCCGAGCAGCTCGCCGAGCACGTAGTCGTTGTCCTCGCCCAGCGTCGGTCCGGTCCGCGTGTACCCGCCGGGCCCGTCGACGAACCGGAAGCCGTTGCGCTCGTAGAGCCCGTCGCCCATGAAGGGGTGGGTGAGCGGCACGAAGTGCCCGCGGGCGTCGACCTGCGGATCGGCGTGGAGGTCCCCGAAGTCCTGCACCGGCACCGCCTCGATGCCCGACGCCTGGAGCGTCTCGGCCACCTCCTCGGGGGCGCGGTCCGCGGTCCACGCCGCGACGGCGTTCTCGACCTCGTCGACGCGAGCGAGGCGAGCCGGCAGCCGGTCGAGCGACGGGTCGTCGACGCCGATCACGGACGCGACCCGGGCCCATTCGTCGTCGTCCCACGCGGCGACCGCGACCCAGCGGTCGGTACCCCGGCACGGGAAGGCCCCGTGGGGTGCGGCGCGCCGGGAGCGGTTGCCCATCCGCGTGCCGGCGACACCGGCGAGCTCGTAGTCGAGCAGCCAGGGGCCGAGCGCGTAGACCGCCGCCTCGACCTGCGCCACGTCGAGGTACACGCCTCGCCCGGTGCGGCGCCGGTAGAGCAGTCCGGCGGCCAGGCCGGTCGCCACGAAGCGGGGCGCGAGCGAGTCGGTGATGGTGCCGTGGGGACCCACCGGCTCCCGGTCGGGCCAGCCGGTGAGCCAGTTGAAGCCCGAGAGCGCCGAGCCCTGTCCGCCGAAGCCCGGGTAGTCGCGATGGGGCCCGGTCTGGCCGTTGAGGCAGGCGCTGACCATCACCAGGTCCGGCTTGATCGCGGCCAGCGCGTCGTAGTCGAGGCCGAAGCGCCGCATGGCCCGGGGAGCGAAGTTCTCGGCGACGGCGTCGGACCACTCCACCACCAGCCGCCTTACGAGGTCGACGGCCTTGGGATGCTTGAGGTTGAAGGTGGCGTCGAGCTTGCCGACGTTCAGGCCGTCGAACATGGGCGCACCCTCGAGGCCATGCGGGTTCTCGGGGCCGAGGGCGTAGACGCGTAGGAAGTCGGGACGGCTCTTTGACTCGATGCGCAGCACGGTCGCACCGTGCTCGGCGAAGTACCGCGTGGCGATGGGTCCCGCCGCCCCCGACCCGAACTCGAGGATGCGGGTGCCCTCCCACGCGGGCGAGCTCTTGGCGGCGGCGTCGATGCCACTCTCTCCCCGATGCGTGCGGGTCTGCGCGCGGGTTTCGATCCCGCCTTGTCGCGCTGAGCCCAGCTCGGGCGCCGGGTCACGTGGCCGGGCGGGGGCGGCCTCGCCGTCCACCGAGCGAACGATCACGAACGACCGCGGAAAGCGCTCCACGTCGCCGACGGGGCCGAAGAAGTTGCGTGCGGCGAGCTGCGCGCTGGCGTAGATCTCGCGAGGCGAGTTGGCGGGCGCCAGCATGAGGTTCGTCTCGCACGCGGTCTCGTAGAGCTCGGTCATCGTGTGGCGGGCGAAGTAGGCCGCCACCGGCTCCTCGATGGCCTGAAGCTCCTCGTCGGTGGCGGCGCCATGAGAGAACGCGCTCCAGTCGCGCCCCGCGAGGGCCGGCGCCTCGATACCGTCGGCCAGCACGAGTCGGGTGAGCGTCTCGAGGCTCGGGACCCGTGCTCGGCCGCCGCGCAAGCCGAACGAGACGTACCCGTCGGCGCAGGGCCAGATCTCACGGGTCCGGCCGATGTTCGCCCCGCGCCGAACGCCTCGGTACCCCGTCTTGGGGAAGCGGGCCGGCGCCGCCATGTTGGCGACGAACACGACCTCCTGCATCGACACGTCGACGCGGTGCGGGAAGCCGGATGCGAGCGCGGTCAGCGCGGCGAACGCAGTCTCGGGGCCGACGTGGGCGTAGCCCGACGGCTCCGAGCATCGCACCGGCGGCCGGTCGGGATCGCCCGTGCAGTACATGTTGCCGCTGGCGGCCATCACCCCCAGGTCCGAGGCGCGCCATCCCGCCCGGGGGCCGGTCCGGCCGAAGGGGGTGACGCTCACCCAGACCGCGTCGGGGGCGCGTGCGGGGTCGAGCTCCAGCGTGCCCGGGAAGCCGGGGGTGTCGATGACCACGTCGGACGGGTCGAGGATGCGCGCGAGGTCGGGGTCGTCGGGGCCTTCCACGACCGCGCTCGCCTTGCCCGCGTTCCACGCCAGGAACCGGTGGGGCTCCTCGGCGCGCAAAGGGTCGCCGCCGGGCGGCTCCACCTTGACCACCTCGGCACCGAGGTCGGCGAGGATCCGGCCCGCCAGAGCGGCCGGCTCGCCTGCGAGGTCGGCGACCCGGGTCCCGGCCAGCAATGCCGCGGCCATCGCTCCCTTCCCCGTGACCTGACGCCCGTGTCAGACTACCGTCATCCGCCAGCGACCAGCGGCGCCAGCGACCAGCGGAGGGAACCTGCATGTCGAAGTACCGCATCGTCTCGGCTGACGCCCACATCCTCGAGCCCCCCGGCATCTGGGAGAACTGGCTGCCCGAGAAGTACCAGGACAGGGCGCCGAAGCTGGTGAACGACGCCGAGGGCGGCGACGCCTGGGAGTTCGCGGGGTCGACCCAGCCCGACCCCATCGGCCTCGTCTCGACGCCGGGCATGCCCTACGACCAGTTCCGGTGGATGGGCGTGACCTACGACGACGCCCGGCCCGGCTGCTACGACGGCGAGGAGCGGCTGAAGGACATGGCCTTCGACGGCGTCGACGCCGAGATCCTCTTTCCGCCCCAGCGGACGGTCGGCCACTTCCTCGGCGACGGCGACGACGACTTCGTGCTGGCCGGGATCGAGGCCTACAACAACTTCCTGTTCGAGGAGTTCTGTGCGCCCGACCCCAGCCGCCTCGTCGGGATGGCGCAGATCCCGTCGCTCGGGATCGACGCCGCCGTCGACGGCCTCCGCAAGGGGAAGGCCAGGGGCGCCAAGGGCGTCATCATCGGCAACTGGCCCGCCGGCGGCGACGACATCTCGGAGGACGACGACGCCTTCTGGTCGGCGGCCGTCGACGAGGGCATGCCGGTGACGATCCACATCCTCCTGCTGTCGCGTCGTGCCCGGCAGGCGCAGCGGGCCGCAGCTGCGAAGGCGGGTGGCAACCGGCTCTACGGGGGCAAGGGTGCGGCGGCCAAGGCCAAGGCGGTTGGCGGTCTCGGCAGCGTGTTCTCGCTCGTCCCGAATCACATCTCGCAGCTGATCTTCACCGGCGTCTTCGACCGCTTCCCCGACCTCCAGGTCGTCATGGTCGAGACGGGCATCGGCTGGCTGCCGCATTTCCTCGAGATGATGGACGACAAGTACTGGCGCAACCGGTCCTGGGCCGAGCTCCCGATCCAGTCGCCGCCGTCCGACTACTGGCACCGCAACCTGAGCGCCACGTTCATCGTCGACCGTGCGGGCATCGACCTGCGCGACCGGGTCGGGATCGACAACATCATGTGGTCGACCGACTATCCGCACCACGGCAACGACTGGCCGTACTCGCGCAAGGTGATCGAGGAGACCATGGGGCACCTCCCCGAGGAGGAGCGCTCCAAGATCGTCGCCGGCAACGCCGTGCGCCTGTTCCACCTCGACGACTGATCCCCGCGGTCTAGCTGGAGCGTTCTAGCCAGGAGGCGGCGGCGCGGCCCGACCCTCCTCTATGGCGACGAGGGTCAGGCGCTGGAGCGTCCGGTAGTGCGCGTACCCGACGAGCCGGTTGATCAGCGAGAGCATGCTCCCGGCGAGCTCGGCGCTGTGGGCCTGGAACGCGGCCAGCTCGTCCGGCTCCCAGGTGGGTCCGCGGCGCCCAGCGAACACTTCGAGGACCTGTGACTGCATCGCCTCGATGCCTTCGGCGTAGATCGCGGCGATCTCGACGAGGACGTCGTCGCGGACCCCGGCCCGGGTCAGCTCCGAAAAGGCATCGAGCACGTCGAGGTCGGCGCGGTCGTAGGCGTCGCGCCCGAAGTCGGTGGGGTCGCGCAGGAACCCGGCCTCGCGCAGCCGGCTGGCGAGCGTGCGGTCGATGCCGGACTTCTCGACCAGGTCGTCGAAGGAGTACGTGGCCGACTCGTCGCCGAAGATCCCCTCGACGAGACCCGGGCGCTCCGAGTCGAGCAGCGCGCGAATGGCGGCGAGGGAGAATCGGCGCTGCTGGAGCTCGCGGATACGTTCGAGGCGCCGAAGGTGCTCGGGGCCGTAGACCTTCGCCCGCCCCGAACGCTTGGCGGGGGGCAGGAGGCCCTCCCGCTGGTAGTACCGGATGGTGTCGACGGTGAGGCCGGCCTCCCGGGCCAGGTCGTCGACCCGCCAAAGCGCCTTTGCCGCCATGTCCCCGTCCTGGCAACTGTGACGTTCGTCACGAACTTGACAGTGATTACTCTAGAGTAAATACTAACAGTGCCGCAGGAGCAAGAGCTTGCGCACCGAGCGCAGGCCGAGCGTGGATGGAGAGCACGAGCAATGACGAGCACCCCTGAGGGCCGCCGCCAGGCGCTCGACTGGATCGCCCGGCAGCTCCGCTGGGAGCGGACGCTGGCCGAGCTGCGGGCGGGCCACACCCGGGCGCCGCAGGTCGAGCGGCGCGAGGCCGCCTGACCCGAGAGCGTCGGTACGCGGCGGGGATCCCCCCTCCTCGCCGCCCGGCGTCACGAGCGGCCCGGCTCACTGGTGAGC
>JBOGFI010000054.1:0-14788 GCA_050743365.1 Acidimicrobiia bacterium | reverse complement strand
AGCTCGACGAGGTCGCGTCCGGGCTGACCGGCGACGACGCCGAGCGCGTGGCCCGCCAGGCGGCCGCGCTGCGCGCCCGCGGGAACTGAGCCACCATGAGCGCGTAGCGTCGCCGACGATGGGTCGGGCGATCCCCATGTTCCCGCTCGGCAGTGTCTTGTTCCCGCACGCGCTGCTGCCGCTCCACGTGTTCGAGGCGCGCTACCGCGCCCTCACCGAGGCGTGCCTCGCCGGCGACGGCGAGTTCGGTGTGGTGCTCATCGAGCGGGGCAGCGAAGTCGGCGGGGGTGACACCCGGTTCCCGGTCGGCACCGTGGCGCGGATCCTCGAGGCGGGGCGTCTCCCCGACGGGCGCTATGTCCTCGCTGCCGTCGGCACCCGCCGCCTTCGCGTCCGCCGCTGGCTGCCCGAGGAGCCGTACCCGCGCGCCGAGATCGAGCTGCTCGACGACCCGGCGCCGCTGTCGGCCGCGGCCGGGCGGCGTGACGAGGTGGAGCGCCTCCTGCTCCGGGTGCTGGCCCTCCGGGCCGAGCTGGGAGAGCCTTCGCCGCTCGTGGACGTGCGGCTCGACGACGATCCCGGGCGGGCCTCGTTCGAGGCCGCGGCGGTCGCCCCGCTCGGGCCCCTCGACGCCCAGCGCCTGCTCGAGCTCGACGATGCCGATGGGCGCCTCCAGGCCCTGACCCACCTCCTCTCCGAAGAGGCCGAGTTCCTCGAGCTGCGCCTGGCCGGGTCGTGAACTGGCGCAGCCGGCGCGAGACGGTCCTGCGGCGTCGGGTCGTCGGCTCGCGAGCGGCGCGACCCCCCGGGTAGCCTGACCTCCGTGGACGGGGACGAAGCGCGCCAGCGGCTGCTCGCCGAGAGGAGCCGGGTGGAGGGGCTCATCCACTCGGTGCGAGGCGAGCTCGGCGACGGCGGCGAGAACGACCAGGTCTCCGAGCTGGCCGACTACGACCAGCACCCGGCCGACACGGCCTCCGAGACCTTCGAGCGAGAGAAGGACCTCTCGATCCTGGAGCAGCTGGAGGCCGAGCTGGGCGAGATCCAGGCCGCCCTCCAGCGCATCGACGAGGGCACCTACGGGATCGACGAGATCACCGGCCGCCCCATCGCCTCGGAGCGCCTCGAGGCGATCCCCGCCGCCCGCACCAACGTCGACACCGCCGACATCGAACGCAACCACGACGGCAGGAGAGCATCACGATGACTTTCGCCATCGACAAGGTCGGCCAGTCGACCGACGAGCGCGAGTTCAAGGTCGAGGCCGACCGTGCCAAGGCCTACGCTGCCGCCACCAACGACCCGATCCCCGCCCACGTCGGCGGCGAGCTCGCACCGCCGGTGTTCGCGGTCGTGCCGGTCTGGGACGCCATGGGCGGCGCCGTCGGTGCGGTGACGCCCGCCGAGGCGATGCCCTTCGTCGTGCACGGCGAGCAGGACATGTACTTTCACCGCGTCCTCGAGCCCGGAATGGTCGTGCGCTCGAAGGCCACCCCCATCGGTGTCCGGGTGAAGCCGTCGGGCACCACCGTGGTGTCGCGCACGGAGACGCGCGACGAGCAGGGGAGCCTCGTCAACGAGCAGTACTCGGTGACGTTCTTCCGGGGTGTCAGCGAGGGCGAGGGGAAGGGTGAAGACGCCCCCGCTCACCGCTTCCCGGAGGAGGTGCGGGCGTCGGAACCGGTCGCCGTCGCCACCCAGCGGCTCGACCGGGACCAGACGTTCCGCTACTCCGAGGCGTCGGGTGACACGGTCCCGATCCATCTCGACGACGAGTTCGCGAAGTCCGTGGGCCTGCCGGGGATCATCATCCACGGCCTCTGCACCATGGCGTTCACGAGCTGGGCCGCTATCGCGAACCTCGCGGGCGGCGACCCCACCCGGCTGAAGCGACTGGCGGTGCGGTTTTCGAAGCCGGTCCTACCGGGCCGGGAGATCACGACGCGCTTCTGGCGCGCAGGAGCGCGCGACGGCGTGGTGGCCTACGCCTACGAGACGAGCAACCCCGACGGCGACCTGGTCATCAAGGACGGCGTCGCGGAGATCGCGACCTGACGGTCACGCTCCGGCTCTTCGCCGCGGCGCGCGAAGCCGCCGGCGCCACCGAGGCGCACTCGGCGGCGCCGATCACGCTGGGTGAGCTGCTGCAGACCGCGCGTCGGGGCTACGGCGACGAGTTCGCGACGGTCCTGGAGTCGTCGCGTGTGTGGGTGAACGGCGACGAGCCGCCCGACGGCGACGCCACCGTGCTCCGTGACGGCGACGAGGTCGCGGTCCTGCCCCCGGTCAGCGGGGGTTCGTAGCTACAGCAGCTTGAGCGTCTGCGCGTTCTCGAAGCGCTCCGCGACGTCGGGCCAGTTGACGATGTTCCAGAACGCGTCGACCCAGTCGGCCTTCACGTTCTTGAACTGCAGGTAGTAGGCGTGCTCCCACATGTCGAGCACCAGCAGCGGCGGTGCGCCCTGGCCCACGTTGCTCTGGTGGTCGTACACCTGCTCGACGATGAGCCGCTGGCCCAGTGGCTCCCAGGTGAGCGCGCCCCACCCCGAGCCCTGCACGTTCAGCGCCGCCTCCGAGAGCTGGCCGCGGAAACCCTCGAACGCGCCGAACGACGCGTCGATCGCTGCCGCCAGGTCGCCGTCGGGCTTGTCGCCCCCATCGGGGCTCATGTTCTGCCAGAACAGCGAGTGCAGCACGTGGCCGGACAGGTTGAACGCGAGATTCTTCTGGAGCTGGTTGATGGTGTCGAACTCGCCGGTCTCGCGCGCCTCGCCCAGCTTGTCGAGGGCGGCATTCGCGCCCTTCACGTAGGCGGCGTGGTGCTTGTCGTGATGCAGCTCGAGGATCTCGGCCGAGTAGTGGGGCTCGAGGGCTCCGTAGTCGTAGGGCAGGTCGGGCAGCGTGTAGTCGGGCATGCAGATGCTTCTCCGTGTCGATCGGTTGCCTCGTCTCCTCCAACGTGTCTTTCCCCGTGGCTGTTCCGGCCAACCGGGGCCGGGTGCTCGCCCGCGCCATCCCACTGGTATCCTCGTCCTCGAGATGGCCCGCCAACAGCGCCGTATCGACCGTGTTCTCGATCCCGCCTACGTCGCGGAGCTGGCGTCGTGCTCGTTCGACGACGTGAGGTCGAGGCACTCGGAATGCCTCGAGATCGAGACCGAGGTGTCCTACGTGCGCCGTCTCGCTCAGGCCCGGCTCGACATCATGCGCGCCGAGCTCGACCGGCGTGCCGCCGGCGGCTCGGTCGGCGACCTGATCGCCGCGCTGCCCCGGATCCTGGCCGACGAGGGCCCGCGCGCCCCTGCCACGCACAGCCGCCTGCCCCGGCACCTGGCGCCGTCGATGGCCATCACCTGGAACCGTGGCCTCGAGCACCTCGTGTTCGACGGCACCCTGGCCAACCTCCCCACCACCTCCGAGGACGATCTGCGCTCGGCTATCGAGCAGCTGGTAACACTCGAGCGCGAGCTCTCCGAGAGGCGGCAGGCCCTCCACCGCGTCATCGACGCCATCGAGCTCGACCTCGCCGGTCGCCACAAGGTCGGGCGTACGTGAATGAGGGTCTGGAGCGGCTCGGTGACCTCGGCGCGTTCATCCGCGACCAGCGGCGTAACGCCCGCCTGTCGCTGCGCAAGCTCAGCGAGCTGACGGGCATCTCCAACCCGTACCTCAGCCAGATCGAGCGTGGCCTGCGCGAGCCGAGCGCGAAGATCCTCCAGGCCATCGCCCGGGGCCTGCGCATCTCGGCCGAGACCCTGTACGTGCGGGCGGGCATCCTCGAGCAGCGCGAGGACGAGCAAGACCTCGTCGGTGACATCCTGCGCGACCCGACGATCAGCGAGCGCCAGAAGCAGGCCCTCGTCGAGATCTACCGGTCGTTCCAGCGCGAACGGGCCGAGGAGACGGGCACCGACGTCGCCGCCGAGCACTCCCGCGTCGGCTGACCAACTCTGAGCGGGCGGCGCGCGACCCCCGGGTAGGCTGTCGCCTCGATGTCTGTGCGTCGGCTGGCCATGCTCAGCGTGCATACGTCGCCGCTGGCCCAGCCGGGTGCAGGCGACGGCGGCGGCATGAACGTCTACGTGCGTGCCCTCGGATCAGCGCTCGCGCGTGCGGGGGTCGCCTGCGACGTCCTGACGAGAGCCGAGCACGCCGAGCAGCCGCCGGTCGTGGTGGTGGAGCCGGGTTTCCGGGTGCTGCACCTGCCGGCCGGCCCCCTTGCCCCGGTCCCCAAGCACACGCTTCCCGAGCTGGTCGATCCCTTCGCGGACGCGGTGCTCGCCCTCCTCGACCGGTGCGGGGGCGACTACGGCGCCCTCCACGCCAACTACTGGATCTCGGGCGCCGTCGGGCACCGGCTCAAGCACGACCTCGACCTGCCGCTCGCCGCGACGTTCCACACGCTCGATCGCGTCAAGGCCGAGGCGGGCGCGGGCGACGACCCCGCGATCCGGGCCCGGTCCGAGGCGGAGGTTGTCCGGTGCGCCGATCTCATGGTCGCTTCCACCGGCGAGGAGCGCGAGCAGCTCGTGTCGTTGTACGACGCCGATCGCGAGCGCATCGAGATCGTGCCGCCGGGTGTCGACCATCACGTGTTCGTCCCTGGTGATCGCGGCGCCGCACGGCGCGCCCTCGGACTCGGCTCTGTCGAACGATTACTCCTCTTCGTCGGTCGAATCCAGCCGCTCAAGGGCGCCGACCTCGCGATGCGAGCGCTCGCCGAGCTCGGCGACCCCGGAGCGGTCCTGCTCGTCGTGGGCGGGCCCAGCGGCCCGCAAGGAGAGTCGGAGCTCGCGCGGTTGCACGACCTCGTGGCGTCCCTCGAGCTCTCCGAGCAGGTTCGCTTCGTTCCGCCGCAGCCGCATGACGATCTGGCGGCCTACTACCAGGCCGCCGACGTGTGTCTGGTGCCGTCGCGCACGGAGTCGTTCGGCTTGGTGGCCCTGGAGGCAGCCGCGTGCGGCACGCCCGTCGTCGCCGCGAGCGTGGGCGGGCTGCGCTCGCTCGTCGAGGACGGCGACACCGGCTTCCTCGTGGAGGGGCGTTCGGCGCACGAGTACGCGGCGCCGGTGGCCCTGCTACTCGACTCGCCCGACCTCGCTGCCGAGTTGGGTCGCAACGCCGCGGCGCGCGCGGCTCGGTACACGTGGAGCATCGCGGCGGCGCGGCTGCGCCGCCTCTACGGCGACCTCGTTGCCCGCGCCCCCGTGCAGTGCAGCTGAGTCACGCTCACCGGTTGATCGCCGGTCACCTCGAGGGACCGGTGGCGGCCGCGGAGCACATCCAGACGGTCGAGTACGACCCCGAGCTGCGGCGGTGGTACGTGCGCTTCGGGTGTGACGCCCGCGACGCGACGACCATCTACTTCGACCTGCACGAGCGCACGCTGCGCTACGAGGTGTACTTCCTTCCCGATCCTCCGGCGAACCACCTCGAGCTCTACCGCTACCTTCTCCGCCATAACCACGCCATGTACGGTGCCCGCTTCTCGATCGGCCCCGACGGGGACGTGTACCTCGTCGGGAGGGTGGCGCTCGAGCACCTGAGCGCGGTCGAGCTCGACCGCATCATCGGCGTGCTGTACGAGCTGGTCGAGACCTGGTTCCAGCCGGTGGTGAAGCTGGCCTTCGGCCGGAGCTGAGGCCGCGGCCCCCCGCCGGCAGCCCCACTGGTAGGTTGTGGCAAGAAGTCTAAGAGAGTAATTCATGGTCAGGTCTTGCCTGTGGTTGAGATGGGGGCTAGCGTGGCGAAGTCGCCACCGACGGGTGGCGCCAGGATCGGGCCCGAGGTGCAGGAGAGCCCGCCCCGTTCGGGGAAGTGCGGGGTGGTCTCGATGGTTCCTCGGGCCCGTCCGCGGCGTGTGATCCGGGATCGCTCGCGGGCGCCACGATTACCCTGACGTCCCGTGACCTCCATTGCCGTCCTGGGCGGCGGGCGCATGGGCGAGGCTCTGCTGGCCGGCCTGCTCGACGCCGGCTGGGAGCCCGACGTGATCTCGGTGGCCGAGGTCGACGCGGACCGGCGGCGGGTGCTGGAGCAGCGCTTCCCCTCCGTCCGGGTGGTGCCGAGCCCGGCCTGGGCCGTGGTCGATGCCGAGCTCGTGGTCGTCGCGGTCAAGCCCGGCGACGTCGTCACCGCGCTCGAGCAGTGCGCGGCGACGCTGCCCGCGAGCGCGCTCGTGCTGTCGATCGCGGCCGGGGTCACGCTCGACACGCTGGAGACTGCCGCCCCGGACCGACCGGTCGTCCGGGCCATGCCCAACGCCGCCGCGGTCGCTCGCAAGGGCGCCGCCGCCATCGCGCCCGGAAAGCTGGCGACCGACGCCGACCTCGACCTCGCCGAGCGCGTACTCGGCGCGGTGGGGGTGGTGGTCGAGGTTCCCGAGGATCTGCTCGACGCCGTGACCGGCCTGTCGGGGTCGGGCCCGGCGTACGTGTTCCTCGTGGCGGAGGCGCTGGTCGAGGCGGGCGTCCTGGTGGGCCTTCCCCGCGAGACGGCGGTCACGCTCACGCACGAGACCCTGCTCGGCGCAGCCACGCTGCTGGCCGAGGGTGACGAGACCCCGGAGGCGCTGCGGGCCGCGGTCACCTCGCCGGGGGGGACGACCGCCGCCGGCCTCCAGCGGCTCGAGGCACACGGGGTGCGGGCAGCGTTCCTGGAGGCCGTCCAGGCGGCCACGGAGCGATCCCGCGAGCTGGGCCGGCCCCGTTCCTGACGCCCACCCCATCCGGCCCGACCGGCTCAGATCCTTGCAGTTTCCACCTCGACAACATTCGCACCTCGTCGTACGCTCCCGCCCAGCGGGTAGGAGCTGTAGGGGTAAAGGGGTGCCGCGTGCCGCAATCGTTCGCGAAGGCGCGCTTCCTGACCGTGCAGGAGGTGGCGCAGTTGCTACGGGTGTCCTCGATGACGGTCTACCGGTTGATCAAGGCGGGTGACCTGCCGGCGGTCCGGATCGGGCGCTCGTTCCGGGTGCGCGACGTTGACGTCGACGCCTATCTCGAGTCCCGCTACACGCAGGCCGGATAGCCGCCGCGAGCCCGGGTCTAGCGGCGCGGAGCGGTACGGTCGCGCTGGTCGTCCCCCACGTCGAGCCCGCTTGTGCCCACCCGACAGTTCGTCTCGTTCCTGAGTGACTACGGCACCGCCGACGAGTTCGTCGGTGTGTGCAAGTCGGTCATGCTGGGCCTCGCCCCGGAGCTGCGGATCATCGACGTGACGCACGATCTGCCGCCCCACGACGTCAGGGCAGGGGCGCTCACCCTGGTGCGGGCGGCGCAGTACCTCCCCGAAGGCGGCCTGGTGCTGGCCGTGGTCGACCCGGGAGTCGGCACCGACCGGCGGCTCGTCGTGGTCGAGGTCGCGCACGGGGTGCTGCTCGGGCCCGACAACGGCCTGCTCGCGCCGGCGGTGGCGATGCTCGGCGGTGCGCAGCGCGTGGTCTCGCTCACGAACACCGAGTACCACCTGCCGGCCCCCGGGCCCACCTTCGCCGGGCGTGACGTGCTCTCCCCTGCCGCCGGCCATCTCGCCGCGGGCGTGGAGTTGCACGAGCTGGGCGAGGAGATCGACGCTGCCGGTCTCGTCCCCGGGCTGGTGTCGCTACCGCAGCACGACGAGGGAGGCGCGATCGCAGGGGAGGTCTGGTGGGTCGACCGCTTCGGGAACTGCCAGCTGAACATCGACCCGCAGGAGCTCACCGCGCACGGCGGCGGCCCGGGGGAGCCGGTCGAGGTGCGCTTTCGCGACGAGGCGCGCTCCGCCCGCTGGGTCGAGACCTACGCCGACGCCAAGCCCTCCGAGCTGGTGATCGTGGTCGACTCCTACGGGCTGCTCGCGCTCGCGCTCGACCGGCAGTCGGCGGCCACCGTCTGCAAGCTGCGGGCGGGTTCGCCGGTCACGCTGCTGCCTCCCGGGGCGACGCCGCCGGGCGGCGCCGTTGGCCCGTCATCCACCGGCGAGGGTGGTCAGGGAGAGAAGTGAGGCCGGGCACGACGATCGTGATCGCAGTGCTCCTACTGCTCATCTTCGGCGCTGCCGTCGCCCAGTTCGTCTTCAAGCTGGGCCCGTAGCCCGGTATCCCGGCGCCCGTGCCGTGCGACCGGGAGAGATAGGCGGGCCCCCGGCGGCAGGCGCGGACGTGCTTGGGGCGGGCTGGGAGGCTACTGAACACCTGCGGGACCGCAGCCCCGTCGATGTTCACGACGCCCACACCCACGCGCCGGGAACCCTTACCATCATGCCTCGGCGGCCGCGGCGCGCGCCTTGAGTGGTTTTCAGCCACGGAAAGTGGCCGCCGGGGCTCTCGGGTCGGGGGGAGGCGCCATCAGTAGCATCCGCCCGATGAGGACGAGGCCGGTGCCGGTGCGGGAGGGGCTCGAATGAACCTGGTCGACCTGCTGGTCCCGCCGACGGCGTCGACGCCCGGCGCAGCCGCCCTGCTCTACGGCGAGGCGACCGTCTCCCATGGCGAGCTCGCCGACCGCGCCGCCCGGCTCGCCGCCGGCCTGCTCGACGAGGGCATCGACCCCGGGGACCGGGTCGCGATCGCGGGTACGAACGATCCCGCCTTCGTGACCTCGTACCTGGGGGTGCTGAAGGCGGGCGCGGTGGCGGTGCCGCTG
Source organism: Acidimicrobiia bacterium (assembly GCA_050743365.1). Lineage (GTDB taxonomy): Bacteria > Actinomycetota > Acidimicrobiia > IMCC26256 > JACDBD01 > JBOGFI01. The sequence continues at coordinate 6,164 of JBOGFI010000054.1, read as the reverse complement.
AACCCCCAGGCGCCCGCGGCCGAACTACGGCGGGAATTGGCCGACGTGCAGCCGCGGCTGGTGCTGTGCGGGCCGGTCGCGGTCGAGCACCTGACCGCGGCGATCGAGGAGGTGACGGTGCGCCGCGTCGACAACGCCGGTGAGGGACTCGACCGGTGGGATCCCGCGGCGACGGTGCACCGCGCCGACGCCGACGTCGCTGTCCTCCTGTTCACCGCGGGCACGGCGGGGGCTCCGAAGGCGGCGATGCTCACCCACGGCAACCTTGCCGCCAACATTCGCCAGGTGCTCGACCATCCCGGGCTCACCCTCCGGTCCGAGGACGTCGGCCTGGGCGTGCTGCCCCTGTTCCACGTGTTTGGGCTCAACGTGAGCCTGGGCGTTTCACTGGCCGCCGGCGCGAGCGTGGTGCTCGTCGACCACTTCGACGCCGCCGAGACGCGGACGCTCGTGCGGAACCGCGGCGTGACGGTGGTCGCGGCCGTCCCGGCCATGTACGTGGCGTGGCTGTCGTTGCCCGATGAGCGAGCCCCCCGTGACTCGTTCGCGTCCGTGCGCCTGGCGGTGTCGGGCGCGGCCCCGTTGCCGCCTGAGGTCGCCGAGGGGCTGCGGGACCGGTTCGGGCTCGTCGTGCACGACGGGTACGGCCTCACCGAGGCGGCGCCCGTCGTCACGACGACGGCGATCGGCACCGGCGCGCCGCGGGGCGGGTCGATCGGCCCCCCGCTCCCGGGGGTGGAGGTGCGGCTCGTCGACGTCGACGGCACCGACGTGCTCGCCGGCGACCCGGGCGAGATCTGGGTACGCGGGCCCAACGTGTTCGCCGGCTACTGGCGCGACGCCGATGCCACCGCCCGAGTCCTCACCGACGATGGCTGGCTGCGCACCGGCGACGTCGCCGTGGTCGACGACGACGGCGAGCTGAGCCTCGTGGACCGGTCCAAGGACCTCGTCATCGTCTCGGGCTTCAACGTGTACCCGGCGGAGGTCGAGGAGGTGCTCCTCGCCCATCCCGACGTGGCCGAGGCGGCGGTCGTAGGGGAGCCCGACCCCCGGACCGGCGAGGCCGTGACCGCGTTCGTGGTCGCCGAGCCCGGGCGGCACCCGTCCGCCGACGGGCTGGGCGCGCATTGCGCGCGCTCACTGGCGCGCTACAAGTGCCCAGCGCGAGTGGAGGTGGTGGACGCGCTCCCCCGGTCGTTCGCGGGCAAGCTGCTGCGTCGCGAGCTCCGCAGCCCCGAACGGCCCGGAGCAGGCGGGCCGGGCATCCCGGTGGGGGAGTAGGGGCGCCCGTAGAGGAGGAAGCCGCCGAAGATCACCGTGATCCCGACGGCCAGGCTGAGGGTGAACGCCTCGTCGTCGCCGACGACCCCCTGCACGAGCCCGCCGCTCGACAGCACGACGGCGAACATCGCCAGCGAGACCGCCCACGCCAGGAGGTGGGGGCTCGCCGCTCGGTGAACCGCTTGAGCGTCGCCTGCGCGAACAGCGACGAGACCGCGGTGGCAAGGAAGGCGAGGCCGGCGACCATCGCGGCCGAGCGTAACGGCCCCCTGCGTACTTTGAGAACGCGTGCACAAGCTCCGGGTACCCTGGCGGCAGAGGCCCGGCTCCCCCGGGCTGCGCAGCGAGAGGAGCGAGCAGCTTGGCCGCCGCCCGACGCATCCCCGAGGCGACCGTCGCCCGTCTGCCGCTCTACTACCGGGCGCTGCTCGACACGGCCGACCAGCAGGTGGGCACGGTCTCGTCGGAGCGGCTGGCGGAGCTGGCCGGGGTCAACGCGGCCAAGGTGCGAAAGGACCTCTCCTACCTCGGGTCGTACGGCACTCGCGGTGTCGGCTACGACGTCGAGTTCCTCCTGCACCAGATCTCACGCGAGCTCGGGCTCACCCACGACTGGCCCGTCGTCATCGTCGGCGTCGGCAACCTCGGTCACGCCCTCGCCAACTACCGCGGCTTCGGCGCACGCGGCTTCCGGATCGTCGCTCTCGTCGACGCCGACCCGGCCAAGGTCGGCCAGCGCGTCGGCGACCTCCAGGTCGAGGCGCTCGACGACCTGCCTCGCATCGTCGCCAAGGGCGCCATCGCCATAGGGATCGTGGCCACGCCCGCGAGCGCGGCCCAGGAGGTGGCCGACCGGCTCGTCGACGCGGGCGTGACGTCGATCCTGAACTTCGCGCCCGCGGTCGTCACCGTCCCCCGGGAGGTGTCGCTGCGCAAGGTCGACCTCGCGACCGAGCTCCAGATCCTCTCCTTCTACCAGCAGCGCCGGAGCTCGGCGGCCGACGGTAACGGCCGCCGGTCCCGCAACCCGACGCCCGCCCGCCGGGCGCGCGTCCGATGACCATGGTCGCCGACCGGGCGTCGCTCACCGGCTACCCCGTGAACCTCCTCGTGCGGGGCCGGCGCTGCGTGGTCGTGGGTGCGGGCCGCATTGCGGCGCGAAAGATCGAAGCCCTGCTTGCTGCCGGTGGCGACGTGCACGTCGTCGCTCCCGACCTCGGTGACGAGGTCCGGGCCTGGAGCGACCAGGGGCTGTTGTCGGCGACCGAGCGCGCCTTCGAGCCGGGCGACCTCGACGGCGCGTGGCTCGCCACCGCGGCGACGAGCGACCCCGAGGCCAACCGGGCCGTCTTCGAGGCGGGCGAGAGCCGCCGCGTCTGGGTGAACTCCGCCGACGACCCCGCGAACTGCTCGTTCACCCTGATGTCGGTCGTACGGCGGGGAGACCTCGTCGTCACCGTCGGCACCGCCGGGCGCAGCCCGGCGCTAGCCGCGTGGCTCAAGGAACGGGTGCAGGCCGACCTCGGCCCGGAGTACGAGGTTCTGCTCGAGCTGCTGTCGGAGGCGCGGGAGGCGATGCGCGCCGCGGGGCGCTCGACCGAGGACGCCGATTGGAAACGGGCCCTCGATTCCGGCATGCTCGACCTCATTCGCGCCGGCCGGGTGGGCCAGGCCAAGGAGCTGCTGCGGGCGTGTCTCTCGTCGTCGTAGGCCTGAACCACCGCACGGTCCCCGTGGGCCTGCTCGAGCGGATGGCCGTCGCGCCCGCTGCGCTCCCGAAGGCGCTGCACGCGCTCGCCCAGCGCGAGCACCTGGCCGAGGTCGTCCTCCTCTCCACGTGCAACCGCACCGAGGTCTACGCGCGGTACACCACGTTCCACGCCGCGGTGCAGGACGCGCTCGACTTCCTCACCGACCAGTCCGCTGTCGACCCCGACGAGCTCACCGACCATCTGTACACGTACCACGACGATGCCGCGGTGGCGCACCTCTTCGGCGTGGCCGCCGGTGTCGACTCCATGATCGTGGGTGAGGCCGAGATCCTGGGCCAGGTGAGGGAGGCGTGGCTCGTCGCCGAGAGCGAGCGGACCACGGGTCAGCTGCTGTCGCGGGTGTTCCGCCAGGCCATCGAGGTCGGGAAGCGCTCACGCACGGAGACCGGGATCGGCCGCAACCCCGCCTCGATCTCGTCGGCCGCGGTCGCGGTGGCGGCCCAGCGGCTGGGCTCGCTCGAGGGCCGGCGGGTCCTCGTGCTCGGAGCCGGCGACGTGGGCGAGGGCTTGGCGGTGGCCCTGGCCGGCGCAGGGGCGGGCGAGGTCGTCGTGGCCAACCGGACGCCCGAGAACGCCGCCGCCCTCGCCCGCCGCGTCGGCGGGCGGGCGATCATGCTCGACGAGGTGCCCGCCGCACTCGAGCGAGCCGACGTGCTCCTCGCCTCGACCACCGCCGACTCCGTGCTGCTCGAGCGGAGCGACTTCGAGTCGGTGATGGACCGCCGCCGGGGCCGGGCGCTGCTGGTCGTCGACGTGGCCGTCCCGCGCGACGTCGACCCCGGCGTCGGCCAGGTGTTCGGCGTGACCCTCCTCGACATCGACGACCTCAAGGCCTTCGCCGAGCAGTCGCTCCAGCAGCGGCGCCAGGAGGTCGGCAAGGTCCGGGAGATCATCGTCGAAGAGCTCGACCGCTTCCGGGTCGAGCACTCGGCCCGGGAGGTGGCACCGCTGGTGTCGGCGTTGCGGGCGCGTGCGGAAGCGGTCCGCGCGAGCGAGCTCGGCCGGTTCCGGGCCCGGCTCGAGGGACTCGACCCCACCGCGCGCCAAGCGGTCGAGGCGCTCACGCGGGGCATCGTCAACAAGCTGCTGCACGACCCCACCGTGCGCGTGAAGAACGCTGCCGGTACCGCCCGCGGCGAGCTCTACGCCGACGCCCTCGCCGAGTTGTTCGGGATCGCGGGCCCCCCGCCGCCCCCAGACCACTGATCGGGTCGTGACGACGGCCGCGCTGCGCGTCGCCACGCGCGGCAGCGTGCTGGCTCGTTGGCAGGCCGAGCGCGTCATCGAGCTGCTCGGCGTTCCCGGCGACCTGGTCATCGTGTCGACCCGAGGCGACCAGCGGTCCGACGCGCCGATCCACAGCATCGGTGGCACCGGTGTGTTCGTGAAGGAGGTCGAGCGGGCGGTCCTCGACGGGCGGGCCGACGTCGCCGTGCACTCGGCGAAGGACCTTCCGTCCACGACCAGGGCCGGCCTCGTCCTCGCCGCCTTCCCGGAGCGGGGCGACCCACGCGACGCGCTGGTCGGGGCCGCGATCGACGACATCCCGACCGGGGGAAGGGTAGGGACCGGATCGGTGCGCAGGCGGGCCCAGCTCGCGAACGTGCGGCCCGACCTCACCTTCGGCGAGCTACGCGGCAACATCCCGACTCGACTCGACCGGGCATCGGCGTTCGACGCGGTCGTGGTCGCCGCCGCCGCGCTCGACCGCCTCGGGCTCGCCGGCCGGATCAGCGAGCGCCTGTCCCCCGGGACCGTGCTGCCCCAGGTCGGACAAGGCGCGCTCGCGGTCGAGTGCCGGGCCGTTGACGCCCGGGCGCTCGACCTGGTGGCCGCCATCGATGACGCCGACACCAGCGCTGCGGTGACCGCCGAGCGCGCCTACCTCGCCCGCCTCGGCGGCGGCTGCAGCCTGCCCTGCGGTGCCCTCGCACGCGTCACGCCCGACGGGACCGTCGAGCTCGAGGCCCTGCTCGCCTCGCTCGACGGGCGGATCGCGCTGCGCCTCCGCGGCACCGGCCGTGACCCCGAGGCGCTCGGCGCGCGGGTCGCCGGCGAGCTGCTGGAGGAGCACGGCGGCCGCGTGCTCGTCGACGACCTCGGAGTGGTGGCGTGACCGTGTACCTCGTGGGCGCGGGGCCGGGAGACCCCGGCCTCATCACCTTGCGGGGCGCGGACCTGCTGCGCGGCGCCGACGTCGTCGTGTACGACCGTCTGGTGCACCCGTCACTCGTCGACCTGGCGCCCTCCGGCGCCGAGCGCGTCTATGTGGGCAAGGCGCCCGGCGAGGCCGAGATCGACCAGGCTGCCATCAACGACCTTCTCGTCGAGCGAGGTCGCGACACCGGGACGGTCGTCCGTCTCAAGGGCGGCGACCCGTTCGTGTTCGGCCGGGGCGGCGAGGAGGCCGAGGCGCTGGCGGCGGCGGGGGTGCCGTTCGAGGTCGTTCCCGGGATCACCAGCGCGGTCGCGGCGCCCGCGTACGCGGGCGTGCCCGTGACCCACCGGGGCCGGTCCACCCACTTCACCGTCGTCACCGGGCACGAGGATCCCGCGAAGGGCGCAGGCCACGTGGACTGGGAAGCGCTCGCGCGCGCCGGGGGCACGCTGGTGATCCTGATGGGTGCCGGCCGCGTCGCCGAGATCGCCGAGCGGCTCGTGGCCGGAGGGCGCCCGGCCGACACGCCCGTCGCGGCGGTGCGCCACGGCACCCGGCCCGACCAGCAGACCGTGCGGGCCACACTCGCCACCGTCGCCGATGCCCGAGTGGAAGCGCCGGCCGCGATCGTCGTCGGCGAGGTCGCCGCCCTCGACCTCGCCTGGTTCGAGACCCGTCCCCTGTTCGGCCGGTGTGTGGTCGTCACCCGCGCCCGCGAGCAGGCGAGCGAGCTGCGACACCGGCTGGAGGCGCTGGGGGCCGGCGTCGTCGAGCTGCCTGCGATCGAGATCGAGCCGCTCGACGTCTCCGTCCCGGACCTCGACCGGTACGACTGGCTCGTGTTCACCTCGCCCAACGGGGTCGCCGCCTTCTTCGACCGTGGCCTCGCGCCCGGCGGCCTCGACGCCCGCGCGCTCGCGGCGCGGCGCGTCGCCGCGATCGGTCCCGGC
>JBOGFI010000053.1:0-31735 GCA_050743365.1 Acidimicrobiia bacterium | reverse complement strand
CACGGCGGCCGCGACGTCCGGCCAGCCGAACCACAACGAGCCGGCGTAGTGGAGCGGCCCGACGTCGAGCCGCCAGTCGCCCGACTCGGGATCACGGGTGCGGCGCGGCCAGCACTCGCCGTCCGGTATCACCTCGACCAGCGTCAACCCGAGACGCCGCCACGTCGAAGGTCGCCGCAGCCGCTCGCCGAGACCGTCCGGGTGCAACAGGCCGCGGACGAGGCCGGTCGCGTCCTCGGGGATGATCCGTGCCGCCCGCCAGTGGCGGGCGAGACCGAGCAGCACGCTGACGCTCGGATACATGGAAGCGAAGTCGACGGGGACGACCGGCACTCGCTGACCGACGACCCGGACCTCGGCCCGGCCGCCGTAGAGGGCCTGCATCCCCGCCGCCATGACATCCCGGCGGCTCGTCGCGCCGTCGCGGAGGCGATGAGCGAGCGGGGCGACGCCCATGGCGTCGAGGAGCGCGTCGGCGAGCCCGGCGGGCGAGTGGAGCCGCGCCGCGTCGAGCACGACCGGCGTGCCGTCGTGGCGACGGGCCCAGCGCTCAGCGAGGTCGAGCAGCGCGCCGGCGAGCCCGGCGGTCGCGGCGACGTCGGCGCGCACGTGCTCGATCAGGCGGGCATCCAGCCTCCCGCACGCGCACGGCGCCTTGACGGCCTCGACCCCGAACCGGGCGCACGCCGCCTCCAGGCTCAGGTCCTCGCCGGTGAGCGCGTAAGCGAGGGTGCGCACGTCGAGGAACCGGCCGGGCCAGTGGCGGCCCCGGTCGTAGCTGCCGGTCCCGGGCGCCGGTCGCGCCCACGACATGAGTCCTCCGAACCGGTCGAGGTGCTGTTCTCGCAGCCGAGGCCGGCCCGGGCCGTCATCCCAGCCACCGCGCCCGCGTGCGCGCCTCGAGCGCCGCTGCCGAGCCGAGACGGGCGAGCCCCACAGCGAGAGAGACCATGCGCCCGTGTGCTTCGGGCGCGCCAGCGACCAGCGCCGGGCGAGCGCACCCAGGTCGAAACCCAGGTTGAACCCGCACAACGTCACCCGGCGCCGGTAGCACAGGCGGTAGACACGCTCGGCGAGAAACTCGGAGAGCGGCATGAGCGTGATGCTCGGGCGCAGCTGGCCACGCCGTGACACCCCCGGGGCGAGCGCCGGCTCGTGAGCCCTCACGTAGTCGCGCAACCGCCGGTAGCCGGCCGGGTCACGCTGGGCCAGGTCGTCCGGGTGGGCGAGGACCTCCTCGATCACACGGCCCGAGAGCAGATGCCGCGCCGCGAGAAGCTGGGCCGCCTGGTAGCCGGGCCCGACACGACCGTCGCCCAGGTTGACGGTCTCGACGTCGAAGACGAGAAGCTCGCGCCGTTCATGCTTCGGCGGCCGGCGCCACGACCAGCGCCGGCGGGCCGCACCCGAGGCCGGCTCGACCCACGCACGCGTCGCGACCGGCTGCGCCGCGCTCATGCGATCGCCTCCCGCCAGCCCGGCACCGAGCGGTCGAGGATGGCGACGTGCCCGTCGAGCGCGTCGGCCAGGCGCCTGAGCAGGCCAGCTAACCCGGCGAGAAACGCGGCGAGACCGGCGAGCGCACCGCCGAGTGTCGGGGCGTCGGCGAACCGGCCGACGCTGTCCGCGACTCTGCGGAGCACGAGCGCGACCTGCTCGGGCGGCGCCTCCGGGGTCGGGCCGACGTCCAAGCCGAGTGTCCGACGCTCGGCGTGCTCGGCCTCGTGGCAGGCGTCGCACAGGTCGATCACCAGGTCGACGTCGACGTACTCACCGTCGAGACGCCCCGCCGGATCGTGACGCACCCGAGCCGGGCCAGCACAGTGGAGACACTCACGGCCGCTCATGCCGCCACCACCAGGACGTAAAGCTCCTCGAACGTGAGCGCACCCTCCCGAGCAAGCCGCCGCAGCACACGGGGGTCGTCCACCAGCCGGACTCCGCCGACGCGTCTGCCGCGGAACTCCCGCAACCGGGAGCCGTCACCCGTACGGACATAGTGCTCCAGCGCGGATGCGTGCGCCGCCGCCGTCGACGCCGCCCGCGACCCGCGCACGACGACCTCGGTCGGCCCGTCCCGGCCCATGACCAGGATCGACCGGGCGAGCCGGTCGGCGTCCCGGTCGAGCGCGTCGCCGGTGAACGTCCGCACCGCGTCGAGCGAGATCCCATGGAACCGCGCCGCGCTCTCCGGCGTATAGCCAGCCCTGACATCGCGCACGACCCCGAGCGCATCCTGGTACTTGCCGGCGGCGCGTTCGGGGAGGCGCTCGAGCGCGGAGCGGCTCGCCGGCGGGCCGTCGAACGTGCGCCGTTGCTCGTGGAAGCTGGCGAAGCCCGCCGCCCGCGCCCGCGCGCTGCGCGCGGCGTACTCACGCTGATAATCACGACGGGCCATGGCCGGTCACGATCGGCGCCGCCCGGCACGGGTAGACTGCTGGCCGGGAACGAGTTGCTTGCCGTTCTCGTCAGCCCCGGGACCGAGTGTCCCGGGGCTGCCTTCATGTTGGCTCACCGTGCTCGGTCGCCGGGGCTACTCGGCCGCCTGCAACCACATCGGAACGAACCCCTGCGCCGTCGGCTTGACGCTTTCCACCAACCTGACGGACACAGGGAAAGCACCCAGCTCGCTCAAGCGGAACGCCTGAGCGAGGACCTGGCGCGATCCTGACGAATACGCGAGCCGCTGAACCTCTCCCGTCGACGGGTTCGGGACCTCGGCGTCGACGATCGCGTACACGCCGGGCCCGCCGTCGTAGTCGCTTTGCAGGAAGTGGACACCGGTGATCGTGTGCGGGATGCCCACAAGATCACGTGCACTGACAACCGCCTGCCCGCCGAGCACCTCGGCCGGCGTCTCCGCCCGAAGGATCCGCTCCATGATTTCGGCCGAGACCCGCTCGGGATCCTCGACCTCGGGTCCGCGCGTCACTTCGGCGAGAGCCCGTTCCATTTCCTCGACTCGGGCGAGTTGCTTGCCGCCACTCATCTTGACCTCCTAGGTCTTGGGTTTCGGTGCGCCGACACTGATGCGCCGGCTTTCGCGTTGCGCAGTGCGCAAGGCGATCTCGACAGGCCAGGCATCTCAATCGCCTGGCCAGTGGCGTCGCCGCGACGAGGCGCGCGCGCTTGAACGGCGGCCGTACTTGATTTCGCTCAGCTCGCCGCCACAGGCGTCGCACCACAGCAGCCCGGGTCGCCCTGTGCGAACCACGCGACACCGGCCACATCGGTAGCGGATAGCCCTTGTTTCCTCGCGCGTCACTGCCGCACCTCCGGAAGCTCGCCACCGAGGAAGCCGCCAGCCCGAGCGCGCATGCCGAGGCCACGGCTGCGAGCCGGCGGTCGGCGCCGCGTCCCCGTCGTGTCCACCGCCCGGACGGCGCGGCCGTACGCGGGGTCGCTATGCTGGTAGCGGATTGGCAGTCCCGGCGGTGCTCCGGCCGAACGGTCGGAGCTTCGTCGCGTCATGGGGCTGGCCCCCTGGTCAGTGCGGAACGCGCCGTCTCGTCGGGATCGGCGTGCAGCCGTTCCGCGAGCAGTTCGGCGAGCAGGTTGGGTAGATGCTCCGCGATGAGCCGACCGGCGAGCTCGGAGAGCGTGACGCCCTCGGCGTGGGCGCGGCGGCGTAGCTCGTCGAGCAGGTCGACCGGCAGCGAGAACCGCTCACGCATCACGGCGCGCATGGGAGGACGACCTTGGCGCCGGAGTAGCGGGAGCCGTTCCAGCACCAGGTGAAGGCGACGGACCAGGTGCCGTCCTCGAACCGGTGGGCTTCGGTGATCGTGGGCATCACGGCTGGCTCTCTTCCCGAGGGTCCGGACAGGCTGGGTCCGCGGCTTGCAGGGGACGGATCGGGCGCATCTACCGGCCCTCCCGTTCGGGACCTGGCTCGGGAAGCGCTGGCCGTGACGTCGCGTCAGAGCCGACGAGCCCCTGGGTGGCCTGCCACCGCTCAGTGCCCCGCACGTCGATCACGGACGTTGTAAGGTCGCGCCGTAGGTCCTCAGCGACGTACCTCGGCCAGTAGCGCCGCAGGAAGTCGACGAGCACCTCGCCAGGGCGGCACAGCCGCCGGTTCGCCTCAGCCCGCACGGCGTCGGCGACCTCTTCGGGGACCCGTAGGTCGATACCTCTCATATCCCGCCCGATCGTCCGCCCGGTTCGGGCCGAAGCCTGCGATTCCGACAGGGAGGTATCCGCCAGGCCACACCGGCGGGGAGGTATGCTTGCGGTGTGGCTCGAGTAACGGAGATCGATGAAGAGTTCGCCCGCGAGGTGACGGGGCGGTTACGGGCCGAGACGGGTCACGAGTCCTTGGCGTTCACGGGCAGCCAAGCCCAGGCGAGGCGTGAGTACGGGCTCACGACGCCTGGAGGCGAGGGCGGGCGGCACAGGGCGACCCCGTACTCGGATCTCGACGTCGAGGTCGTCGCGACGGTCGAGGCGGCCAAACTCGACCGGGAGTACCGGGGCAAGCTCCACCGCGCAGTGCTCATCGCGTACGCCCGGCGAGCGCCGATCCCCGACGATGGGCTCCGAAGCGCCTACCGAGATCACTTCAAGGCTGAACGTCGACGCGCGGAGAGGAGTGCGCGCGGCGTTCGTCAGGAGCCGGACGAAGAGCTCGCCGGCCTTTCGTCCGAGGATCGACGAGTCTTCCAGCGCGTCACGACTGCGATGCTGCTCGGCGATGTACCCGACCGGAACGACCTGGCCCGCTTCCTAATCGCGTTACTACCTCAAGCCCGGGATGGACTTATGGCAGTTGCCGACGGGATGCGGGCAGAGCTAGGTGACGGCGGGCTCGACGAGCGGCTCCGCTGGCCGCCGGAGAAGCTCAACGACGACGGTCTCGGGCTCGTCGATGTGTCCGGCCGCAGCGGAGCTCCGATGCTGCTACCCGCGGCGGACCGAATGGCCGAGCACTTCAACCTCGCCCTCTTCGAGCGGACTGCACGGGACGCCGATCGCACCGAACTCGACGACGCGCGCGACCTGGTGCGCGGTCTGCGAGGTGCTGGCATTCTCGACATCGACGACTTCAACCTGGCGGCGAGCGTTCCGGGACTGGTGCTCATCGGACGCGCCACCGATGGCGTCCACTGGAACGTGCAGCCGCCGACCACTTCAACGTCATAGAGGAAGCGCCCCCGGCGCGGGTGTGACCGCCCGGGGGCTGGCACCGCAAGGAGTGCTTGCGATGCGAGGCGACACAGTAGACCCGCTGGTCGAGACCTTCGGCGATGCCGCCTGCCGTGAGGGTGTCTGTGTCGCCGACGGCTACGGGATCAGCGTCCGCGTCGAGCGTGGGCATCTCGTGGTGGCCGACGGGATCGCCGAGCATCGGCGCGAGCGCCGGTTCGCCCGAGCGACCTGCCGGCTCGAGCGGCTTGTGGTCCTCGGTCATGCTGGGAGCGTCACGCTGGAGGCGTTGCGCTGGTGCGCCGACGTCGGGGTTGCGTACGTGCACCTCGACGTGACCGGACGGGTGCTCGCCACCTCCGGGGTGCGCGGCAACGACGATGCCCGGTTGCGCCGTGCGCAGGCGCTTGCGCCGACGACTGGCCTCGGACTGGCGATCGCCAGGGCGCTCGTCGGCGCGAAGCTCGAGGGTCAAGCCCGAGTCGCGCAACGACTGCGCGCTGACGTGTGCGCCGAGGCGATCCGCGAGCACGCCAGCAACGTCGCCGGGGCGGTCGACATAGACGCGGTCCGGTCCATCGAGGCCCAGGCTGCCGTCCGCTACTGGGCCGAAGCCTGGGGACCGCTGCCGATCCCGTGGGTTCGGCGCGACCTGCGGCGTGTCCCCGCGCACTGGCGGACTTTCGGCGCCCGAGGGTCCGCGCTGCGCGGCGAGTCCGGGCCCCGGCGCGCGACAACACCGGCGAACGCGGTCCTCAACTACCTGTACGCGCTCGCCGAAGCCGAGTGCCAGCTCGCCCTCTGTGCTGTGGGTCTCGATCCTGGGCTCGGCTGGCTGCACGCCGACCAGCGGAACCGCGATTCGGCTGCGCTCGACGTGCTCGAAGCGCTCCGGCCCGACGTCGATGCCTACGTCGCCGATCTAATCATGGGCCACGTGTTCTCGCGGCGCGACTTCGCCGAGGCCCGCAACGGTACCGTCCGTGTGCTGGCACCGCTCACGCATCGGCTCGCCGAGACCCTGCCCGCATGGCGGGCCCGTGCCGCTCGGGTCGTCGAGGCGGTCGCCCAGGCCCTCGCCGACGAGGCGAGCCTCGGCCGTCTCCCCACCCTGCTCACGGAGGCGAACCGATCCGCCGGCCGCGATGCCACCCGCCGGCGGCCGCGCTGCTCCGCTACACCCCGCGTCGCGGTGCTGCCGCGCCGGTGTGAGACGTGCGGAGCTCCGCTCACTGACCGGCGGCGGCGACGCTGGTGCACCCGGTGCGCCGCATCCCACACCGGGGTGACCATCGGCGAGGCCGTGCGGGCCTCGGTCACGGCACGCCGCGGCGCCCGAGCCGCGGGCAAGGACCCCGCGCAGTCGCGTCAAGCGCGAGCCAAGGTCGGCCGTGCGAACCGGGCTCGGGCCGCCGAGCGCCAACGCTGGGAAGCCGCGCACCCCGTGCTACCCGACCCGCAACTCTTCACCGACACGATCCTGCCGGCAATCCGCGACGTACCACTCGGGAAGCTCGCTAAAGCCACCGGCCTCTCGAAGACAAACGTGTCCGAGGTCCGCCGCGGACGTCGTGTGCCGCACCCGATGCACTGGGAGGCTCTTGCCCGCGCTGCTGATACTGGCGGCGGCCCATCCGAGCCCTCCACTCGATGCACGGAGCGGGAACACCCGTGAGCGCACGGGGGTACCGCGTCGCGGGGCATGGCGCCATGGGTGGACCCGTACGATCCACCGCACGCCCTCGCCATTACGGAGTACCGATGGAGGCAGCTTCGGTGAAGAGCGGCTGTGCTGCTGCTGGTCCCCGACTGGCGGCGATCTCTCGGGCGAGCCGAAATACTGACGCCCGAAGCCCCTCACGAGTCGTTCCGTCCGGCTCTCCCCGCTCCCATGCCTCCCGGTGGTGCCTCGCCTGCTCGGTGAGTTCCGCGGCCGCGCTGTCCACTGAAACTTCGGCCTCCAGAAGCGCGGCGAGGCCTGGGGGGAAGTAGAGGCGGATCTTGTCGATCGCTGGTTGCGTAAAGCCGACTGACCGTGGCCTGTCGGCAGCTGCTCGGGCGAGTTGAGTGAGGAACGCGTTCCATCCGAGTCCTGCGTGATCGATGCCGTAGCGGTCGTAGAACGCGCGAAGCAATCGCTTGCCGTGAAAGCCTTCGAGATACCGTTCGTCGGCCAGTAGTTCGTCGACGGCAGCAGTCGACTCCGCGAGAAGCGTCGCGGGGTCCTTCGACCGGACCCGATCGAGAAACTCATCCACTTCTCCGACCAGCTCGGTTCGAAGCGCATCCATATTGGGCGAGGTTGCTCGCAGTGTCCGGTGAGGTAGACGTGCCTGAAACCGTCGCTGCACTTCGTCATCTCGCTGCGCGGCCGCGATCTCGCGGAGCGCTATGCGGATCGCGTCTTCGCCATCAAGCCCCACGACCGATTGGTACGGCGCGAGCACATCCCACACCGCGCCGACGTCGAGCAACAAGTTCTCGACCATCGATACTGGCCACGTGACCACGAAGTCGGGTAGCGCGAGGTCTGTTGGGACGTCGGCGTCCACGAGCCCGAATACGGGTACACCCGGAAGATGGAGATCCCTCCGCATATCGACGGCCGACTTCACTACTTGCGACTTCCCCGACATAGGAACCAACGCCCAGTGGGCAACGTCGGGAACGATAAGCCGGAGAAGGCGTTCATCGGAGGCGGTCGCCCCAATGTCCGGCTCACCCTCAATGAGGACGATCGGCTTGCACCGCGTGAGTACGTGGGTCGAGCCGGTGATCGCCCGTGCCATCTCCAGGCGCTCGGATGAATGCGCCATCCGCGACAACTGGTTCTCCCCGGCGAGTTCAGCAGGAGAGAGAAGAAACAACTCGGAGTTGTCGAGCGCGTCCAGGAGGGTTGGGGAGTGGGTCGTGAAGATGAATTGCGCGCGACCTACCGCCACCAAACCCCGCATGTAGTCGAGCACGTTCAATTGCAACAACGGATGTAGATGGATCTCCGGTTCATCGATCAGTACCGTGACCGGGACAATCTCCGAAGGCGTTGGCTCGACCTCCCCGGTCAGCAGTTTCACCTCACGCTCAATGAAGGGAAGGAAGAGGGCAACCGCCTCCTTCTCACCGGACGACAGCTGGTCGATGTCGAACTGTGGGTCTTCCCGGGCCGCCGAAGCGAAGAGACACTTGATGTCGTTCGCGTTCGACGTGTCGATGCCCTTCCATTCGAGGTGAGGGAGCAAGGTCTGGACCAGGTCTATGAAGGGCATGAAGAGGTCGGGCACAGTGCCTTCCTCGACCTTGCCACGCTGTGCCCGGAACTCCCGCGTCACCAGATCGCGTTGCTGGTTATTGATGCGGATCAGCGCCGTCTTGACAAGAGCCTGCGCGTCGTCGGCCGTGGATGCCTGCCGGGCCAGGCCCGGCAACCAATGCAATCCCTGAGGTGGCTGGTACGTGAAGGAAGGAATGGTGTCCTGCTTCAGTACATCCTCGTAGCCGAACGCGAAACCGAGCACAGCCACCTCGCTGACGGGTGCGCTTCGCCACGTGCGGTGAGCGCCTAGGAACATGAGCTCGGTCGTCGCCTCGAGGAACGAGTTTCGGCGCCGCCGCAACTGCTCGATGACGGTCGATTTTCCCGAGCCGTTGGGCCCAGCGATGCCGACAAGGTTCGGTAGTTCCTCTGCGGCCGCCTTCTCCAGTCCGGCCGTGGGGCCGACGTCGAAGTGCCGAATGGCCACCGTCACCGCCCCTCGTCGCGGAGCTCGACCGTTCTTCTTCGCATGGGGGTGCCGGGATCGTTCGAGCTACTCACGAGCCCGGGTCCGGCGCTTCACGAACCACAATCATTGCCGCGCCCCTCCCACCACCTCGCGCCTATCCGCAAGGGCGTAGCCCTTTACCCCAACGCCTGGGGGCCCCGTGCCGGGTGCTCCGGGCTCCGTGCCCGGCCTCCGTGGTCCGCGCCCCGCCTGGGCCGCGGCCCTCGGCCTGCGCCTGTCCTCTTGGCCCCTCCCGCTGCGGGCCCTCCATCCCCTCTCCCGTCAAGAACGCACGGGGAGGGAGGACATAGGGCCCGGAGCGGGAGGGTCCAAGAGGTGCCGGCAGGTCAGTCGGCTCGCAGCGCGACGGCCGGGTGGATGCGGGCGGCGACGCCGCCCGGGAGCGCGGCCAGGAGGTTGAGGAGCGGCTCGGCTGGCAGCAGGTGGGCTCAGTCGAACTACGACTGAGTGACGGACGGGTCGCGACGTCGTACTGCTTCGTCGCGCCCACCACCTAGACGGATTGGCGGCGATAACCGGCTACCGACGCACGGACTAACTTCCCGTCCGTGGCTGAGAGCGTTGAGTTCAGCAGCGATGGGGAAACGGCCGCGGGCTACCTGGTCAGACCGGCAGGGGGTTCAGGTGCCGGGGTGGTCGTGATCCAAGAGTGGTGGGGCCTCGACTCTGGGATCAAGGAGATGGCGGAGCGTCTTGATCAGAGCGGGTTCGTGGCTCTGGCGCCGGATCTGTACCGCGGGAAACTGGCCGGTCATGACGAGATGGACACGGCCGCGCAGCTCATGCAGAGCCTCCCGCCTGATCGTGCGGCACGAGACATGAACGGAGCCGTCGACTACCTCGCTGCCCACGAGGCCGTCACGGGCGACGGCCTTGGGGTGGTCGGCTTCTGCATGGGCGGGATGCTGTCGTTCATCCTGGCCGCGAACCGGCCTGACAGGATCAAAGCTGTTGTCGCGTTCTATGGCTTCCCCCAGGACGAGATGGAGCCCGACTGGGCACGGCTGACCGCGTCGATTCAAGGACACATGGCCGAGAACGATGATTTCTTCGGCCCCGACGCGGCCAGAACCCTCGAAACGAAGCTGCGGGCAATGGGTAAGGACGTGACGTTCACGGTCCACCCGGGAACTGGGCATGCGTTCATGGGACCGCACAACGCGTTGGGCACGTTGGATGAAGGGCTCGCCGCGCAGCTCTGGCCCGAGGTCATCTCGTTCCTACATGAGCAGCTGGGCTGACCCGGCGCTCTCGCTTGCAGATCCGCGGCGCCTCATAGGCGCCGTTCTGGTTCGCGGCCGTCCGCGGACTGGACCGCACGAAGCAAGTGGCGCTCGCGGGGAAGGATGGTGGGGTGCAGCTGCACGTGCGGATGTCATCTCGGGATCCGGCCGAGACACACCGGGCGGCTACGCCGCTCGAGTTGTTCTTCGACCTGACGTTCGTGGTGGCGATCGCTCAGGCGGCGTCCAGCCTCCACCACGGCCTCGTCGCGGGGAATGCCACCGATGCCCTCGTTGGCTTCCCGCTGGTGTTCTTCGGCATCTGGTGGGCGTGGATGAACTTCACCTGGTTCGCCTCGGCCTACGACACCGACGACGCCGCCTACCGCATCGCCGTGCTCGTGCAGATGACGGGGGTGCTGATCCTCGCTGCCGGCGTGCCCCGGGCCGTCGACGGTCAGCACTGGCCGAGGCCGCGGGCCGAACGTCGTGGCACCCGGGCCACATCGCTGAGCGCTACGGCCTGTTCACGATCATCGTGCTCGGCGAGTCGGTACTGGCGGCCAGCATCGGCGTGCAGGTCGCCCTCGACGGCGAGAGCACCTTCGCCGACCTGGCCACCGTGGTGGTGGGTGGGCTGCTCATCGTCTTCTCGATGTGGTGGCTCTACTTCGACATGCCCGCCGGGCAGGTCGTCGAACAGGCCCGGCAGGCCTTCGCCGACCGGCTCACCGGCGCGTTCGCCTGGGGCTACGGCCACTACTTCGTGTTCGCCGGTGCCGCCGCAGCCGGTGCGGGCCTGGCCGTGGCGGTGGACCAGGCCACGCACCACTCCGAGCTCACCGACCTCGAAGCCGGCTTCGCCATCACGGTCCCGGTGGCCACCTACCTGGTCGCCGTGTGGGCCCTGCACGCCCGCTACAAGCCGCCGAGCCTGCTCCGCACCTTCGCCGTCCCCGTCACCGCCACCCTGATCCTGTTCTCCAGCGCCACCACCGAACCCGTGCTAGCCACCGGCATGCTCCTCGCTGCCCTCGTCGCTGTCAGCGTCCTGGTCAACCGCCCCCGGCCAGCCGTCGCCCCGACCAAACGGTCGGCACGGGGCCTACTCTCCGCTTGGGCAAAATCACCAAGCAAGAAGGGGAGGTCGGCATGGCCGAGGTCGGTGACCGGGTGGAACTGGCAGCCGCAAAGGTGGAGCGACGCCCGCGCAGCGGCGTGGTCACTGCGGTCCGGGGCCCAATGATCACGGTGCGTTGGGACACGGGGGAGCGGTCCACGGTCGTACCCGCCAGCGGCACGCTCTCGGTGCTGGGGCACAAGGCCAAGAGCACGGGCCAGACCGCGAAGAAGGCGACGAAGAAGGCCGCGAGCCGAGTGGCCAAGGCGGTCGAGGGCCGCAGCGCCAAAGCAGCCAAGGCCGTGGAACGAGGAGGCGCGCGGGCCTCCAAGTCGCTCAAGAAGAGCGCTGGTCGGGCAGCCAAGGCCGTCGAGGCGAGGGCGTCGAAGGCAGAGAAGGCAGTCGACAGAGCAGCATCCAAGGCGGCCGGGCGTGCCCGCAAGTCGCGGAAGCGAGCGAGGTGACCGACCAGGCGGTCGCGATTCGTGCCGAGGTCGGTGCGGGGTCGAGCTACGCGTGCCCGATGACTTCCCGGGTCTCGATCCTGTCGACCTTGACTCCCGTTGTTGGCGAGCTGGCGGGGTGGATAAGACCTGCGGCCTCTCGGGCGGCTTGCTCGCTCTCCCATAGCGTCACTGAGATGCCCTTGCCGTCGAGGGGCTCCAACCAATAGCCGGCCACAAAGCCCGGAGTCTGACTGACCCTAGGAATCACCTGGTTGTGCAGTCCCCGTCGCGCAGGGTCGGCTTGGGTTGCATCGACGTTCACGAATACGACGTTTGCGTGCACCGTGGCTCCCTTCGCCCCGCCACCCCGGGGCGGTCTTCTACGTGGCGGCGCTCACGGCCACCCGAGTCACTGCGGTGACTCTGACGGCTGTCGATCCCGTCCGTAGACCCAGGACGCGTAGATGAGCCCGCGTCCGTCGGGGTCACGAAACGTGATGCCACCGTTCTCCTCCCAGTAGCGATGTTGGTCGCGCACTGGCCGCACGCCATTGGCGCGCAGCTCCTTCGTGGCGTCTTCCACCGCCGCTTGATCTTGCAGGTAGAAGACGAGTTGATCGAATTGATCGATCGACGAGCTGGCCTCCGTTGAGCGAACGACTTCGAGGTGCGTGGGCGAGCCGGGCAATCCGAAGATGGTTCCGTCCTCCCCGTAGCTACGCCGGAACTCGTCGATGACCGGGAGCCCCACGAGGTCTCGGTAGAACTCGATCGTCGCGTCGTAGCGGACGCTCGAACGCACGACCCGAAGCGATCCGACGCGCATGTGCCCGGGCCACGTGCCGGTAGCGGACGTGTCACTAGGCATAAGCGCGAGATTAACCATCTGTGGAGACGGAACCGCCGTGAATCCGAAGCGCGACGTGCAGAAGCGCACCCGTTCTTAGGCGTTATGCGCTGCTCCGCCCGATCGGGCAGCGCATCTGAGCCTTCCGGTGTGCCCGGCCCCGCCCGTGCCGGTCCGCCTGAGACCTGCCGGCTCCGGGCCTGCGTCCTCCCTCCCAAGACCGCAGCGGCAGTTTCCGCGGTCGAGCGCGCCGCGTAGGCTGCCGGCGGTGCTCTACTGGGTCATCAAGGCAGTGCTCACCCCCGTCCTGCGGGTCTGCTACCGGATCCGCGTCGAGGGGAGCGACCGCGTCCCGCGCCACGGCCCGGTGATCCTGGCCTCGAACCACCGGTCGTTCATGGACTCGATGTTCCTGCCGCTCCTGATCCGCCGGCGGGTGACGTTCGTGGCCAAGGCCGAGTACTTCGACTCGCGGAAGACCGCTTGGTTCTTCCGGGCGGTGGGCCAGATCCCCATCCGCCGCGAGGGTGGCAGTGCCAGCGAGCGCGCCCTCGCCTCCGCCACCGAGGTGCTCGAGCAGGGCGGCGTGTTCGGCATCTATCCCGAGGGCACCCGCACCCGCGACGGCTACCTCCACCGTGGGCACACCGGGGTCGCCCGCCTCGCCTTGCGGACCGGCGCGCCGATCGTGCCGGTCGGGATGATCGGCACCGACGAGATCCAGGCGACCGACAAGAAGCTGCCGCGACTGTTCCGGCGGGTCACGATCAGGTTCGGCGCGCCCGTCCCGCTGGAGCACTACGTCGGCCGCCAGGACGATCGCATCGTGCTGCGCCAGGTCACCGACGAGGTGATGTTCGAGATCCAGCGGCTCTCCGGCTACGAGTACGTCGACACGTACGCTACGAAGAGGGCCGAGGACGTGCCGGTCGAGACGGCGCCGGTCAAGAGGCTCGAGCCGGCCGCAGTGGCGTAAACGGGCGCTACTCGCCGCGCGCCCAGCCTCGCGACCGATCGACCGCCCGTTGCCATCCTTCGCGCCGGCGGGCGACCTCGTCGGCCGGCATGGCGGGCTCGTAGGCGGCCTCCTCCGACCAGCTCGCCGCCGCCTCGGCGGGTGACGACCACACGCCCTCGGCGAGGCCGGCGAGGTAGACGGCGCCGAGCGCGGTCGTCTCCTTCACCGCCGGCCGGCGGACGGGCACCCCGAGCACGTCGGCCTGGAACTGGCACAGGACGTCCATCACGCTGGCGCCGCCGTCGACGCGCAGCTCGGCGATCTTCGTGCCGGCGGCGGCGGTGACCGCGTCCACCACGTCGAGGGTCTGCCACGCCATCGACTCCACCACCGCGCGCGCCAGGTGCGCGCGCCCGGTTCCCCGGGTGAGGCCGAAGATCGCGCCGCGTGCGTACGGGTCCCACCACGGCGAGCCCAGCCCGGTGAACGCGGGGACGAAGTACACGCCGCCGGGGTCGCCGACGCTCGCCGCAAGCGGGCCGGTCTCGGCGGCATCACCGATGATCCCGAGACCGTCGCGTAGCCACTGGATGGCGGCGCCGGTGACGAACACCGCGCCCTCCATCACGTACGCCACATCGCCACCGAGGTCCCACGCCACGCTGGTCAGGAGCCCCTCGGTGGGCTCGGGGTGGCCCGGCCCCAGGTTCATGAGCACGAACGAGCCGGTGCCGTAGGTGTTCTTCGTCATGCCCGGCTCGAAGCACGCCTGCCCGAACAGCGCCGCCTGCTGGTCGCCCGCCATCCCGCTCACGGGCACGCGCAAGCCGGCCGCCCGGCGGGCGACCGTCACGCCGAAGCGCCCACTGCTCGGGCGGACCTCGGGGAGGCAAGAGCGGGGGACCCTGAACAGCGCGCACAGCTCATCGGACCAATCGAGGGCGTCGATGTCGTAGAGGAGCGTGCGGCTGGCGTTGGACGGCTCGGTCGCGTGCTCGCCGCCGTCGGCACCCCCGGTCAGGTTCCAGAGGATCCAGGTGTCGACCGTGCCGAACGCGAGCCCGGGGCTGGCCTCGACCCCGCCCTCGGTGAGGAGCCACTCGAGCTTGGTCGCCGAGAAGTACGGGTCGAGCACCAGCCCCGTCCGGGCCCGGACCGTGGGCTCGTGCCCGTTTTGCTTCAGCGCCTCGCAGCGCCCGGCGGTGCGGCGGTCCTGCCACACGATGGCGCGGTGCAAGGGGCGGCCGGTCGCGCGGTCCCAGACCACCGCCGTCTCCCGCTGGTTGGCGATGCCGACAGCGGCGACGGTTTCGCCGTCGCCGGCGACGGCCTCGACCACCTCGGAGAGCGTCGACCGGGTGGCGTTCCAGATGTCGTCGGCGTCGTGCTCGACCCAACCCGGCTGCGGGAAGTGCTGGGCGAACTCGCGATACGACCAGGCCCGCGGTCTGCCGTACTCGTCGACGGCGAACGACCGGACGCCGGTGGTGCCGGCGTCGATCGCGACGAGGACGCTCACGTTGGCCGGGGCTCCGCCGGCTCGTCGCCGACGGTCGCGGGTTCCTTCCTCCTACGGCCGCGACGCCGGCTGCGGTCGCTCTTCGAGCCGAGGGCCGCGGCGAGCTCGCGGCCGACCTCGCGGTCGCGGGGTCGGAACTCGAGCACGAGGACCCGGTCGTCGGTGGTGCGCAAGCGGATCTGGAGCATCAGTCGCCCGCCGGTGACGCGGTCGAGCTCGAAGCTCGGGTACCGCTTCGCCAGCACGAGATTCGACACGGTGAGGGCGCGACCCCGCCGGGGAGCGCTGAACAGGATCAGGCGCTGGTCGGTCAGGGCGATGATGTAGAGGTCGCGCTCGCGGAACAGCAGCGGCACCCGCCCTCGCATCTCGACGGCCCACACCGGGCTGACGCCGCGCACCCGCTCGCCGCCGGCGAGCATCGACGCGGTCAGCCCCTCGACTTGCCCTCGCACGGCGTTGCGGTCCACGAGCGCATCCCCTGGTCGACTTGGCGCCGGGGTGACACTACCGGCCGGGCATCGACCCTTCCCGTCCCGCCTGTGCAACGATCGCGCCCGGACGACATGCCCGCGGACGTGGAGGTGAGGATGCGGATCGGCGTACTGACCGGTGGTGGCGACTGCCCGGGCCTCAACGCGGTGATCCGGGCCGTGGTCCGCAAGGGGGAGGAGGTTTACGGCCACGCCTTCACCGGCTTCCGGGCCGGCTGGCGGGGCGTCGTCGAGTGCCAGACCATCGAGCTGACGACCGCGCACACCAGGGGGATCCTGCCCCGGGGCGGCACGATCCTCGGCACCTCGCGGACGAACCCCTACAAGACCGACGACGGCGTGGCCAAGGTGCTCGACACCCTGCGGCGCGAGCGGATCGACGCCCTCGTGGCCATCGGCGGCGAGGACACGCTCGGCGTGGCGAGCAAGCTCGCCGGAGACGGCGTCCAGATCGTGGGTGTGCCGAAGACCATCGACAACGACCTGTCTGCGACCGACTTCACGTTCGGGTTCAACACCGCCGTGCAGATCGCCACCGACGCCATCGACCGCCTCCACACCACCGCCGAGAGCCACGACCGGGTCATGGTGGTCGAGGTGATGGGTCGCCACGCCGGCTGGATCGCCACGTACTCGGGAATGGCGGGCGGCGCCGACGTCATCCTCGTGCCCGAGGAGCCGTTCGACATCGCCGAGGTCTGCGAGCGCATCCGCCACCGCCACCAGCGGGGCGCCGGCTTCTCGATCGTCGTCGTGGCCGAGGGCGCGGTGCCGACAGAGGGCACCATGGCCACCCAGACGGAGGAGCTCGACGAGTTCGGCCACGTGCGGCTGGGCGGCGTGGGAAACCGGATCCAGACCGAGATCGAGCGGCGTACCGGCTTCGAGACGCGTGTCACGATCCTCGGCCACGTGCTGCGGGGCGGCACACCCACCGCTTACGACCGCGTCCTCGCCACCCGTTTCGGCATCGAGGCGATCGACGCCGCCCACGAGCACGACTTCGGGAAGATGGTCGCGCTGCGCGGTCCCGACATCGTGCGGGTGCCGATCGAGGAGGGCGTGAAGGAGCTCAAGACCGTCGCCCCCGACGTCTTCGACGCGGCCAGCGTCTTCTTCGGTTAGGCAGCTGGCGAGGCCATAGGGATGGGCACCGCGCTCGACGAGCTCGTGGCGCTGCTCGAGCTCGAGCCGCTCGAGGTGAACCTCTTCCGCGGTGTCAGCCCCGACGAGGATCGCCAGCGGGTGTTCGGCGGGCAGGTGGCGGCCCAGGCGCTGGTGGCGGCGGGCCGCACGGTGGGCGGCGATCGCCGGGTCCACTCCCTGCACGCCTACTTCCTGCGTCCGGGCGACCCGCAGGTGCCGATCGTCTACGAGGTCGACCGCATCCGCGACGGCAAGAGCTTCACCACCCGTCGGGTGGTCGCCATCCAGCACGGACGCGCCATCTTCAACCTCCAGACGTCGTTCCAGGTCGTCGAGCCCGGCCCCGACCACCAGACGCCGATGCCCGACGTGCCCGACCCCGAGACGTTGCCGACGTACCGGGAGCTGCTCGGGCCCCACGTCGAGCGTTTCGGTGCCGAGGAGGTCGAGTGGCTGCTGCGCGAGCGGCCGATCGACTCACGGCACGTCGAGGACCCCCACTGGCTCGCCCCGAGGTCCCGTCCGCCCGAGCAGGACGTGTGGATCAGGTCCAACGGCGGGCTTCCCGACGACCCCCTGCTCCACGCCTGCGTCGTCGCCTACGCGTCGGATCTCACGTTGCTCGACACGGCCATGTTCCCGCACGCCACCTCCTACCGCGAGGGACATTTCATGGTCGCCAGCCTCGACCACGCCATGTGGTTCCACCGGCCGTTCCGTGCCGACGAGTGGCTCCTGTACCACCAGTGGAGCCCGTCGGCCTCGGGCGCGCGCGGGCTGGCCGGGGGACTGATCTTCCGGCGCGACGGCGCGCTCGCCGTGACCGTCATCCAGGAGGGCCTCATGCGCCCCGTCGGTGCTTCTCGTCCAGGGGATGGCAGCGGCTGACCCGCGTAGGCTCGAGGCATGCCTTCTCCCGACGGCCGCATCGACCTGCGCTCCGACACCGTCACCGTGCCCACGCGCGAGATGCGCCGAGCCATGGCCCTGGCATCCGTCGGCGACGACGTGTTCGGCGAGGACCCCACGATCAACCGTCTCCAGGAGCGCGCCGCCGAGCTGCTCGGCAAGGACGCCGGCCTCTACGTCCCATCGGGCACGATGGCGAATCAGGTCGCGCTGCGCACGCTCGGGCGGCCCGGCACCATCGTCGTTTGCGCCGACCGTGCGCACGTGTACCGGGTAGAGGGAGCCTCGATGGCCGACGCCGGTCTCGAGCCGCACCTGCTACCCGACGGCGCCGGGCCGTTCACGCCCGAGACCGTCGAGACGGCGCTGCGTGACCGGCCCGAAGGCGCTCCGGAGGTGTCGCTGGTCACGATCGAGAACACGCACGCGGCCGCCAATGGCCGGCCGTGGCGCGTCGACCAGGTTCGCGCCGTGTGCGACGTAGCCTGCAGCCACGGCCTCCCGGTGCACTGCGACGGTGCGCGCATCTGGAATGCATCGGTCGCGCTGGGCCTGCCCGCTGCCGACCTCGCGGGACCCGCGACCACCGCCATGTTCTGCGTCTCGAAGGGGCTGGGCGCGCCGGTCGGGTCGGTGCTTTGCGGCCCCGCCGACGTGGTTGCCGAAGCCCACTCGTTCCGGCGGCGGATGGGCGGGGCGATGCGGCAGGCCGGGATCATCGCCGCCGCTGGGCTGGTGGCGCTCGACACCATGATCGAGCGCCTCGGCGACGATCATCGTCGCGCCCGCCGACTGGCCGACACCCTGGCCGATCGTTTCCCCGGCAGCGTCGACCCCACGACGATCGAGACCAACATGGTGTTCGCCGCCGCCGACCGGCTGCCCTCCGGCTCGACCGAGCGGCTCGAGGCCGAGGGGATCCGGGTGCTGACGCTGGGCAATGATGTGCGTTTCGTCACCCACAAGGACATCGACGACCGCGACATGGACCGCGTCGTCAAGGTGCTCGACGGGCTCGCGACGGACTGAAGGAGATCCGCATGGCGAAGACACTGATCACCGGGTGCTCGACCGGCTTCGGGCGCGCCGCCGCGGTCGAGCTCACCAAGCGCGGCCACGAGGTGATCGCCACCGCCCGGCGGCCCGAGACCCTCGACGACCTCGACGTGGCGGGCCGGCTGCGCCTCGACGTCGACGACGACGCCTCGGTGGCAGCGGCGGTGGCGGCTGCCGGCCCGGTCGACGCGCTCGTCAACAACGCCGGCTTCGGGATGGTCGGGCCGGTCGAGAAGGTCCCCCTGGCCGAGGCCCGCCGGGTGCTCGAGACCAACGTGCTCGGCACGGTGCGCATGATCCAGGCCGTCCTCCCGCAGATGCGGGAGCGGGGGAGCGGCACGATCGTCAACGTCACGTCGCTCGCCGGCCGGGTCGCGCCCCCGCTCGGCGGCGTCTACGCGGCGACGAAGTGGGCGGTGGAGGGCCTGTCCGAGGCCCTGCACTACGAGGTCGGCCACTTCGGGGTGCGCGTGCGGGTGATCGAGCCGGGTGTGTTCGACACCGGCTTCCAGGCCAACGAGCCCGAGCACGGGATCGCCGAGCCGCCCTACGACGAGCTGCGCCGGCAGTGGGACGCCTCGCGCGACAGGTTGATCGGCGGCCCGGAGCCCCCGGGTCCCGAGATCGTGGCCGCCGCGATCGCCGACGCGGTCGAGGCCGAGGAGCCCCGGCTGCGGTGGCCCGTGGGCGACGACGCCGACATGGTGCTCGGCGCGCGCACCACGATGGACGACGCGACCTTCGAGGCCACGATGCGCGGGGTGCTCGACCTGACCTGGTAGCCGACTGCCTGGTCGCGCTCGCTCGCCGGCACGTTCGCTACCGTAGGCGCAGTGACGATCGAGACGGCGATCCCGGCGAGCGCGCTGGCGGTGTACGCGCACCCCGACGACCCCGAGATCTCGGCCGGCGGAACCCTGGCCGGCTGGGCCGCCGCCGGCGCCGATGTCTCGGTGCTCCTCACCACCCGGGGCGACAAGGGCACCCAGGACCCCGACGCCGACCTTGAGGAGCTGACGCGGGTGCGGGTCGACGAGACGGCCAAGGCGGCCGCCCTGCTGGGGTTCACGGGCCACTTCCACCTCGACTACTCCGACGGCGAGCTCCCCGACGACCAGGCGCTGCGGAGCTCGATCACCCGGTACGTGCGGGACCTGCGGCCCGACGTCGTGCTGTGTCCCGACCCGACCGCGGTGTTCTTCGGCGACCGCTACTTCAACCACCACGACCACCGGGTGACCGGCTGGGCGACCCTCGACGCGGTGGCGCCGTCGGCCGGTAACCCCCACTACTTCGCCGAGCACCTGGCCGAGGGCCTGGCGGTGCACGAGGTGAGCGCCGTGTACCTGTCGGGCACCCTCGCGCCCAACTGCTGGATCGACATCACCGCGTCGATGGAGCGCAAGATCGACGCCCTCTTCTGCCACGAGAGCCAGCTGACGGAGACGGGCGAGTGGTTCCGGCAGTTCCTCCGTGAGCGGGCCGAGGAGGCCGGTCGTGCCGCCGGCGTGCGCTATGCCGAGGGCTTCCGGCGTCTGAGCTTCGCGGGATAGGCGGGCCCCTCTGCCTGGTCGCACTCGCTCGGCGGCAGGTTACCTGCCGCCGCCCTTCGGGTCGCTCGCCGCTCCCGCGCCATTCACGACGCGAGTCGCGGGCTGGCGCCTCTGACCATCACCGCGGCTGGTTTCGCCTCCACTCGGCCATGGCGCGGAGCACGAGTACGGCGATCACGCCGACGCCCCCGGCCGCCACCGCCGCGCCGACCAGCGCCCCGGACGCGGCGGCCAGCCCGCAGCTTCCCTCGCAGCTGACATCGACGAGCCCGTAGCCGATCATGCCGCCGAGCAGTCCCGCGACGACGACGCCCGCGAACGCCAGGAGGTACGCGGTCCGCGACGGCAGGCCGGGCGGGGCGTGTTCCTCCATCGGGCGATCGTACGGTGGGGCCTGCGGCGCCGGCCACGCGGCAGACTGACGCCATGGCGGACGCCCCCCGGAAGTGGCTGGTCGCCGGGGCGCTGGTGGAGGCAGGCGACGGGCTCCTGATGGTGCACAACCGACGGCGGGGCGGCTTCTCCGACTGGAGCACGCCCGGCGGGGTCATCGACGCCGACGACGCGTCACTCCTCGAAGGGCTCACCCGGGAGGTCGAGGAGGAGACCGGCATCCGCGTTCGCCGCTGGGAGGGGCCCGTGTACGAGGTGCGGGCGCTGGCGGTCGACTTGGGGTGGTCGATGCGCTGCGAGGTGCACCGCGCCATCGAGTTCGACGGTGAGCTGTGCGTCGAAGACCCCGACGGCATCGTCGTCGACGCCGCGTTCGTGCCCCACGGTGACATTCGTGCCCTGCTCGACGAGTGCGCCCGCTGGGTGAGCGAGCCGCTGGCCGAGTGGCTGGCCGAGCGGTGGGGGCCAGCCGAGGCTCGCGGCTACCGCTACGAGGTGCACGGCACCGCGCGCGCCGACCTTCGCGTGCACCGCACACCGACGTGACGGCTGGAGACGTGGACGAGCCCTCGATCGTCCACGTCGACCTCGACGCGTTCTACGCGTCGGTCGAGCAGCTCGCCGACCCCGCGCTGCGAGGCCGCCCGGTGGTGGTGGGCGGGCTCGGGCCGCGGGGTGTGGTGGCGGCGGCGAGCTACGAGGCGCGCCGCTTCGGCGTGCACTCGGCGATGCCGATGGCGCGTGCCCGCCGTGCCTGCCCCGACGGCGTCTTCGTCGCTCCCCGCTTCGACGCCTATACGGACGCGAGCCGGTCGGTCATGGCGATCCTGAGGTCGTTCACGCCGCTGGTCGAGCCGCTGGCGCTCGACGAGGCGTTCCTCGACGTGGCGGGGGCGCGCCGGCTCCACGGCCCCGCCGCCGACATCGCCGTCGCGATCCGGACGCGCGTCAGGAACGAGACGGGCCTGGTGGCCTCGGTCGGGGTCGCCACCAGCAAGCACGTCGCCAAGCTCGCCAGCGAGGAGGCGAAGCCCGACGGCCTGCTCGTCGTCAAGCCGGGGACCGAGCTCGCCTTCCTGCACCCGCTCGACGTGGGACGGCTCTGGGGCGTCGGCCCCGCCACCCGCCGCCGCCTCGAGCACCTCGGGGTGCGGACGGTCGGGGACCTCGCGGCCCTCCCCGAGGACGCGCTCGTCCGGGCACTGGGCGTCGCCCAGGGCTGCCACCTGCACGCGCTGGCGTGGAACCGCGACGAGCGCGCGGTGGTGGCGACACGCGTGGCGAAGTCGATCGGCCACGAGGAGACGTTCCCACGTGACGTCACCGACCGGTCGGAGCTGGAGCGGGAGGCGCTCCGCCTGGCCGAGCAGGTCGGGAAGCGGCTGCGCGCCGCACACCGCCTGGGCCGCACCGTCCAGCTCAAGCTCCGCTACGGCGACTTCCGCACGATCACCCGCTCGCGCACGCTGCCGGACCCCACCGACGCCGGCGCCGAGATCGCCGGCGTCGCCCGCGCGCTCCTCGACACGGTCGACCTCGGTGACGGCCTACGCCTGCTGGGCGTCTCCGTGCAGCAGCTCGAAGACCGGCGCGCCGTCCAGGCCCGGCTTCCCCTCGGTGACGACGGTGCTCCCGAAGCCGCGCTCCGCAACGACCGGCACGCTGCCGTCGAGCGGTCGATGGACGCGGTGCGGGCGCGCTTCGGTGACGACGCCGTCGGGCTCGCCGCCCTCGCAGGCAGCGAGGGCGCCGCCGGGGCTCCCACCGCCGAGCAGGTCCGCGACGGTGGGGACGAAGGCGGGGAGGACACGCGCTGATCCGTATCGGGCTCGTGGGGTGCGGGTTCATCGGCACGGTGCACTCGTTCGCGCTGCACCAGCTGTCGCGGCTCGGGCTCGTCGACGCCCGGGTCACGGCCACCTTCGACCCCGATCGCGACCGGGCGGCCGCGCTCGGCGCCCACCACGACGCCCGGCCGTGCGCCGACCTCGACACGCTTCTCGACGAAGTCGACGTGGCGTGGGTGTGCACCTGGACCGCGGCGCATCGCCAGGTGGTGGACGCGGCGGTCGCCCGCGGGCTCGCCGTCTTCTGCGAGAAGCCGCTGGCGCCGACGCTGGCCGATTGTGAGGCGATCGCCACCGCGCTCGGACGGGTGCCCCATCAGGTGGGCCTGGTGCTGCGGCACGCCCCGGTGTTCCGCGCCGTCGCCGAAGGGGTGGCCTCGGGTCGCTACGGGCGGCCGCTGGCCACCATCCTGCGTGACGACCAGTACTTCCCGATCCAGGGCATCTACGCCTCGGAGTGGCGCTCGGATGCGGACCGGGCGGGTGGCGGGACCCTCATCGAGCACTCGATCCATGACGTGGACGTGCTCCGGTGGGTCCTGGGCCAGCCGACGGAGGTCAGCGCCCGCACGAGCTCGATCTTCGGGCACGCCGGCATCGACGACGTCGCGACGCTCACCTTCACGTACCCGGCCGGCGACACCGCGGCCATCGTCAGCGTCTGGCACCAGATCCTCACGCGCCCCTCGACCCGGCGCCTGGAGGTGTTCTGCGAGGACGCCATGCTCTGGACCGACGACGACTACCTCGGCCCCCTCCAAATCGAGACGTCGGCCGGCACCGAGACCGTCGAGGCCCCGCCGCCGCCATGGCTGGAGCGCTTCGACGTCCCCGAAGCGCTGGCCAAGCCGCTGGGCCAGTACGCGGAGCCGAGCAAGGCGTTCCTCGACGCGCTGGCCGTCGACGGACGGGCGGCGCGAGGGGACCCCGGCGCGCCGGCCGCTCTCGCCGCCCACCGTCTCGTCGACCTCGCGTACCGTTCCGCACGTAACGGGGGACGCCCGGTCCCGATCGGGTGACCCAGGTGCGTAGCGACAGAGTCGGGGCTGCGCGAGAATGAGTTTGCCTCCGGGCGCGAGGCGGGAGGACCGAGAGAGCCGATGCCGCTTTCCGAGGACGAGCAGCGCATCCTGCAGGAGATCGAGGCCAACCTGTCGGCCACCGATCCCGGCCTCGTCCAGCAGGTCTCCGAGACGACGCTGTACCGGCACGCGGCCCGGGCCATCAAGTGGGCCGTCCTCGGGTTCGTCGCCGGCCTCGCCCTGCTGCTGTTCACGTTCACCCGGATCCTGGCGCTCGGGGTCGTCGGCTTCCTGATCATGCTGGGCTGCTCCCTGGTCATCGAGCGCAACGCCCGGAAGATGGGGAAGGCGGGATTCGCGAGCCTCACCGGCTCGGTGCGAGGAGGCGCGCTGAAGGGGAAGCTCGGCGACGCCGGCCGCCGGTGGCGGGAGCGGTGGCGTCGCGACGAGAACGGCTCCTGACCGGCCGGTGCCGTACACCGCCGCCCAGGCGGCGCGGCTGACCGGCTGCACCGAGGCGCAGCTCCGCTACTGGAAACGCATCGGCCTGGTGCGCCCGGGCGAACGCGAGGGCACGGCCGGCCCCCGGCGCTACTCGTTCCGTGACCTCGTGGCGCTGCGGGTGGTGGGGTCGCTGCTCGAGTCGGGGCTCCCTCTGGCGCGGATCCGCAAGGCCCTCCGCTATCTCGTCGAGTCGGGTGAGGACGTCGCCGGCCTCCGGCTGGTCACCGACGGCGACACGGTCTGGGCGTGCCGCGACGACGGTCAGATCCTCGACGCGCTCCGCCACGGGCAGCTTGCGCTGTTCGTGGCGGTCGACCGGATGGCGGCCGACGTCGAGACCGAGGTCCGCGCGTTCGACGCCGAGCGCCGGCAGTTCGTGGACGAGCTGCGGCGCGATCCGACGCGTCGATCGGGCTGATCAGCGGCGCGCGCGCAACGGCGAGGGATCCAGGCGCCGGCGCCATCGCTCCCGCACCGGCGCGCCGTCGCGCAGGGCGCGGCTGATCTCGTCCACGTGCTCCCAGGCGAGGTCGGCGGCGTCGACGCCGGGCGGGCGGGGGCCGTATCGCGTGGCGGTGTAGGTCTCGGCGAGCGACCGGAGTGGCGCGGTGGCGCCCTCCGGGACCCGACGGCGGGCGGCGGCGGCAAGCTCGAACGGCGTGAGCGCGGCGCGTAGCGCGACACCGGCCTCGCCCAGCCGGTCGAGTGCCTCCTCCCAGGCGCCCGTGATCGCGTCGGTGGGGTCGGGCCGCGCCCGCCGGTGGGCGCGCCACCGGGCCTTGACCACGACGACCGTGACTGCGCCGCCCGCCGTGAGCACGACGAGCCCCGCGGCCACCACTGCGAGCAGGGCCCAGCTGAACGTGATCAGGCCCTTGCGGTCGTCCGGTTCGTCGGGCGCTCCGGGCGCTCCGATGCTGACGTTCGTGCTCGGGTTGGCGGCGACGGTGGTCGGCGCGCCGGCAGCGGAAGCCGACGCTGGCGGGACCGCGGTGGTGGGCGTCGCACCCGGTTCTGCGCCGGCCTCGCCGGGACCGGGGGCGGTCGCCCGGCCGGGGAGGTCGCTCCCGCCGGGGAGGTCACTGGGAGGAGTGGGCTCGAAACGCGTCCAGCCGAGGCCGGCGAGCCACACCTCGGGCCAGGCGTGGGCGTCCCAGCTGGTGACGCGGAAGGTGCCGTCGCGCTGGCGTGTGCCGGGCGCATAGCCGACCGCGATCCGGGCGGGAAGCCCGACCGATCGCGCCATGGCGGCGAAGCTGCCCGCGAACTGCACGCAGAAGCCACGTCGGGTCTCGATCACGAACTCGCGGATGGCGCTCTCGGTCTGTGCCTGCGGGCTCACGTCGGCGTCGAGCGAGTACTCGAACCCGTTGGCCGGGTCGAAGAACCGCTCGAGCGCGAGCGCCTGCTCGTACGGGTTCTGCGCGCCCGCCACGACTTCCTGGGCGCGGCGGCGTACGTCGTCGGGGAAGTCGTCGGCCAGCTCGGTGAACTCGGCAAGGTCGGGCGGAGGACGCTGGTCGGTGGCGCGCCGCCGTCCCTCGTTCACCGTCTCGGGCGGGGGTTGCACCTCGGAGCGGACCGAGTACCGCAGGCCCCGGACCGTCTCGCGTGACGTGACGAGGGTGGTCGAGTTCTTCACGACCAGCGCGTCACCTCCCTCGACGTCCACTGCCCGGTAGGCGGCCGGCATCCACCGCCCTTCGAGCGCGTGGATGCGGAAGTCCTGCTGGACCGCGCCCGCAGTCTCGTCGAGCTCGTGGATCCCCTCGGCGACCTCGTCCGATCCCTGGGCGGTGAGGGTCCACTGCCCGCCCTCTTCGCTCGTGTAGCGGTCGAGCGCGGCGATGCGCCAGTACTCGGGGACCGGGCTGCGCACGCTGAACAGGTTCACCTGCTCGGGCGCGAGGAAGTTCTCGCCGATGCGAGCCAGCGGCGGCTCGGCCCGGTAGCTGCGGTCGCCTCCGCCGCCTCCTCCTCGGCCGAGGCCTTTCACGTCGATGAGCGCCTCCGAGTTAGCGCCGGGGAGGGCGGGGCCGACGACGACGCCACCCAGCACGGCGACGGTGCCGACGAGCGCGCCGACCGACACCAGGCCGGTGCCGGCGCCGAGCCGGCGCCCCGCAAACCAGGCGCGCCGGCGCTCGAGCAGGGCCTGGTGCTGGAGGAGGAGGAACACCACGGCCGCGCCCGCGAAACCGATGGTCGTGCGGGCGCGGAGCTCGGCGCTGCCGAGGGTGGAGGCCCAGATGAACAGCGACAGCGCGGGGGCCACCGCGGCGATGGTGGCGTCGCGCCGGAAGGCGAGCAGGTCCGCGGTCTGCGCCATGAACCACGTGGCCGCAACCGCGAGCAGCAGCGCCCCGTCGCTCACCGGCGCCGGCACCACCGCGGTGCGCAGCTCGTCGTACCCCTGTTCGAGATGACGGCCCAGGGCGTCGAGCGTCGCGGTGGTCGGGAATCCGTACCGGGTCGTGGACGGCTCGATCACCCCGACGGCGTAGCCGACGATGCCGAGCAGCGACAGGGCCACGGTGAGCCTCACTGGCCATCCCCACCGGCGGGTCACGAGGCCGAGCGCGTGCGGGAGAACGGCTGCGCCGGCGACGGGCAGGGCGAAGCCTCCCGAGTCGAAGACGCGACCCAGGGTGAGGGCGGCGGCGACGCTCAGCGCCGCGAGGGCGAGGACTGCGAGCTCGGCAGAGCGGCGAGGTGCCATTTGGTCATCGTCTCGTTCCAGGCGGTCGGGAACGGCACGGCGTAGGTGTCGACAAGGATCAGCGCTGACTGCGTGACCGAACCGGGCTCGACCCGGTCGCCCGCCGGCACGCGCGTGGGTGGGCGGGTGGCGACGACGGTGACCGCGCCGTGCGCAGTGAGCGCACCGAGCGCGTCGAGCTCGTCGGCTTGGACGGTACCCATCACCGCCACGACCAGCGCGGCCCGTCGCCGGGCGCGCAGGGACCCGAGGACCGAGCCGAGCCGGTCGGGGCCGCCGGCCTCGATGGTGGCGAGCTGGTCCATCACGTCCCACGAACGGGAGTGGCTGCCGGTCCGAGCGCGCCCCAGCGATTGCCCGGCGCTGGTCACGACGTCGACCCGGCGCCGCATGCGGGTGAGGCGATCGACGACGGAGGCGGTTGCCTCCACCGCGGTCTCGAACGACGTGGCGTCGTGCGCGCCGGGACGGACGTCGAGCACGACCACGGCGCGTGCCCGCCACTGCGCCTCGTCCTGACGGACCATGAGGTCACCGGTGCGGGCGGTCGAGCGCCAGTGCACGCGGCGGAGGTCGTCGCCGACCTCGTAGTCGCGCAGGGTCAGGAACTCCTCGCCGCCTTCGCTCACCAGGGCTCGGGCTCGCACGCTCTCGATCGACGCCACCAGGCGGCCGCCAGGCTGGTGCGGGGCGAGGATGTCGTGCACCCGGGGGCAGACGGTGACCTCGCTGGACCCTCCGAGCGTGAAGGATCGGCGTGCCAGTCCGAACGGGTCGATGGCGGCCACGGCCAGCGGCCCGACGCGGTAGCGCCCCCGCCGGGTGGTGGGGATCCGGTAGGCGGCGCGGGCCGTCTCGTCGGGTGGGAGAGGGGGCAGGAGGAAACGCGCCGCTCGCCGGCCGTCGTCGAACACATCGGTCACTCCCAGCTGGGGGGTACGACGCAGGCCGCGGTTGACGACCGCGAGGTCGACCCTCCCGTCGGCGCCGACGTGCAGGCGTGACGGCCGCAGCTCCCGGCGCGTCCCCAGGTCCAGCACGCGGGCGCGTGCCCACAGCAGCGCAGTGACGAGCAGTGCGACCCCTCCCGTGGCGAGGATCGAGAGCTCGACCGTCCCCAACAGCCGGCCGGCCACGAACAGGCCGAGGCAGGCGCCCAGCAGCGTCCACCCTCGACGCGTGATCACGCCGCTGCCGGGGGCCGACGAGGCCGGCATCGTACCTACCCGGTCGCGCCGGGGACCGGCACGGAGGTGAGGAGCGACCGCATGACGGTATCGGGCGTGACACCCCGCAGCTGCGCGTCGGGCGCGACGAGCAGGCGGTGCTCGAGCACCGAAGGGGCAAGGCGCTTCACGTCGTCGGGGACGACGTACTCGCGCGCCATGCTGGCGGCGAGGGCCCGCGCCGAGCGCTGGAGGGCGAGCGCACCGCGGGGGCTCACCCCGAGCGCGAGCTCGCGGTGGCGCCGGCTCGCCTCGACGAGGTCGACGATGTAGCCCTTGATGTTGGCGGCGACGTGCACGCTCGCTGCGAGGTCGACGCCCGCCACGATCTCGCCCGCCGACGCCACCGGCGCGAGGTCCTCGAGGTGCGTGTGGCGACCGTGCGTCTCGAGGATCGTCACCTCCGACTCACGGTTCGGGTACCCCATCTCGACCCGCATGAGAAAGCGGTCGAGTTGCGCCTCCGGGAGCGGGTAGGTGCCCTCGAGCTCGATCGGGTTCTGGGTGGCGATCACCATGAACGGGCGCTCGAGCCGGTAGGTGTGCGCGTCGACGGTCACCTGCCGCTCCTCCATCGCCTCCAGCAGCGCCGACTGCGTCTTGGGCGAGGCGCGGTTGATCTCGTCGGCCAGCAGCACGTGGGCGAACACCCCGCCGGGGCGGAACTCGAACTCGTTGGCGGCCCGGTTCCACACCGACACGCCGGTCACGTCGGAGGGCAGGAGGTCGGGGGTGAACTGGATCCGGCGCCACGTGCCGCCGATGGAGCGCGCGATCGCCTTGGCCATCGACGTCTTGCCGACGCCGGGCACGTCCTCGATCAGGAGGTGGCCTCCCGCGAAGAGGCACACGAGGGCGAGCCGGATCGCGTCCCGCTTGCCTTGGATGACCAGTTCGACGTTGCCCATGAGGGCGTCGAACAGCTGGCCGAAGGACGCGTGGCGAGACGCCGGCGCCGGTTGCACCAAGTGGGGAGCTCCTGTGTCCTGGGGGGCCGCCATCACCTTAGAAGTTCGACGAACTGGGCGCGCGGTCGCGGGCCGATTCACATGCTCGCTACGGTCGAGCGCGTGGGCGTACCGTCCGAGCGACCGCGTGCCGCCGGCCGAGCGCGTTTCTGGGCCCTCGCCGCGCTCCGGGTCACCCGCCGCCCGTTGCTGTGGCCGACCGCACTGGTCCAGGCGGCGCGTTTCGTCCCGGCGCGCTGGTGGCGCCGAGCGCCCTTCCTGCCCGTCCCCGACCGTGCGTACCTCCGCTTCCGGCTCCGCGCCCAGTACGGGACGGGTGGAGAGCAGGAGCCCGGCGACCTCGTCACCTACCTGGAGTGGTGTCGCCGGATGGCCCGCAACCAGCACCGACGCCGGGACGGCCGCCGGTAGACTCCCGCCCGACCGACCGACCGGTACGCGAGGAGGGTCCGAAGGCTTGGGAAGAGCGCTGCTGCTCAACGCCAGCTTCGAGCCGCTCTGTGTCGTGCCGATGCGCCGAGCGGTGGTTCTCGTGCTGAAGGACAAGGCCGAGATCATCTCCCGGAACGGCGGTGAGCTGCACTCCGAGCGCACCGTCGTCCCGATCCCGTCGGTGATCCGGCTGGTGCATTTCGTGCGGGTCCCGTTCCGCAGCCGGGTCCCGCTCTCGCGGCGCGCCGTCTTCGCCCGCGACCGGCATCGCTGCCAGTACTGCAACCGGACGGCGGAGAACCTCGACCACGTCGTGCCGCGGTCCCGTGGGGGCGAGCACTCCTGGGAGAACATCGTGGCGTCGTGCCGGGCCTGCAACGCCCGCAAGGAGGACCGTCTCCTCGCCGATTGCGGGCTCGCGCTGCGCCGCCGGCCGGTCGCGCCCCAGGCGAGCCTGTGGGTGGTGGCGACGGCGGGGGCCGTCGACCCCGACTGGGAGCCGTGGCTCCCGCTCGAAGCCGGCGCCGTCCCGGCCTGACTCCTGGTCGCGCTCGCTCGGGCGCCGGGATACCCGGCGCCCGCCCTTCGGGACGCTCGCCGCTCCCGCGCAATCCTGGCGGCGAGTCACGGGCTGGCACGCCTTCCTGGTTGGGTGGTCGGTCAATCCACGCGGTGCAGGCTGATCACAGAGCGCCGCCCGGCTCTGTGGCCCATGGAGTAGGAGTCACGAAAAAGGGTGGTTGTGGGCGGTGAGAGGTTGACGGGTGGGGAGGCGGGGCGTATTGTGCCACGGAGTGGAGTGAAGTGGAGCGAACGTCCGGCCGCGGGACGCGGTGAAGCGGCGAGCGAGGGGTTTCGATGTTCCTGGGGGAGGCCGAGCACTCCCTGGATGCCAAGGGACGGGTGATCCTGCCCGCAAAGTACCGCGACCAGCTCAAGGACGGCGCCTACATAGCGAAGGGACGGGGTCGCTGCCTCTTCGTCTATACGGCCGAGGAGTTCGAGCAGGTGGCACAGCGGATGCGGGACACGGCGAGGCGGGGCGAGAAGGAGCTCCAGGCGGCGCGCACCTTCTTTGCCGGCGCGGACGAGATCACGCCCGACAAGCAGGGCCGGGTGGCCATTCCGCACCACCTGCGCGAGTTCGCCCGGCTCGAGCGCGACGCGGTGGTGGCGGGGGTCTACTCCCGCATCGAGATCTGGGACCGGCAGCGGTGGCGCGAGCGCGACCGCGAGGGGGACGAGAGCCTGACCGAGTCGTCGGACCTTCCCGACTTCGGGATCTAGGAGGACCGGCCAGCAGCGCATTGACAGGCGAGGTCCGTCGGGCCCGCCACCAGCCCCCCGGGTGGGCGCGGTTGAGAGCCCCTACTCCGCCCGCTTCCAACCGAGTCGATTCGGGGAGACATCCGAGCGGCACTCGTCCGTCCGGGGGGTTGGTGGGGGGCTCGGCGGGTGCAGGCGACGGCCGCGCCGGGAGGCTAGGCCCGAGGGGGCGAGCGACGTGAGCCCGGAGTTCCTCCATCGTCCGGTGATGGGACGGGAGGTGGTCGAGCTCCTCGTGCCCGTCCCCGGGGGCGTGGTGGTCGACGCCACCGTCGGGGGCGGCGGCCACGCCCGTCTCCTCCTCGAGGCCCGGCCCGACCTGCGCATCCTCGGCATCGATCGGGATCGAGAGGCGGTGGCGGCGGCGACGGAGGCGCTGGGCGGCTACCGCGAGCGGGTGCGAGTGCTCTACGGCCGGTTCGAGGAGCTGGCCGACATCGTGGGATCACAACCGAGCGAGGGGGACATCGTGGGCATCCTGTTCGACCTGGGCGTCAGCAGCCCGCAGCTCGACCGCCCGGAGCGGGGCTTCTCGTACTGGGCCGACGCGCCGCTCGACATGCGCATGGACAGCGCGCAGTCGCTCACGGCCGATCAGGTGGTGAACGAGTACACCGAGGACGCGCTGTCAGCCTTGATCGCGGCCAACGGCGAGGAGCGCTTCGCTGGCAGCATCGCCCACCGCATCGTGGAACGGCGTCCGCTGCGCACCACGGGCGAGCTCGTCGAGGCCATCAAGGACGGGATCCCGGCTCGGGCGCGCCGGCGGGGCCGCCACCCGGCGCGCCGCACGTTCCAGGCCATCCGAATGGAGGTCAACCGGGAGCTGCCGGCCCTGTCGGCCGGGCTGGACGAGTCGGTGCACCTGCTCGTGCCCGGCGGGCGCATCCTGGTCCTCGCCTATCACTCGCTCGAGGACCGCGTGGTGAAGCACAAGTTCCGAGCCTGGGCCGGTGCAGGACCGGTCGAGGGGTACGCGCCCCCCGGCCTCCCGCGCCCGATCGTGTCGCACCAGCCGCTGGTGCGGGTGCTGACGCGCCGGCCGCTGCGGCCCGGCGACGGCGAGGTCGCCGAGAACCCCCGGGCCGCGAGCGCCCGCC
>JBOGFI010000052.1:0-13334 GCA_050743365.1 Acidimicrobiia bacterium | reverse complement strand
GGCGTCAGCAGCGCCACCGCGCGCTCGTGCGCGGCGCGGGCGGCGTCGGCGGCGGGCGCGACCGCCCCGGTGGCGTAGGCGACGTTGGCCTGGCCCAGCAGCACCAGCCCGTCGAGCCCCTGGTCGCGCATCGCATCCAAGAGCCGGCGGTGCCGGTCGCGTCGCATGCGGGCAAGGTCGAGCCCGCCCTCGGAGGCCGCCGCGGTCACAGGGGCAGGTTGTACGCCGCGATCGCGTTGCCGCCCAGGATCCTGCGGCGGTCTTCGTCGGGCAGGCCCGCGATCGCCTCCTTCACCTCCTTCACCACCTCGGGGTGGAACTCGGGGTGCGGGTAGTCGGAGGCCCACAGGACGCGATCGGTGCCGAGCCACTGGGCGCATGCGGCCAGGTTCCACTCCTCGGGCTCGAACCCCGCCCAGCACTGGCGCCGGAAGTACTCGCTGGGCAGGAGACTGAGCCAGCGCTTCTCGAGGGGGAACGCCTTGACCTGCTCGTCCATGCGCTCGAGCTGGGTCGGGATCCACCCGCCGCCCGACTCGAGGAACAGGAACCGCAGCCGGGGGAACCGCTCGCAGACGCCGCCCATGAGCAGGCGGCCCAGGCTCACGACCATGTCGACCGTGTTGCCGACCGCCTGGCCCAGGCCCGAGCCGCCGTGCAGCTCGTCCATGGCCATGTTGGTGACCATCAGATTCTCGCTCTCGGCGACCAACCCGAACTTGCGGCAGGCGCCGGGCGTGTCGACGTGCACGCCGGGGTGGAGCGCGACCGGCACGTCGAGGTGCTGGCACGCGGCCCAGAACGGGTCGTAGACCGAGTGGTTGAGGGGCAGCTCGTCGACGTAGGCGGAGGGGCGGATGAAGACCCCCTTGAGGCCGAGCGTGTGCACGGCCCGCTCGGCCTCGGCGACGGCGCGCTCGACGTCCTGGAGCGGCACCGCCGCCATGCCGAAGAGACGCTGCGGAGAGGCCGAGCAGTACTCGGC
Organism: Acidimicrobiia bacterium; assembly: GCA_050743365.1. Lineage (GTDB taxonomy): Bacteria > Actinomycetota > Acidimicrobiia > IMCC26256 > JACDBD01 > JBOGFI01. The sequence continues at coordinate 12,349 of JBOGFI010000052.1, read as the reverse complement.
GACCCAGTCGTTATACGCGCGCTGGCAGTCGGTGACGAACTCGATGTCGTGCAGGGCCTCGATCAGGTCGACCGGCCCAAAGAACATCGCCATGGAGGGATAGAGGACGGCGGCGTCGATACCGTCGCGGTCCATGTCGGCGATGCGCGCGTGGGGGTCGTAGCCGCCCGGGACGCGCAGGCTCTGGAGCAGGTCGTGGAACTCCCTGGGGGTCATGCCGACGGCGGCGCTCATCGCGTCCTGAAGCTCGCGGCCGCCACCCCGCACCACGCCGCCGGTATAGGTGGTCTCGTAGACCTCGTCCTCGACGGTCTTGCGGGGGATCCAGTCACCCCAGCGCTCGCGGTCCATGCGCTCGACCCAGAGGTCGTCGGGCTCCATCGTGTGGCCGTCGCCGTCGATCACGAGGAACTCCGCGTCACCGGCCATCACAACCCCCTCTGACGCTCACGTCAGGAATGCTGCCACCCGTGAACGCGCCCGTCGACGGCCTGCGAAAACGGAGAAGCCTGAAGCCTGGGCTTCAGGCAGCGGGTGACCGAGGGGTTTCGAACCCCCGACCTCCGGGACCACAACCCGGCGCTCTCACCAACTGAGCTACGGCCACCATGGCAGCCGGCCGGCCCGCTCGCGGCGCCACCGCCGGCTGGCGCGCCCGGGAGGATTCGAACCCCCGACCCGCAGATTAGAAGTCTGCTGCTCTATCCATCTGAGCTACGGGCGCCCTGTCCTCGCCGAACACTCGAGTCTACCGAGATCGCTCGCCGAGCAACGCGAGGATGCGGGCCCGCGCCCGTTGCGCGTCGACCGCGACCACGACCCGGTGCCGGCGCGCACCCGGCGGCGCCTGGCGCAGCGCGCCGACCGGCGACACCGCGAGAGGACGACGCTCCATCTGCACCATGGGCTCCTGGAGCAGCGCCAGCAGGGCGAGCGGGTCGTGCAGACAGACACGGGCGTCGTCGGCCGGCACGCCCGAGGCCCGCTGGCGGGCCATCCAGTCGTCGCACATGGGCCCGAGGCGGTCGTCGGCGCCGACCAGCTCCTCCAGTCCCGCGTCGTCGAGGCAGAGCTGGACGGTCAGGTCGAGGGGACAGACCAGCACGTCGTCGAGCCCGTCCACGACCGCGGCCGCGGCCTCGGGGTCGGAGCCGAAGTTGTGCTCGACCGTGCGCACCGCGCCGCGATGGTGGACGGTCGCGAGCGTCCCGCCCATCACCGCGAGCCTGGGCGCCCGGTACCCGTGGGCGAGGAGCCGGGCCACGTTGGTGAGCGGCCCGATGGCCAGAACGGCCTCGGGCTCGACGGCGCGCACGGTCCCCGCCGTCAGCTCCGTGCCAGGAACGACGAGCGCGTCGACGAGGCTGCGGGCAAGGTCGGCGCGTGAGCCGGTGTCGTCGTCGACGGTGCTCACGCCCACCAGCTCGACGTCGGGGTGGGCGGCGGCGCAGAGAAGCGCGACCGCGTCGTCGGGATTGGTGCCGACGTCGGTGTCGATCCAGAGGCGCATCGGGGTTCAGGCGGCCGGCTTCCCGAGCACGGCGCGCAGCGCCTGCTCGAGGGTCGGATGCCCGAACCTGTAGCCGCTCGCGTCGAGCTGCGCCGGCAGCACCCGCTGCCCGGTCAGCAGCAGGTGGTGGACGAGCTCCATGCCGTAGAGCATCTTGAGCGGACGGATCGGCGTCGGCACGGCGGTCGGACGCCGGACCACGCGCCCCAGCGTCTTCGTGTACTCGCCGTTGGTGACCGGCGCGGGCGCGGTGAGGTTGAACGGCCCTGCGAGGTCGCCGTGACTCAGTAGGTGGAGGATCGCACCGACCTCGTCGTCGATCGAGATCCAGCTCATGTACTGGTCCCCGGTGCCGATCCGGCCTCCCAGCCCGACCTTGAACGGGAACAGCATCCGCTTGAGCACGCCCCCCTCGGCCGCGAGCACCACCCCACTCCTGATCCTCACCAGCCGGATGCCCGCCGCCTCGGCGGGCGCGGCAGCCGCCTCCCAGTCGACGCACACGCGTGCGAGGAAGTCGTCACCAGGCGGGCTCTCCTCCGTGAGCGGCTCGTCGCCACGGGGGCCGTAGTAGCCGACCGCCGACGCCGACACGAGCACTGACGGCCGCTTCGACAAGCCGGCCAGCGTCTCGGCGAGCAGCGCGGTGCCGCGGGTACGGCTCTCGCGGATCTCTCGCTTGCGTTCGTCGGTCCACTTCTTGTCGCCGATCCCGGCGCCGGCGAGGTGCACGACCGCGTCGAGCCCGTCGAGCCCGGCGGCGTCGATCGTGCCTGCGGTCGGGTCCCAGCGCAGGGTGTCGCCCGCGTCGTGGTCGTCGCGCACGAGCCGGACCGGGCGGTACCCGGCGCGCTCGAGGGCAGAGACGAGCGCCGAGCCGATCAGGCCGGTCGAGCCGGTGACGAGCACGTCCATGGCGAAACCGTACGCGTTGCCCGAGCCGGATCCGGCACTGCCCGGTTACGATGTGACGCACGCGCCCCTAGCTCAATTGGCTAGAGCAGCGGACTCTTAATCCGCGGGTTCGGGGTTCGAGTCCCCGGGGGCGTACCGGGTCCGCCGCGTCAGCCGATGTCGACCACGAGACGCGTCGGGCCGGCGAGCGTGTCGACCGTGAACGGGCGTTGCTCGTCGAGGCCCACAACCCACGTGAGCACACCCTCGAAGTCGCCGGTGCGGACGACCTCGCGGACGTGCGCCGTGCCTGCCGGTGCGACCCGGCCTGGCCCGTCGTAGGTGGTGGTGCCGGTGCCGGAGTCGAAGCCCGACGCCGGCTCGACCCGGAGCACGAGGTAGGCGGCGCCCTCGACGGCGACCGGGTCGCCCGACCCGTCCTGCACGATCGGGCCCGGTTGGTAACCGACCTGGTAGCCGGGGCTGCCGGCGTCACGGAACTCGAGCACCACCCGGTCGAAGCACGGCTGACGGGCCGACCGGACCTCCGTCAGCAACGAGAAGTCGGCCTCGGCCGGGCGGGAGACCTGCTCGGTACCGCCGCCGAACGCGCAGTCGTCACCCGACGTCGACGGCGCCGAGCTCGCCGGTGGTGTGGACGTCGTCGACGCACTCGTGGACCGGTCGTCGCCATCATCGTCGTCACCGCACGCGCTCAGCGCGCCGGCGAGCACCAGGGCCAGGCCCACCGACAGGCCGCGTCGGGCTGGCGTCGACAAGATCTCCATCTCCGTGGCCACCGTACACTCGCCGCCGTGCCACGCCTGGACCCCCTCGCGTCGTTCCGTCTCGACGGGCGCGTCGCGATCGTCACCGGCGCGAGCTCGGGCCTCGGCGCGCGCTTCGCCCGCGTGCTCGACGGCGCCGGCGCAAGGGTCGTGCTGGCGGCGCGCCGACGGGAGCGGCTCGAGGCCTTGGCCGCAGACCTGGCCGAAGCGCGGTGCGTCGCCTGCGACCTGCGCGACCCCGAGCAGCGGTCCCGCATCGTGCCGGCCGCGCTCGAGCGGTTCGGCCGAGTCGACGTGCTGGTCAACAACGCCGGTGCCAGCGATCCGATGCGGGCCCTCGACGAGTCGCCCGAGCACTTCCGGTCGACGCTCGAGCTCAACCTGATCGCGCCGTTCCTGCTCGCGCAAGACGTCGCCCGGGCCATGGTCGCGGCCGGCAACGGTGGCGTCATCGTGAACGTCGCCTCGTTGTACGCCATGACCGGGATCGGCCGCGTGCCCGAGGCCGGGTACGCGGCATCGAAGGGCGGGATCGTGAGCCTCACCCGCGAGCTCGCCGCCCAGTGGTCACGGAAGGGCATCCGGGTCAACGCGCTGGCGCCGGGCTGGTTCCGCAGCGAGATGACCGAGGACTTCTTCGGCGACGAGCGGCTGGAGGAGTGGCTGCGCGCGAAGACACCGCTGATGCGAGGCGGCGACGAGCACGAGCTCGACGGCGCGCTGCTGTTCCTGGCCGCCGACGCCAGCAGCTACGTCACGGGCCAGGTGCTGTGCGTCGACGGCGGCTGGACCGCTCTCTGAGCCCAGCCGAATCAGGCGTTCTGGAGCTCGTACAGGTCGGCGAGGACCTCGGCGGGGTGCGCGGGGATGCCGGCGACCTCATAGCTCTTGGCGATCTTGCCCTGCGGGTCGATCAGGTAGCTGAGCCGCTTGGCGAAGCTGACCTTCTCGGTGCCGGGATCGCGGGTCTCGTAGAGCACGCCGACCTGCTCGCCGTAGTCGGAGAGCAGCCGGAACGGGAAGTCGTGCTTCTCGCGGAATGCCTTGTTGGTCTCGGGCGCGTCGAAACTGATCCCGAGGATCTCGCAGTCCATCCCCTCGTAGTCGGCGGCCTGGTCACGCAGGCCCTTCCCCTCGATCGTTCAGCCGGGGGTGTCGGCCATCGGGTACCACCACAGCAGCACCCAGCGGCCGCGCAGGTCGGAGAGCGTGACCGGATTGTCGTCCTGGTCGGGGCGGGTGAAGTCGGGGGCCTCGGTACCGGGCTCGAGCATGGCGGGCTGGCTAGACCGCGGCCTTCTCGAGGATGTGCACGCCACAGGCCGAGCCGAGGCCGATCACGTGGGTCAGCCCGACCTTGGCCCCGTCGACCTGGCGGTCGCCGGCCTCGCCCCGGAGGTGCGTGGCGACCTCGTACAGGTTGGCGACGCCGGTGGCGCCGATCGGGTGACCCTTCGAGATGAGCCCGCCCGAGACGTTCACCGGGATCTTGCCGTCGCGCCACGGGCCACCCTCGTCAATGAACTTCCCCGCCTCCCCGGGCGCGCACAGCGACAGGTTGTCGTAGTGGATGAGCTCGGCGGTCGCGAAGCAGTCGTGCAGCTCCACGAGGTCGAGGTCCTGCGGGTCGACGCCGGTCGCCTCGTAGGCCTGGTCCGCCGCCCGGCGGGTGAGCGTGCTGACGTCGGGCTGGACCTGGTCGCTCTCCGTCCACGGGTCGGACGTCAACACCGACGCCGAGATCCTCACCGCCCGCCTGCGTTGCTCGTCGCCCAGCGTCGCGAGCTTCTCCTCCGAGACGAGCACGAGGGCGGCGGCGCCGTCGCCGGTCGGGCAGCACATCAGCAGCGTGTTCGGGTAGCTCATCATCTCGGCGTTCATGATCTCGTCGAGCGTGAACGGCTTCTGGTACTGCGCCAGCGGGTTGAGGGTGGAGTGCTGGTGGTTCTTCTCGGCAACCTTGGCGAACTGCTCGAAGCCGACGCCGTCGTGGTCGTGCGCGTACTCCATGCCGGCCTGGGCGAACACGCCGGGCATCAGCCCCGTGCCGATGACTCCCTCGACGCCCATGACCGAGCCGTACCGACCGTGGGGCTCGAAGACCTTCTTCTCGTCGCGCGCCTTGCCGGCCGCGCCGAGCAGGCCCTGCTTGCCCATCTGCTCGACACCGACGGCGAGACCCATGTCGGCCTCGCCCGACTTGATGGCCATGTACACGGTCCGCACCGCGGTGGCCCCGGTCGCGCAGGCGTTGGCGACGTTGTACACGGGGATGCCGGTCTGGCCGATCTGCTTCTGGAGCCGCTGGCCGACGCCGGTGCTCGCCTCGAAGAGGCTGCCGGCGCCCAGCACGTCCATGTCGTGGATGGTCACCTCACCGTCGTCGAGGGCGGCCAGCGCCGCCTCGGCGCCCAGGTCGATGAGATCCTTGTCGCGGTAGCGGCCGAAAGGCGTCATCGACGCGCCCAGGATCCAGACGCTCTCACCGTTCTGGCTCATGCCGGCTCCCCTCTCGTCTTTCGTCAACTCTTCCGCTCGTAGCCGAAGGCCACGGCGTCGGTGCCGTCGTCGTCGGTGCCGGCCACGAAGGTCGTGAGCTTCACGGGCATGCCGAGCCGTACCTGCTGCGGGCTCGGCTCGACGTTGACCACGTTGGCCTTCACCACACCGCCGCCGTCGAGGTCGACGATCGCCGACACGTACGGCGTCGGCACGCCCGGCGCCGCCCGGTGCACGATGGTGAAGCTGCGGACCTCGCCCTCGTTGGGCAAGGGCCGGCGGTCGAAAGCGCGGCCACCGCAGTTGGCGCAGGCGTTGCGCCGGTCGAAGTACAAAGCGCCGCACTCCGTGCAGGACGCCGCTACCAGATGCGGCGCGCCGTCGTCGAGGACGAGGTAGTCGACGATCGCGAGCTGCTTGGCCACGAACCTCACGCTATCGCGGCTCGTTCGCACGGTGGCGTGGGAGACTCGGGGGGCGCGAGCGTGGCGGAACTGGCATACGCGCCGGCCTTAGGAGCCGGTGCCCTTCGGGGCTTGGGGGTTCGAGTCCCTCCGCTCGCACCCCGCCGGGCTCAGCTTCTGATGAGGCCGCTGCGGGAGTCCCGGCGGCGGGTGCCCTCGGGCGCGCCGACCACGCTCCAGAAGACGCCGATCAAACCGGCGACACCCAAGCAGAGGGCGAGGGTGGTCTGGCCCCGGCGCTTGTCGTGGCAGTCGCTGCGCGCTTCCAGGTCCGCGGCCGCGGGCAACTCGACGATGTCCCCCTCGGCGGTCCGCACCTCCACCCGTCGCAACGTGTCGTCGCGGGAATAGATGGTCGAGCCACATCCGAAGCCCGACGCGGTGACCGGCGCCACGGCGAGGAACGCACCCGCGACGAACAGGATCACGCCGAGGCCCAACGCGTGGCGCTTGATGGCCTGCATGGTGCTCCGATCTCTCCCGAGCCCGGCCGTCTCCTCCGTGGAGGACCGGGTCCTCCCGGTAGTTCTCGGCACGGGACACGGGCTCCTCGAGGGTGCAAGGGGGACTTTTTTCTCCCCCGGTCCGACGGCGGGACCGGGCGTCAGCCCTTCCTCTTGCGCCGCCGGCCGAAGCGGCGCTTCTTCCCCTTGCGCTCGAACTCCTCGACGATCTCGGGAGCGGCGGTGTTCACGATCTCCTCGGCCTCGTCGAGGAGGGCGGCGACGTCGTCGCCGCCGGGCTCGGGCGCAGCCGACGGCTGCCGGGCGCGGGTGAGGCTGCCGTACTGCCAACCGGCGTCCATCCGGCGCTTCACGAACGCGGGACAGTCCTCGGGGCAGCGCCAGGGCGCCTCGGGGGCAAGGTCGAGCCGGCACTTCTGCACGACCTCGCCCGACGGGTAGGTGCGGCTGTCGTAGTGGCGGCAGTCGGTGCGCATGGCCATGCCCCCATTGTGGCGCGGCGGTCGTCGGCCGTGTCGCCGCCCCGTGATCAGCCGAGCCAGTCGGGCGCGCCCTCCAGCAGGTAACGGCTGACGGCGAGGCACCGCTCGAGCGAGTCGCACGACACCGCGTCGCCGTCGCGGATGTGCAACAGCGACACCGTCTGGTGGGCGATGATGCGCAGGCTGCGCTCGGGGGCGTCGGTGGCGGCCGGGATGGAGTCGATCGCCGACACCTCGAGCGGCAGCTCGGGGCCCCCCAACCCGGCGAGCTCGGTGGCGAGGACGAGCAGGTCGGGGCCGTTCGGTAGCGGCGGAAGCGCCCAGGTGAAGTTGAGGGGGAAGTGGAACTCGTCGGGCGGGTCGTCACCCTCGGGACGCCCCATGACCTCGTCCTCGAAGGTGAGGAGCACCCGCGGGTCGATGTCGAGCGAGAGGTACAGGTCGACGGGGCCCGCGCAGCCTTCCTCGGGGTGAAGATCCACCTCCCACGTCTGGCGCAACGAGTAGCTCTCGACGAAGTGGCGCTCGTCGTGCACGTGGAAGCCGTGCTCGACCGCGTGGTCCTTGAGGTCGGCGACGAACCCGGCGACGTCGATGACCGCCATCCAGCCTGCTCCTCCGCTCGCCTCAGGTCCCGAACGCCCGGCGCAACGCCTTCGTGACGTCGTCGAAGGCCTGGTGCGCCGGCTCCAGGAGGTCCCGCATCCCGAAGAAACCGTGGAACACCCCGTCGTAGCGCCGCAGCTCGACCGGTACCCCCGCTCGCTCGAGGGCGCGGCCGTACGCCTCGCCCTGATCGCGCAGCGGGTCGAGCTCCGCGGTGAGCACGAGCGCCGGCGGAAGGTCGTGAAGGCTCTCGGCCCGCACCGGTGACACCCGCCAGTCGTCGCCGGCGCTCTCGTCAGGCAGGTAGTGCCGGAAGAACCAGCGCATGGAGTCGAGCTCGAGGAAGTACCCCTTGGCGTTCTCGCGCATCGACGGGCTCTCGAACTCGTAGTCGGTGACGGGGTAGACGAGCAGCTGGTACACGAGGCGCGGGCCGGCGGCGTCGCGCGCCAGCAGGCTCACGACCGCCGCGAGGTTCCCCCCGGCGCTGTCGCCGCCGACGGCGATCCGCTGGGGGTCGCCGCCCAGCTCCGCGGCGTGCTCGGCCGCCCAGCTCGTGGCCGCGAACGCATCTTCGACCGCGGCCGGGAACTCGTGCTCGGGCGCGAGCCGGTAGTCGACCGAGACGACGATGCACCCGACCGCGTTCGCCAGCGATCGGCACGTGTTGTCGTGGGTCTCGAGGCTCCCGATGGTCCAGCCCCCGCCGTGGAAGAGCACGAGGACCGGAAGCGCGGGCTCGTCGCTCGGCCGGTAGACGCGCACCGGGATCCCGCCGTCCGGTCCCGGGACCTCCCGGTCGTCGACGTGTGCGACCGGCTCCGCCAACGCTCGGCCCGCCTCCGCGAACGTCTCGATCGCGGCCCGGACGGTGGCGACGTCCGACGAGTCGTCCAGGGTGATGCCCGCGGCTGCCATGAGCTCGAGCAGCGCCTGAGCCTGTGGGTGCAGCGGCATCAGCTTCCCTCCGTCTCCTGGACCACCCGCAGGCCCTGGGCCAAGGTGCGGAAGGCGCGGCCCCGATGCGAGTGCGCCTGCTTCTCGTCCGGCGTCATCTCGGCAAAGGTACGACCATCGCCCTCGACGGGCACGAAGACGGGGTCGTACCCGAAGCCGGCGTCGCCGCGGGGGACAGCGGTGACGACCCCCTCGACGGTGCCCAGCGCCGCCACCTCGAGCCCGTCGGGCCAACGGGCGATGGCCACGGTCGAGAACCGCGCGGTGCGGTGCTCGAGCGGCAGTCCGTCGAGCTCGGCGAGCAACTTGGCGACGTTGTCGGCATAGGTCGCGTGCTCACCGGCGAAGCGCGCCGAGTGCACGCCCGGGGCGCCGGCGAGCACATCGACCTCGAGGCCGGTGTCGTCGGCGATGGCGGGAAGGTCGGTGGCTTCGCACAGCGCCGCCGCCTTGAGTCGGGCGTTGTCCTCGAGGGTGCCGCCAGTCTCGGCGACGTCGGACACGCCCGCGGGACGCGGGACCAGCTCCACCGCTGCCTCCGCCTCGCGGAGCACGGCCGCGATCTCCCGCGCCTTGTCGGGATTTGCGGTGGCCAGCACGAAGCGCAGGATCTTGTCTCGCTCGCTCACCGGACTTGTCGGTTCACCGGGACCGGGGTGGTGGCGGCTCGGCGAGCACGGCGCGCTGGAGCTCGAAGATCCGGCTGATCCCGGCTTCGGCCAGCGTGAGCAGGTCGTCGAGCTCCCCTCGCGAGAACGGCAGGCCCTCGGCGGTGCCCTGCACCTCCACGAAGCGCCCGGCGCCGGTCATGACCACGTTCATGTCGACCTCGGCCCGCACGTCCTCCGAGTAGTCGAGATCGAGGTGGGAGAGCGTGTCCACGACGCCGACGGAGACGGCGGCACACAGGTCGGTGACGGGATGGGAGGCCATGGCCTTGGTCGCGACCAGCCGGGAGCACGCGTCGTGCAGGGCGAGGTATCCCCCGCAGATCGCCGCGGTGCGGGTGCCGCCATCGGCCTGGAGCACGTCGCAGTCGACCGTAATCTGCACCTCGCCCATCGCGGTGAGGTCGGTGACTGCCCGCAGCGACCGGCCGACGAGCCGCTGGATCTCCTGGGTGCGCCCGGACTGCCGGCCCCGCGCCGCCTCGCGCTGGCTCCGCTCGCCGGTGGAGCCGGGGAGCATCGAGTACTCGGCGGTGACCCAGCCGCGGCCGGAGCCGCGCAACCACGGCGGGATGCGGTCCTCGGCCGACGCGGTGCACAAAACGCGGGTGCGGCCGAACTCGACCAGCATCGACCCCGCCGCGAACTCGGTGAAGTCGCGAGTGAAGATGACGGGCCGCAGCTCGTCCGGCTCGCGCCCGTCCTTGCGGATGCCCAATGTCTCAGATCCTCGTCACGAGATGCGGCGCGGCGAGCGTCACCGCCGCGCCGAAGGCGTCCGATCCTTCCTCGACCGAGGCCCCCGGGTCGAGCCGCGGCCACAGGTGGGTGAGCATGAGCCGTCGGGCGCGGGCCTCGCGAGCCGCGGTGCCGGCCTCTCGCGCCGAGAGATGCCGGGCCCCCGGCTTGGTGGCGTGCTGGTACGTCGCCTCCGACAGCACGAGGTCGGCACCGGCCTCGAACGCACCGACGGACCAGCCCGGCCCGGTGTCGGCGGTGTAGACGAGCCGTTTGTCGTCGCCGCGTAGCTCGACCGCGTACGTCGGCGGCGGGTGGTCGGTGCGCGAGAACCGGAGCGCGAGCTGCCCGACGGTCACGGCGTCGCCTTCGTCCACGACCTGCCACTCGAACGTGCCCCCCCAGTCGCCGACCAGAACGCCCAGTCGCTGCTCGAGGCCCTCCGGCGCGAACACGGGGAGCCCGCCGCGCTCGAGGCCGTACTGAAGGAGCACGTGCAGGCCGTAGAGGTCGACGCAGTGGTCGGGGTGCTCGTGCGTGATCACCACCGCGTCGAGGTCTTCGATAGGAAGGTACTGCTGGAGGTGGGCGAAGGTGCCGTTGCCGCAGTCCAGCCACACCGCGGTGCCCCCGGCCCGCACGAGGTACCCGCTGCATGCCCCGCCCCCCGGCGCCCCGTACGAGCCCGAGCAGCCCAGCACGATCAGGTCCATCCAGTCCGTCCTCTCCCTGGCTCTCCTCGGCTCAGGCCCAGCTCCACGCCTGCACGGCGTCGACCTCGGGCCCGAGGAACCGCGCGCCCAGCCGCCGGAAGGTCTCCACGTCGCCACTAGTGAGGAACGTGTGGCGGGCCCGGCCGGCGTCGCGCGGACGGTAGCCCGGTGACGGCGCCGGCGGGCACAGGAGCCGGCGCACCTCGAAGGCCGTCTCGTCGGCACTCGATACCAGCACCACGTCGCGGCCCATCACGTCGCTGATGGTGCGGGCCAGCAGCGGGTAGTGGGTACAGCCGAGCACGAGCGTGTCGACGCCCGCGGCGCGGACCGGGGCGAGCAGTCGCTCGGCCAGCACGTGCACCTGGTCGGAGTCGACGTCGCCCGCCTCCACGAACTCGACGAAGCCGGGGCAGGCGGCGCAGGTGAGCTCGACGCCGGCCCCGCTCGCGGCGGCAGCCTCCTGGTAGGCACCGGAGGCGACGGTGCCGACAGTCCCGATGACGCCGATGCGCCCGGAGCTGCTGACCCGGATCGCCGCCCGCAGCCCCGGCTCGATCACGCCTACCACGGGAAGGTCGTGCCGGGCCTTCAGCGCCGCGAGCGCCACCGACGCGGCGCTGTTGCAGGCGACGACGAGCATGCGGGCGTCGCGCTCGACGAGCAGGTCGCCGATCTCGAGGGCGTACTTGAGGACCTCGTCGTGCGGCTTCGGCCCGTACGGGAAGCGGCCGGTGTCGCCGAAGTAGATGACCGGCTCGTCGGGGAGGAGGTCGATGAGCGCCCTCAGCACCGTGAGGCCGCCCAACCCCGAATCGAACACGCCGATCGGCCGGTCGCTCATGGCGCGGCACCGGCGGCCCGGCGCAGACGGTCGGTGACGGCGGCACCGATGCCCTTCTCCGGTGGTGCTACCACGAGCAGCACGTCCAGGCCCTGCCGGTCGGCCTCGCGTAGGCGCGAGTAGAGCACTCGGGCGTACTCGGCAACATCGCCCGGAGGCTCGAGGACGACCAGCGCCGCCGGCAGCGCGTCGATGTCGGACGGGGCGAGCACGCCGACACGCTTGCCCTCGCACAGCAGCTCGGTGGCTAGCGCCGCGACCTCGGGCGCGGCAACCAGCGCAACCTTGGCGTTCGGCGCATAGTGCGACCGCAGGGTGCCGGGGGCGCGAGCCGTGCCGTCGTCGCGCACCGGCACCGGGCTGCCCGCGATCTCCTCCACCTGCTCACGCGGCAGACCCCCGAGCCGCAGGATGGCCAGCCCGTCGCCGGAGCAGTCGACGATGGTGGACTCCACGCCAACGGCGCAGCGCCCGCCGTCGAGGATCACGTCGACGTCGGCGCCGAGGTCGGCGCGCACGTCGGCGGCGGTGGTGGGGCTCACGTTTCCGAAGCGGTTGGCCGACGGCGCCGCGACCCCGCGCCCGAAGGCGCGCAGGAGCCGCAGGGCGAGCGGCTGGTCGGGCACCCGGAGCCCCACGGTGTCGAGCCCACCGGTGACCTCGACGGGCACCCGCTCGCGCCGCCGCGGCAGCACGAGCGTGAGCGGCCCGGGCCAGAACGC
>JBOGFI010000051.1:0-11054 GCA_050743365.1 Acidimicrobiia bacterium | reverse complement strand
GGGCGAGCTGCTCGCGCGCGAGCCGCGCTGGCGGTTCGGCGCGTACGCCGGCGGCAAGCACGCGCTCGCGGGCGAGATGGACGACCCCGCCGAGCTCGTCACGGCCGCCGGAGACCGCGCCGTCATCGCGCACGACGCCAAGGCGCTCAAGGAGGTCCCCGCCAACCTCGTGTTCGACACCGAGGTCGCCGCCTACCTGCTCGACCCGGCGCGCCGCGGCTACCCGCTCGACGAGATCACCGAGGAGCGCGGCCTGTCCGTGACCGCCGACGACGAGCAGGCCGCCCGTGCCGTGCTCGTCCACGAGCTCGCAGCCCGCCAGCGCGAGCAGATCAACGAGCGCGGGCTGATGGGCCTGCTGACCGACATCGAGCTCCCGCTCGTGCACGTACTCAGGGAGACCGAGAAGGCGGGGATCAAGCTCGACACGCGGCGCCTGGAGGAGGCCGCCTCCCGCATCCGGGCCGACGCGGCGGAGCTCGAGCGCGAGATCTGGGAGCTGGCCGGCGAGGAGTTCATGATCGGCTCGCCGCAGCAGCTCGCCGAGGTCCTGTTCGTCAAGCTCGGCCTCTCCCGCAAACGACGCGGCAAGACCGGCTTCTCGACGGACGCGCGCGTGCTGCAGGCGATCCGCGACGAGCACGAGATCATCCCCAAGATCGAGCGCTGGCGGGAACTGACCAAGCTCGTGCAGACCTACCTCGACGCCCTGCCCGCCTGGATCGACCCGCACGACGGCCGCCTGCACACCACGTTCCTGCAGACCATCGCGACCACCGGCCGCCTCGCGTCCATCAACCCGAACCTCCAGAACATCCCGATCCGCACGGAGACCGGCCGCGTCATCCGCGCCTGCTTCATCGCCGAGCCCGGGAACGTGCTGATCTCGGTCGACTACTCGCAGGTGGAGCTGCGCGTGCTCGCCCACATCGCCGGCGAGACCGTGCTCAAGGACATCTTCCACCGCGGCGAGGACGTCCACACCGAGACCGCCTCGGCGGTGTTCGACCTGCCGCCCGAGCAGCTCGACGTCGGCATGCGCTCGAAGGCCAAGATGGTCAACTACGGGATCGTCTACGGCCTCAGCGCGTACGGCCTCGCCGACCGCCTGCAGATCCCGCAGGAGGAGGCGCAGGAGTTCATCGACCGCTACCTGGAGCGCTTCCCGGCCGTCCACCAGTTCATGAAGGACGCGGTCGAGCAGGCCGCGCAGCACGGCTACGTGTCCACCCTGTTCGGCCGCCGCCGCCAGATCCCCGAGATCCGGGCGCGCAACTGGCAGACGCGCAAGCTCGGCGAGCGCCTCGCCGTCAACTCGGTCATACAGGGCACGGCCGCCGACATCATCAAGGTGGCGATGGTCCGCTGCCACGACGCGCTGGCCGCCGCCGGCCTGGCCACCCGCGTGATCCTCCAGATCCACGACGAGCTGCTGTTCGAGGGCCCCGCGGACGAGGCCGAGCGAGCGAAGGAGATCGTGTGCGCGGAGATGGTCGGCGCCGCCGAGCTCGACCCCCCGCTCGTCGTCGAGGCCGGCGTCGGCCCCAACTGGCTCGAGGCCAAGTAGTGGCCCCTCCCGCGGGTCGTGGGAGGAACCACTGATGGACCGCGGCGTGGCGGTCGTCGTGGCGGCCGTCATCGGTGGCCGCGCTCACGGACGGGCTCGGCGGCATGCGCCGGATCGGAGACGCGCCGTGGCATGTGGCCGTCGGCGGCGGCATGGCGGGCGCGCTCGGCGAACGTCAACGGCAGCATTTAGGGAGAGGGTCAGGGGGCCGCGGCGGTCCACCGTCCTGCCCTACTGGGCCACTGTCCCTGCTAGGCAGGACGCTTCCCTCGGCGCCGCCCTGGACCCGCCCTCCTACAAGCCGCCGACGAGCGGCTCACCCCCGCGAGAGCGCGGGCGCCTCGCCGGGCGGGATCTCCCGGTAGTCCGGCAGCGACTTGAGCACCTGCTCGGCCCCCGCGGGCGCGTAGATCGCCAGGATCGCCATCGGCTCGTAGCCGGTGTTCAGCGTCGAGTGGAACTGGCCCTTCGGGATGAACACGGTCTGGCCCGGCCGGACCGCGAACGGCTCGCGGTCGTCGACCATCTGGTCGCCCTCGCCGGCGAGGATGTACAGGATCTCGTCCGCGTCCGGGTGGTTGTGGCGGTCGTGGCCCTTCCCCGGCAGCAGGATCACGTGCATCATGCTGACCGCCGCGTCCTCGGTGTTGTCCGTGGCGACGAGCGGCTTGACGACGCCCCAGTCGAAGGTCATGGTCGGCAGGGACGCCGGGTCGACGAGCTTTGATCGCGGCACAGGAATCTCCTTTGCGGCTTACTCGCACTCGCAAGCTCGTGCGAGCGGATCAAAGGTGCGGCTTACTCGCATTCGCAAGCTCATGCGAGCGCCTTAGTTACTCAGCGCTTTGAAGCGCTTCATGTTCTCGGTCATGGCCACCTCGGTGGGCAGCCGCTCCATGCTCGAGGCGCCGAAGAAGCCGACCACGCCCTCGGTGCGGTCGAGCACGTACTGCGCGTCCTCCGGCTCGGCGAGCGGACCGCCGTGGCAGAGCACGATCACGTCGGAACGCACGCGCACCGCGGCATCGCGCATCGCCTGGATCAGCTCCACGCACTCGTCGAGCGTCTTGGCCGTCTGCGCGCCGATCGAGCCCTTGGTGGTCAGCCCCATGTGAGGCACGAGCACGTCCGCGCCGGCGCCCGCCATCGCCTCGGCATCCCCGGGGTCGAACACGTACGGCGCGGTCAGCAGCCCCAGCCCCGCGGCGGAGCGGATCATGTCCACCTCCTGCCCGTAGCTCATCCCGGTCTCCTCCAGGTTGGCGCGGAACGTGCCGTCGATCAGCCCCACCGTGGGGAAGTTCTGCACGCCCGCGAAGCCGGCGTCGAGCACCTGACGCAGGAAGACGTCCATCAGCCGGAACGGGTCGGTCCCGCACACGCCCGCGAGCACCGGCGTCTCGCGCACGATCGGGAGCACCTCGTGGCCCATCTCCATCACGATCGCGTTCGCGTCGCCGTAGGGCATCAGCCCCGCCAGGGAGCCGCGCCCCGCCATCCGGTAGCGGCCGGAGTTGTAGATGATGATCAGGTCGGTCCCGCCCGCCTCCGCGCACTTGGCCGACAGCCCGGTGCCGGCGCCGGCGCCGATGATCACGCCGCCCCCCTCGAGCGTCCGCCGCAGCCTCGCGCGCGCCTCGTCCCCCGTCACCGCGCCCCTCCGATGTAGTCGTCGAGCTTGCCGGCCATCGCGTCGGCGAACTCCGGGTCGTTGACGTTGCAGTCCATCTCGATCAGCTCCACGCCTCCCTCCAGGCCCTCCCGCAGCGCCGCGAAGAGCGCCTCGTCGGCCTCCGGGTCGTGGAACGGCTGCCCCTCGGCATCGATCATCGAGACCCCGCGCAGCGGCACGAACAGCGCGGTCGGCCCGGTGGCGGCCGACAGCTTGCGCGCGATCCGCCGGCCCAGCTCCGCGCACTCCTCGGCCGTCGTGCGCATCAAGGTCACCGACGGGTTGTGCACGTACAGGTTGCGGCTCTCGAACCGCGGCGGCACCGTGTCGCGCGCGCCGAAGTTCACCATGTCGAGCGCGCCGAGCGAGACGACCTGGGGGAGGCCCAGCCGCCCCGCCGCCTCCAGCCGGTCCGGCCCCGCGGACAGCACGCCGCCGACGAGGTCGTCGCACAGCTCGGTCGTCGTGACGTCGAGCACGCCGGCCAGGAAGGCGGACTCCATCAGCCCCTCCATGGCCCGTCCGCCCGTGCCCGTGGCGTGGAAGACGAGCACCTCGTAGCCGCGCGCCTCGAGCGCCTCGCGCGCACGGGTCACGCACGGCGTGGTGACCCCGAACATCGACGCGCCGACCAGCGGCCGCTGCTCGCCCAGCTCCACCGC
Organism: Acidimicrobiia bacterium; assembly: GCA_050743365.1. GTDB lineage: Bacteria > Actinomycetota > Acidimicrobiia > IMCC26256 > JACDBD01 > JBOGFI01. Next base: position 7,153 of record JBOGFI010000051.1, on the reverse strand, counting down.
CGGCGCCTGCACCATCCCCGCCATCGCCGCCGCCGCGTTGGCGAGGATGCGCCCGGAGATCGTGTTGATGCCGGCGACGTCCGTGACCGAGGCCATCAGCGCCACGTCGCTGGCGCCGACGTAGCCCGCGGTGTCGCCGGCCGCCATCGTCGAGACCATCAGCTTCGGCACGCCGACCGGCAGCGCCTGCATCGCCCGCGTCGCGATCGCGGTGTTCCCGGAGCCCCCCGCCGCCAGGATTCCGCCGATCCGGCCCTCCTCGTACAGCCGCCGCGCCAAGGCCGCCGCTCCCTCCGCCATCGCGGCGACCGCCGCGCCGCGGTCGCGCTCGCGCGCGAGCCGGTCGACGTCCGGCGCCACCTCGTGACGGTCGATGTCGGGCTCCACGCCCACCGGCTCGTCGACCCCCGCGTCCGCCAGCAGCACGTCCACGCCGTGCAGGCGCAGCCGCTCCCGCAGGTACGCGTACTCGGCGCCCTTGGTGTCGAGCGTGCCGATGAGCAGGACCGTGTTCACCGCACTCCTCCCCTCGATCGCGACGGCGCGACCCTACCGGAGGCCCGCGTTGACGGTGGCGATGGCATCGGCTAGCGTGCTGCGCCCGCATGCCGGAACGCGTCTACCGCCATTCGTAAGATGGACGAGGTGACCGCCGCACGCCGCCGGGACAGCGTCCAGTCCCTCGAGCGGGCCTTCGATCTGCTGGAGGCGCTCGCCGAGGGAGGCGAGCTCGGCGTGACCGAGCTCGCGGCGCGCACCGGACTGGTCCCGAGCACCGCCCACCGGCTCCTGACCACGCTGGCCAAGCGCGGGTACGCCGTCCAGAGCAGCGAGAACGGCCGCTACCTGCTGGGCTACAAGGTGGTGGAGGTGGCGAGCGGCATCGAGCACCGCCTCTCGCGGCTGAAGGCGGTGACGCGCCCTCACCTGCAGAGCGTCCAGCGCGCCACTGGCGAGACGGTGAACCTCGTCGTGCTCGACGGCGACCGGGTGGTCTACGTCGACCAGGTGGAGGGCTCGCGCAGCGTGCGCATGTTCACCGCGGTCGGCACGGCGGCGCTCGCGCACACCACCGGCTCGGGCAAGTCGATCCTGGCGTACGGCCCGCCGGAGGTGCCCGCGGCGCTGTACGCCGATCGGGAGCCCTTGCCGCGGCTGACGCCGCGCACGCTTGTGACGCTCGAGGAGCTCGAGGACGACTTCGCGCGCATCCGCCGGCGCGGCTACGCGATCGACAACGAGGAGCACGAGGAGGGCGTCGGCTGCGTCGCCACGCCCCTCTTCGACCACACCGGCGAGCCCTGCGCAGCGATGAGCGTGTCCGGCCCGACGGCACGCATCCTGCACGCCGACACCGCCGAGCTCGGCGCCCTGCTGGTCGCTCACGCGCGCGAGATCTCGGTCGCGCTCGGCCACCGGACGCCGGGCGAAGTGGCCGAGACCAGCTGATTCCTCCGGCCGGTTGACGAATCCGGGCCGGCGTGCAAGCATGCCCGGTCGCGGAAGATGCTTTCCGCGAAGTGGAACCGAACGGGACGGTTCGCCGGGGGAGGAGAGGCGCATGGTTTGGACGTCGACGCACGACCGCGACGCTTGGCGCGGCCTGATCTTGGCAGCCCTGCTCGGGGCGTTCGTGCTCCTGGCGACGCTCGGCGCCTCGGCGTCCGCGCCGGCGACGGCCGGCGCCCAGGCCGGCGACGGTCGCTACTCGGTGCTCGTCTTCTCCCGCACCACCGGCTTCCGCCACACCGCCGCGATCGACGCGGGTCACGAGGCCCTCGAGCAGATGGGCGTCGACGAGGCCTTCGACACCACGCACAGCGAGGACGCGGGTGACTTCACCAGTCACAACCTGCGCAACTTCGACGTCGTCGTGTTCCTGAACACCGACGGCGAGGGGATCCTCAACGCGTCGCAGCGGATCGCGTTCGAGCGCTGGATGCAGCGCGGCGGCGGCGCGGTCTCGATCCACGCCGACGCCAACGCCGACAAGGCCTGGGACTGGAAGCGGGACATGACGGGCGGCGGCCTGTTCGAGAATCACCCGCCGATCCAGACGGCGACGGTGGAGGTCGCCGATGCCAGCCACCCCGCGACCGACGACCTGCCCGCGGAGTTCGAGTGGTCCGACGAGTGGTACAACTTCGAGGCCGACCCGCGCGACGAGGTCCACGTCCTGCTCACGGTCGACGAGTCGACCTACACCGGCGGCGAGCACGGCGAGGGCCATCCGATCGCCTGGTGCTCGAACTACGACGGCGGGCGCCACTTCTACACCGCGATCGGCCACGCCGACGGGGGGGCGACCCCGGCCTGGTCGGACGCCCGCTACCTCGCCCACATCTCCGGCGCGCTCGAGTGGGCGGCCGGCGAGGAGCCGGGCGACTGCGGCGAGCCGCGCCCCGGCCTGCCGACGGAGTCGACGCTCACCAAGGTCACCCTCGACGACGAGACCGAGAACCCGATGGAGCTCTCGGTCGCCGACGACGGCCGCGTGTTCTTCGTCGAGATCGGCGCCGGCGCCCTCGACTCGTTCCCCTCCGCGGTGAAGATGTACGACCCGGACACCGACGACACCCACTTCGTCGGCAACGTCGACGTCCACCGCCGCAACGAGAACGGCCTGCTGGGGATCGCCCTCGACCCGGACTTCGACACCAACAACTTCGTCTACCTCTTCTACAGCGTCCCCGGCCCTCAGCTCGAGATCGGCACGCAGCACATCTCGCGCTTCACGTTCGACCCCGAGGCGGGCGAAGTCGGACAGCTCGACATGGACTCCGAGGTGGTGCTGCTGGAGATCCCCCACCAGCGGCTCGTCTGCTGCCACTCGGCGGGCTCGCTCGCCTTCGGGCCCGACGGCTTCCTCTACGCCACCACCGGCGACGACACCACCCCGTTCGAGACGAACGGCTACGCCCCGATCGACGGCCGCGACTGCGGGCCCGGCGACGCCGACGGCTGCAATCCGGCCACCTGGCCCGAGGATGCCGTGCACGCCTACGACGCGCGCCGCACGTCGGGCAACGCCGCCGACCTGCGCGGCAAGCTCCTGCGGATCGACCCGATCGAGTCGGCGACGCCCGACGACCCGCCCGGCCCCGGCTCGACCTACACCGTCGACGATCAGAACCTCTTCACCTCGGGCGCGTACGACCACCTGTTCCCCGGCGGCGTCTACGACCCCGAGCTGGGACGGCGGGAGATCTACGCGATGGGCTTCCGCAACCCGTTCCGGCTCACGGTCGACCAGGAGACCGGCTCGGCCTACGTCGGCCAGGTCGGCCCCGACGCCGGGAACGACTGCTTCCCGGGCACCAGCACCAGCTGCACGCTCAACCCGCGCGGCCCGCGCGGCTACGACGCGATGATGCAGGTCCGCGAGGCGGCGAACATGGGCTGGCCGTACTGCCTCGCCGGGCAGGGCTACTACGAGTACGACTACGCCAGCGGCACCTCGGGCGACCAGTACGACTGCGTGGGCGGCCCCACCAACGACTCGCCGCACAACACCGGCATCGACACCGTGCCGCCGGTCACCGACCCGCTGATCTGGTACCCGTACGGCGTCTCGCCGGAGTTCCCAGAGATCCCGCCGGGCAACGCCCGCACGGCGATGGCCGGCCCCATCTACAACTTCGACCCCGGCCTCGACTCCGACGTGAAGCTCTCGGAGTGGTTCGACGGCTCGCTCTTCTGGGCCGACTGGTCGCGCAACGTGATGCTGAACACGACGCTCGACCAGGACGGCGGCTACGTGACCACCGACGAGTTCATGCCGAACACGCTCTTCCGCCACCCGCATGACATCGAGATCGGCCCAGACGGAGCGCTCTACGTCATCGAGTGGGGCCTTGCGTTCAACTTCGCGGCCCAGGGGATCAACCCCGACTCCGGCCTGTACCGGATCGAGCAGCGCACGGGCGGCCTGCCGGCGCTCGCCACGGCGCAGGGCACCCCCACCTCCGGTGCGGCTCCGCTGGAGGTGCAGTTCACCGGCGAGCTCTCCGACCGGGGCGCCGAGGACGCGCCGGCCTACGAGTGGGACTTCGGCGACGGCGCGACCTCGACCGAGGTCAACCCCACGCACACCTACACGGAGGTGGGCACCTACGAGGCCACGCTGACGGTCACCGACGAGGCCGGGGTGACGACCGACACGGTGACCATCAACGTCTTCGACAGCTGCCCGGGAGGGGTCCCGCAGCGCTCGGACGACTTCGAGGGCGATGCGCTCGACGCCGACAGGTGGAGCGTGGTCCGCGAGGAGGCAGAGCGCCTGTCCGTCTCCGGCGGCTCGCTGAACCTCGTCTCCTCTCCGCAGGACATCTTCGGCAACCAGACCGGGATGCCGAACATCGTCCTCCAGGACCTCCCGGCCACCGGCGGGCCGTGGAGCTTCACCACGGAGATGACCTGGGATCCGACCGAGAACTTCCACAACGCCGGCCTGCTGATCTACGAGGACGACGCCAACTGGATGAAGTTCGGGATGGTCTGGAGCGGCTCGCGCCAGTTCGAGCTCTGGAAGGAGCTCAACGACTCCCCCGGCGAGTCGGCGTTCAGCGGGCCCGTGGACGGCGACTTCCCGGGCACCTTCTTCATGCGCTACGTGTCGGCGAACGGGGATGACGTCACGGCCCAGTACTCCGCCGACGGCGAGCAGTGGACGACGCTGGCGGAGCGGGACCTCAGCGGCCTGGACAACCCGCGGATCGGCCTGTACGCGACGGCCTCGGCGAACGCCGACACCGAGCCGACCGCCAGCTTCCACTCGGTCACGGTCGAGCCGGAGCAGTTCGAGTGCCCCGAGTCCTGCGGGCGCTCCGACGAGTTCGACGCCGGCGGGCTGAGCACGGAGCGGTGGAACGTCCGCGTCGAGGAGCCCGGCGAGGCGACGATCGAGGCCGGGCAGCTCGTGCTGCCGATCCTGAACGAGATCGACGGAGCGCAGACCGGGCCGCTGGCCTTCGTCTCCCAGCAGGTGCCCGACGGCGACTGGTCGCTGACCACCCGCGTCACCCCGGAGCTCGAGAGCTCCTGGGCGCAGGCCGGCCTGATGCTGTGGCAGTCGGACGGCAACTTCGTCAAGGTGGTGTTCGGGCGCGACGCCAACAGCGGCGATCGCCGGATGGAGCTCACCTCCGACAACCCGACCGACGTGCGCCAGATCGGGCCGTCGGTCACGGTCGACGAGAGCTTCCCCGACACCGCCTGGATCCGGATGTACCGGGAGGGGAACGTGATCGGGGCCGAGTTCGCGCCCGACGAGGGCGGCGAGCCCGGCGAGTGGCAGCCGTTCGCCAGCACCCGGCCCGTGGACGTGGACCCGCCGCGCGAGGGCGGGGGCGTCCAGGTCGGCCTCTACGCCGGCTCCGACGTCGAGGGCCCGCCGTTCGAGCAGACGGCCACGTTCGACTTCGCCCGCTTCGAGCCCGACGAGGAGTGCCCCGAGGGCGACACCACCCCGCCGGTCACGACCCATGCGCTCGACCCCGCCGACCCCGGCGAGGGCGGCACCTACGACGGACCGGTCGGCGTCACCCTGTCGGCGACCGACCCCGACGAGGGCGGGGGCGCCGAGCCCGAGACCCACGACGTCCAGGCGCAGCCCGCGACCTGGGATCCCGACCAGCTCGACACCGCCTCCGGCGACGTGGTGACGTGGCACTTCGACGACCCGCCGGCGCAGTTCCCGCACGACGTGTGGCTCGTCCCGCCCGGTGGGGACCCGGACCCGGACGGCGACGACATCTTCGAGGTCACGGACGGAACCGTCCCACCCGGCGGCGAACCCGTCTCGTTCACCTTCGAGGAGGAGGGGACGTGGACGTTCATCTGCCGGGTCCATTCCGCGTTCGACGGGGAGCAGTGGAACGGCATGGTGGGCACGGCCGAGGTCGAGCCCGGCGCCGGCGAGCCCTCCGGCGTCGACTTCACCGAGTACCGGATCAACACCGACGGCGCGACCGGGGATTGGGTGCAGTCGGACAACACCGGAGGCGACGACCCCTTCGAGACGGCCTTCACCGTCTCCGAGGAGGGTGAGCACGAGATCGAGTACCGCTCCACCGACGGCGCCGGCAACGTCGAGGACGTCAAGTCGGTCGAGCTCGAGATCGCGGGCGAGCCCGAGCCGGACTTCTGCCCGCGCTCGGACGAGTTCGACGGGGACTCGCTGAACACCGACCGCTGGACCGTGGTCCGCGAGGACCCCGACCGGCTGTCGGTCGCGGGCGGGTCCCTCAACCTGGTGGCCGCGCCGCTTGACATCTTCGCCGGCTCCACCGGCATGCCGAACATCGTCGTGCAGGAGCTCCCGGGCGGCGGCGCCGAGCCGTGGAGCATCACCACGGAGATGACCTGGAGCCCGACGCAGAACTTCCAGAACGCCGGCCTGATCGTCTACGGCGACGACGCCAACTACCTCAAGACCGGCATGGTCTGGAACGGGGCGCGCAACTTCGAGCTGATCAAGGAGCTGAACAACAGCGCGACGTTCCCGGGCAGCGCGAGCGCGGCCGGCGTGGGCGAGACCTTCTTCCTGCGCCTGGTCTCCGCGGACGGGAACGCGGTCGTGGCCGAGTTCTCCGCCGACGGCGAGACCTGGACGGAGATCGGCTCGTCCAACCTGAACGGGATCTCGGGCCCGATGATCGGCGTCTACGCCACCGCTTCCACGGAGCCCGGCGCCGGCGAGCCGACGGCGAGCTACCACTCCGTGGCGATCGAGCCCGAGTGCGAGGCCGACACCACGCCGCCGGTCACGACGGTGCAGCTCAACGGCGCGGACCCCGTGTCCACCTACGACGGGCCGGTGACGGCGACCCTCAGCGCCACCGACCCTGGTGAGGACGCCTCCGGCGTCGGCTTCACCGAGTACCGGGTGAACAGCGACGGGGCGACGGGCGAGTGGGTCCGGTCCGAGAACACGGCGGGCGAGGACCCGTTCGAGACGTCGTTCACGGTCTCCGAGGAGGGCGAGCACACGGTCGAGTACCGCTCGACGGACGCCGCGGGCAACGCGGAGGCCGTCAGGTCGGTCGCGTTCTCGATCGGCGATGGCGGGGATCCGGAGGCGCCGTCGGTGCAGGGGTTCGCGGATCCGTCGTCGGGTGCGGCGCCGCTGATGGTGCAGTTCTCGGCGACCGGG
>JBOGFI010000050.1:0-87500 GCA_050743365.1 Acidimicrobiia bacterium | reverse complement strand
CGTGCATGTCTGGCTGCGCGAGTACGCAGCCCATGGACTCGCGGGGCTCGTGGATGGGAGCTCGCGGCCGGCGACGTGTCCTCATCAGATGGCCCCGGAGGTCGAGGCCCTGGTCGTGGAGTGGCGGTGGGCGCATCCGACGTGGGGGCCGCGCACGCTGGTGAACCGCCTGGCGCGCCTGATTTCGGACCTGATCTCGGCCTGTGATGACGGCGGACCGTCGCTTCTCGGCTGGCGGGCTCAGCGTCGGAAAGGGTGGAGGCCGAGCTCGATTAGGCGGAGTGGAGTTGCTGGGCGAGGTAGCGGGCCTCGCCGATTTGGCGGATGAGTTCGAGTTGGGTTTGGAGCCAGTCGGCGTGTTGTTCTTCGCCTTCGAGGATCGCTTCGAGTAGTTCGCGGGTGCCGTTGTCGCCTTCTGCGAGACAGGTGGCGATGCCGCGGTTGAGCCGGGCGATGGCTGTCTTTTCGAGTTCGAGGTCGAGGGCGAGTTGCTCGGGTACGGTCTCGCCCACGCTGACGGATCCGAGGCGTTGCATGTTGGGCACGCTTTCGAGGTAGAGGATCCGCTCGATGAGGCGCTCGGCGTCTTTCATCTCGCCGAGGGATTCTTCGCGGTTGTGGTGGGCGAGGCGGTGGTAGCCCCAGTTGTCGCACATCTTGGCGTGGGCGAAGTACTGGTTGACCGCCGTGAGCTCGGCAGTGAGTACGTCGTTGAGCACGTCGATGACTGGTGCGCTGGCCTGCATGAGCGTGTCTCCAGCCCGATCGGAGCGACCAAAGAGGCTATGTGGCGACGCTTGGCTTTGCTGGGGACCGTATGCGGTCGGTGCTGCAGGCTGCGAGGCCGGCGAGGAGGCGGCGCAGCGCTGGTGTGCATGCGCCGCAGGCGGTGCCCGCCCGGCAGCGCTGGGCGAGCTGTTCCTCGGCGTGGGCGCCGGCTTCGATGGCGGCCCGCACGACCCGGTCGGTGACGGCGTGGCAGTGGCAGACGATCACGATCGTCGCCCCGATGTGTGAAGGGCCCGCTGGTCGCGGTTGGGGGTGGGGGTGTTCAGCTCGTGCCACACGGCGGGGACGACGTGCCACAGGTAGGGGAGGATGCGAACGTAGGACCGGCCGGTCTCGCGAAACCGGTAGGTGATGGGTACCTCGGCGTATCGGAAGCCTTTGGCGAGCAGGTCGAGCGTGAGTACCTGGGCGTAGTTGAAGTCGTGGACGATCTCGGCCTGCGCGGCTGCCGCCGGCGACAGCGCCCGGTAGCCGCTCTGGCCGTCGGTGATCGGGTGGTGCGCCACCCACGACAGCAGGCGGGTCAGGCACCGGTTGCCGAGCCGGCGTAGCGGTCGCATGCGCTCGATCCGACCGGCGAAGCGCGACCCGACCACGTAGTCGGCTCGTCCGGCAAGGACGGGGGCGACCAGCCTCTCGAGTTCCTGGGGGTCGTACTCCCCGTCGGCGTCACAAAACGCGACCGCCGCCGGGTCCCTGCCTAGCGTCTCGGTGAGCCCCCGCCGCACGGCGGCGCCCAGCCCGGCGTGGCGGCCCAACGACACCACCTCGGCGTCGGCGGCGCGTGCTCGGGCCGCGGTGTGGTCGGACGAACCGTCATCGATCACCAGTGGGACAACCGGGTGGCCGGCGGCGGTGGCGGGCACCCGGGCGAGCACACCCGCGACCGTCGCTTCCTCGTTGTGGGCGGGCAGGAAGAGCACCACCGGCATCCGCCCGCTCACGACGTCGGGCCCCCGTATCGTCCGGGGGACCCGGGAGCGGGAGTGGTGGAGACGTGGCCGCACTGTGGTCGTCATGAGGGCAGGCGCACCTTACTTTGGTTAGGGCAACTTTACAAGACCCCACCTGCGGTGCCAGGCTGCTCCTTCGAGGCCGCGGGCCATGGTCGAGTTCCACCGCGGTGAGCCGTCCACACCGGTCTTGGGGCACGTCAGTCGTGAAGCCCGGGCCGGGGCCGACCTCGATGAGGTCGGTGCCGAGGTCGACTCCCGCGCGGGAACCGGATCGGGTTCCGCCCCGGGGAGACGGCGTCTGTCGCTTGATCGGCGAGTAGCAGCGTTCGCGGCGGGACTTACTGGCGACGAACGGGGTAGACGGGGACGGACTCGGCAATGCCCTTGAACGCCCGGCGTCGCGGTCGGCCGAAGGACATGCCGGGCAGCCCGCCCACCGCGTCGCGCACCGCCCCGGTGGCGAGTACATCGCCGCCTCGCGCTGACTCGGCCACGCGTGCAGCGACGTTCACGACGTGGCCGACGACGTCGTGGTGGAGCATCACGAGCACCTCGCCGAGGTGGAGGCCGACGCGCAGTCGGAGCGGCTCACGCCGCGCCTCGACCAACTCGAGGCCGGCCAGGACGGCTGCCTCGGGGTTCACGAAGGTGAGAAGGAGCCCGTCGCCGAGGTGCTTCACGCTCCGGCCGCCCCTGCTGCGCACGATCGGCCCGACGACGCGCTGGTGCTCGGCGAGCAGTCGGCTGGCCGACTCGTCACCCTCACTGGCCGTGAACGCGGTGAAGCCCTCCAGGTCGATGAAGGCAACCGTCAACGTTTCGCGGACACCCTCGCCTGTTTCGTCCTCGGCACCCGACGACAGGATCTGGATCGTCGAGAGGCCGAGCGCCGCGAGCGTGGAGGGCCGCTGCTCGACCGCTCGCTCGAGCCAGCGCTCGAGCACCTCCACCGGCCTCGCGGTCGCGAAAGGCTCCTCGCCTGGATGCTCCAGCCACTCGCGACGGACCAACCCGAGCTCGACGGCCTTTGCCATCCGCTCGGGATCACGCTGCACCAGACCAGCGAGCAGCCCCGCGGTGGAACGCCGCAGCCGGCCCACAGCCTCGGCGCCCACCCGGCGAGGGTCGGGGGAATCCGGTGCAGGCACGAGCCCGACCGTACCGGCCGGGCTCCTCACCACGTGATCGTGCTCTCCCCACCGATCGCGAGCAGGCAGACACAGCGGGACGGGGGTGCTCGGCACTCGCGCCTGCCACCAGACGAGCTCGACTGCGCTCCTAACGGATCTTCTCACGGATGGTTCGTCACGAGACGCGATTCCATGGGCTCGGCAGACTTGCCTGGAGCGCGACGCCGCAGGTCACGGCACCGGTTGGCACTGGCCGACACAGCGCAACATGGCTGTGGAGTGACTCATAACCCGAAGGTCGGAGGTTCAAATCCTCCCCCCGCCACTAAGTTGGCCCTGGTCAGGGAGTATCTCTGGCCAGGGCCACTTCGCCGCCGGGAGAGTGGCCAGAGGTCGGCGATGAAGTCCAGTGAGTCGTTGAGTGGCGTCGGTGAGACCGCGCTCGGTGCGGCCATGATGCGAGCGCGGGAGAGTCTCCGCCCGGATCGGCTCTTCGATGATCCCTACGCCGAGGAGTTCGTCGCTGCGGCCCCGGAGGCCTTCGCCGATGGGCCTACCCATTCCGGCGACGGTGAACTCGCCGCGCTGGAGGCTGCGTTCAGCTCTGCGGTCGTCGTCCGTACCCGGTTCTACGACGACTACCTCTTGGCGGCTTGCGCTGCCGGCTGCCGCCAGGTGGTCCTGCTCGCGGCCGGTCTGGACACGCGCGCGTTCCGGCTGAACTGGCCGGCTGGTGTACGCCTCTTCGAGCTTGATCTACCTGAGGTGCTCGCGTTCAAGGAGCGCGTGCTGGCTCGACGACGAGCGGCACCGCGATGCGCACGCACCGCCTTGCCCGTCGATCTTCGCGAGGATTGGCCGGCTCAGTTGACTGATGCCGGTTTCGAACCGAGCGGTCGCACGGTATGGCTGATGGAGGGGCTGCTCACGTACCTCTCGAACGACGACGCGGTGCGCCTCCTTACCACCGTGGGCGAGCTCTCCAGCGCGGGCAGCCAACTGTCGTTCGATCGCGACAGCATCGCCGACGACTCGCTCCTCGCCCGAGCCCGCACCCTGCCGACGATGAACCAAGTCACATCGCTGTGGAAGGGCGGCCTGAGCGAAAACGCGCCGGACTGGCTGCGGCGGCAGGGCTGGCAGGTCCAGACCGACGACCACGCGACCCTCGCCGCCACGTACGGACGACCGGCACCGGACGGCTGCACCGGCGGCTTCCTGACCGGCGTACGCCTCAGCCGGCGATGACGCCCTCGTCGCGGCCATGAGAATCGGCGTCGTCTTTCCTCAGACCGAGATCGGCGCCGATGTCGGCGCGGTGCGCGCCTATGGCCGGCGAGTCGATGAGCTCGGCTTCTCGCACGTGTTGGCCTACGACCACGTGCTGGGTGCCGACCCGACCGTGCACCAAGGCTGGGCGGGGCCCTACGACGTGCACACCACCTTCCACGAGCCGTTCGTGCTCTTCGGCTACCTCGCCGGGGTCACCTCCCTGGAGTTGGTGACCGGCATCATCATCCTTCCCCAGCGTCAGACGGCCCTGGTGGCCAAGCAAGCGGCGGAAGTCGACCTGCTCTGCGAAGGCCGACTGCGCCTCGGCGTTGGCCTGGGTTGGAACGCAGTGGAATACGAGGCGCTCGGCAAGGACTTCTCGGATCGAGGTGCCCGCAGCGACGAGCAAGTCGGTCTGCTGCGACGGTTCTGGACCGAGCAGACCGTCACTCACCACGGCCCCAACGAGCGTGTTACCGGCGCCGGCATTGCGCCGCTCCCGGTGCAACGGCCGATCCCGATCTGGTTCGGCGCGGCCACGCCGCCGGCGTACCGGCGCGCCGGCCGCCTGGGTGACGGATGGTTCCCTCTGGTGCCTCCGGGCCCCAAGCTCGAAGAGGCCAATGCCATCGTCGAGCGAGCGTCGATCGATGCAGGCCGGGACCCAGCCTCGTTGGGCATGGAAGGACGAGCGAGCTGGGGTGTCGGCGGTGTCGACAAGCTGATCGACCACGTCGAGCGTTGGCGCACCGCGGGCGCCAACCATGTGTCGGTCAACACGATGGGAGCCGGGCTCGGCTCCGTCGACGACCATCTCGAGGCTCTTTCGCTCGCAGCTACGGCCCTCGAACTCGACCACCGCTAGGTGCGCGTCTTCCCACAGCCTCGGCGAGGCGACCTGCTCTATGCGACGGGGCGCATTTGACGTCGTGTGCGGCTCGACCGACGCCGCGCCGCCTGTGCCTCGAGCGCCGCGGTCACCTCTACCGGCGGTGTGACTTGCCCCATGTGGAAGCCCTGCACGTAGTCGCATTTGATTGACCGGAGGAAGTCGGCCTGGTCTTGGGTCTCGACCCACTCCGCGACGGTCTTCAGCCCGATGGTGTGCGCCATCCCGACGATGCTCTGGACGAGCCGCGCTGCGATCGGGTCGTCGGTGACGCGGGTGATGAAGGACCCGTCGATCTTGAGGAGGTCGACCGGTAGGGCGTGCACGTAGGCCAGCGACGAGTAGCCGGTTCCGAAGTCATCGATCGCGAGGTGCACGCCGAGCGCTTGGAGCGCGGTCAGGCGCTCTCGGGTCTGCGCGATGTCGTCCATCGCTGCGGTCTCGGTGATCTCTAGACAGATGCGATCGGGCTCGACTCCTGTGCGCGCGAGGCAGTCGCTGATCCGCTCGACGAGACCGTGGTCGACGAGTTGGCGCGCCGACAGATTGATGAACGCAAGAAACGACGGGTCGCCCGCCAGCGGCTCCCACTGCGCGATGCGTTCGCATACTTCGGTGAAGATCCAGTCACCGAGCTCGTGGATCAGCCCGGTCTCTTCGGCGGCGTCGATGAAGTGCGCGGCGCTGAGCAGCCCCTGGCGGGGGTGATGCCAGCGCAGCAGTGCCTCGGCGCCGATGATTCGGGTGCGCCGTCCGCCGATGTCGACGATCGGCTGGTAGTGCACCTCGAGCTCGCCCGCCGCGAGTGCGTGCCGCAGCGCCCGCTCCGTACGCAGGACCTGCAGCGTGCGGATCCGGCGGGTGGCCGGTTCGCGCACCAAGAGCGCGATGACCTGGCCGATGAGCAGGAAGAAGGCGCCCCGGGTCGTCCAATCCGTCAGTCGTTGGGGCGAGAGAAGGGGTCCGGCGAGGAACGTGGAGGCAATCGCGGTTCCCGCAGCACCCAGGGGCCCGAAGCGGATCGCAGCGAACACGATCGGGACGTAAAACCAGTGCGGCGGCACGACGTCCGCCCCGCCGACCGCCATCGCGGCAAGCCAGCTCGCCACGATGAGGACAGCCAGTACCGTGAGCGCGCTCGTCGCCGACAGGCTGGCCGTGACGCCGGCGACGCGCCCGCTGGCGCGCTGCCCCCAGGCGAGCCCCGAGTGCAGCTGCGGGCGCGTCTCGACGACCGGTACCAGTCCCAGTCGCGACGAGGGGCGCCACCGCAGCGGCATGCGAGCGGTTTCGACCACTCCCCGTCGGAGCTTGAGCGCCACCGTGCCCGGCAGTGGCTCGGCGGAGGGACCACCCGGAAATAAGAACAAGTGCTAGCTTGTTCATTGTGCCAACCAGGAGGTCCGCCATGGGAGGTCTTCACCACCAGGCCGTCGCCGTCGTCACCGGAGCCTCGCAGGGGCTCGGGCTCGCGTTGGGGGAGGCGCTCGCCCGGGAGGGTTGGGCCCTCGTCGTCGACGCCCGGCGCCGGGACCGCCTCGACGCCGCGGTGGCGCGCCTGGCGGCCCACACCGACGTGATCGGGATCGCCGGTGACGTCACCGACCCCGCCCATCGCGGCGCCCTGGCCCGGGCCGCCGCCGGGCTCGGCGGCGCGCGGCTGCTCGTGAACAACGCCAGCACTCTGGGCGAGAGCCCGCTCCCGCCCCTGCGAGACCTCGAGCCCGACGTGTTCCGCCGGATTTTCGACGTGAACGTGGTCGCGCCGATCGCGCTGGTGCGGGCGCTCGGCGACCAGCTCGCCGAGGGAGCGACGGTCGTCAACGTCACGTCCGACGCCGCCGTCGAGCCGTACGAAGGGTGGGGCGGCTACGGCGCCTCCAAGGCCGCGCTCGACCACGCCAGCCGCGTGCTCGCCGTCGAACGCCCCGACCTCCGGGTGCTGATCGTCGATCCCGGCGACATGCGCACGGAGATGCACCAGGACGCCTTCCCCGGTGAGGACATCTCGGATCGTCCCGACCCCGAAGCAAGCGTGCCGGGACTGCTGGCACTCATCGCCGGCGTTCAACCGAGCGATCGCTACGAGGCGCGCGCGCTCGTAGGCCCCCGATCGCGGACCCCATGACCGCGACCGCACCACCCGACGCAGCAGTACTGGACTTCACGCTCGACCCCACGCACGAGGCGCCCGAGCCGCCCGAAGCCCGTGGGCTGCGCCGCGACGGCGTGCGCCTGCTCGTGAGCCCGGGCGACGCCGATCCCCTCGATTCGCACTTCGCGGCGCTCGGCACGCACCTCACCGCCGGCGATCTTCTCGTGGTCAATACCTCGGCGACCGTCGCGGCCGCGCTCGACGGTCGCCTCCCCGATGGTGAACCGATCATCCTCCACCTCTCGGGCGAGCTGCCGGGCGACGTCGGGCTCGTCGAGGTGCGTCGGCCCGACGGCGGTAGCACCGCGCCCTCGTGGCTGGAGCATCCCACCGAGATCGAGCTCCTCGCGGGAGGGAGCGTGCAGCTGCTGGTGCGCTTCTCCGACTCGAGGCGCCTGTGGATCGCCGCGTTCGAGCTTCCGCTCCCCGTCGACGACTACGCGGTCGCGCACGGTCGACCTATCCGGTACCGGCACGTCCCCCGCGAGTGGCCGCTGAGCTACTACCAGACCGTCTTCGGGAGGGAACCGGGCAGCGCCGAGATGCCCAGCGCCAGTCGTCCCTTCACGCCCGAGGTGGTCACCGACCTCGTGGGGCGGGGCGTGGCCATCGCGCCGCTGCTCCTCCATGCCGGCGTCTCGTCGCTCGAAGGCGGGGAACGGCCCTATCCGGAGCGGTACCGCGTGCCCGGTACCACCGCGACCACGGTCAACGACGTCCGCCGCCATGGCCGGCGCGTGATCGCCGGCGGTACGACGGTGGTGCGTGCACTGGCGACCGTCACCGACGAGCATGGGGTCGTGCACCCCGGCCGAGGCTGGACCGACGTGGTCGTCACGCACGACACGCCCGTGGCGTCGGTGGACGGGCTCCTCACCGGCTGGCACGAGCCGGCGTCGTCACACCTCCAGATGCTCGAGGCGTTCGCGGGGCGGGATGCGCTCGGGCGTGCGTACGGGGCCGCGCTCGACCTCGGCTACCGCTGGCACGAGTTCGGCGACAGCTACCTCATCCTGCGCGGCGAGGATCGCCCGTGACCTCGCCCCCCCGCCTCGAGGCGACGACGACGCTCCCCACTGGCCGCCGGTCGGTGCTGTACGCCGTGCGCCGTCGAGGTGAGGCGACGGCCGAGCAGGTCGCCGAGCAGCTCGGGATCACGGTCAGCGGTGCCCGCCAGCACCTGAGCGCGCTGTTGCGCGACGGTTTCGTCGACGCCGACGAGCTGCCGGCTCCCGAGCCCCGGCGCGGCCGCCGGACCCTCGTCTACTCGGTCACACCGACGGCCGACGGCCTGTTCCCGAAGGCGTACGGCGAGCTCACCAACGAGTTGCTCGGCTACGTCGCCGATACCGACCCCGCCATGCTCGACGATCTCTTCGCCAAGCGGCGGGAGCACCGCATCACGGCAGCCCGTACCCGCCTCGACCGCAAGCGCGGCCTCGGCGCCAAGGTCGCCGAGCTCACTCGGATCCTCGACGAAGACGGCTATCTCGCCGCGTACGAGAAGGTGTCGCCCGGCGTGTACCGCATCGTCGAGCAGAACTGCGCCATCTGGGCCGTCGCCCAGCGCTACGGGCAGGCCTGCACGAGTGAGATCGAGTTCATCCGCACCGTGCTCCCCGGGACCACGGTCGAGCGGGTCGAGCACATGGTTGCCGGCGCGCGCCGGTGTGCGTACGAGGTGCGGTCAGACTGCTGAGCGGGGCTGCGAGAAGTCCCAGAGCCGCCGGTCGACCGGCGGGATCGCGCCCTCGTGGGCGAGCAACCAGCGCTTGCGGTCGAGCCCACCGCCGTAGCCGCCCAGCGTCCCGTCGGCCGCGATCACGCGATGGCACGGGACCACCACTCCGACCGGGTTCTGCCCGTTCGCCGCACCCACGGCGCGGAACGCCGAGGGACGGCCGACCCGCCGAGCGAGCGCCGCGTAGCTGATGGTCTGGCCGACGGGGATCGTGCGCAGCGCGTGCCAGACCTCGTGCTGGAACCGGGTCCCCCGGTCGAACCGGACCGGCACCTTGTCGATCGCGCCGAGGTCTCCGGCGAAGTATCCCCGCAGGGCGTCCAGGATCCCGGACGGGTCCGCGGCCGGCGCGTCGCTCTCGTCCACGAAGTGGAGGGAAACGAGCGCGTCGGTGTCGACACCGATCTCGACCATGCCGGCGGGGGATTCGATGGCAGCGAAGTACATGAATGCAGTTCTACCGCGCCCACGACGCCGATGACGGCCGGATCCGGACAGGTCCTCCCCTTGTCCGAATGTGTCCGGCACGACGGCCGGGGGTGGGGTACAACCGGCACCATGGCCCTTTCGGCGGTCACGACCACCGGCATCTACTGCCACCCCGGCTGCTCTGCCTCGACGCACCCGACGAACGTGGTTCCGTACGAGAGCGCGGCCGCCGCCGAGGCCGACGGCTTCCGCGCCTGCCTTCGCTGCCGCCCGTACCGCACCCACCACGCCGACCCTTGGGTCCAGGGCCCCGAGCTGGTGTGCCGAGCAACCCGATTGATCGTCGACGGCGCGCTCGACTTCGAGCTCGAAGCCGACCTCGCGAAGCGACTGGGGGTCAGCGCACGCCACCTCCGCCGTTTGTTCCTCGAGCACGTGGGCGCGACGCCGGACCAGGTGGCCCGCTCACGTCGGGCGCACTTCGCCCGCCGTCTCCTGGACGACAGCGACCTCCCCATCAGCGATATCGTGTTCGCGGCCGGCTTCGGTTCGGTCCGTCAGATGGCGCGTGTGATGCACGACGTTTTCCAAGCGTCGGCAACCGAGCTCCGAGCCAAGCGCCGCCAATCGGATCGGCTCGTCGCGGACGGCGGGCTCGACACCCGGCTCACGTTCCGCCCCCCTCTGGCCTGGGGTGCCCTCCTGGCGTTCCTCGCTCCGAGAGCGATCCCGGGGGTCGAGTCGGTGGCGAACGGCACCTACCGGCGAACGATCGAGGTCGACGGCCTGACCGGCGCGCTCGAGGTGTGGCGCGACCACGATCACCTAATGGCTCGATTCCATCTCCCGAGGTGGGAAGGGCTCATCCATCACGTGGCTCGCGTCCGACGACTGTTCGATCTCGACCACGATCCGAACGACGTGTCGGCCGCGCTCCGTGACGATGCTGCGCTCTCACCGTGGCCGGCCGGCCTTCGGGTCCCGGGTTGCTGGGATCCGTTCGAAGCGGGTGTCCGCGCCATCGTCGGACAGCAGGTGAGCGTCGCCGGCGCCGCCACGACGATGGGCAAGATCGTGGCAGCCCACGGCGTCGCGGCCTCGGGCCTCGACGAGCTCGGACTCGGATTCCGATTCCCCCAACCCGCCGCGCTCGTGGATGCCGACCTTCCGATCCCTCGTCGGCGAGCGACTGCCGTGCGCGCTTTCGCCGAGGCGGTGGCGGAGCGCCGTCTCCCCCTCGACGCGTCGATTCCGCTCGACCGCTTCGCGGAGCAGGTCTGCACGCTCCCCGGCGTGGGCCCCTGGACGGCCCAGTACCTCGCGCTCAGGCTCGGCTACGCGGATGCGTTCCCGGCTTCAGACCTCGGAGTGATCAAGGCGCTCGGCGGCGCCTCGCTGACCGAGACCACCGAACGCGCCGAGGCCTGGCGGCCCTGGCGCGCCTACGCGACGTTTCGGCTCTGGTCGCGCTGACTTCGCCGGGGGATCGCAGCGAAGTTTGCCGGAACCGGCGTACGGGAGTGGTCGCGCGTTTCCGCAGGAAGCACGAGCGCGGTACCGTGCGCCACCGTGAAGACCGATTTCGAGACGCTGCTCTACGAGGAGCGGGACGGCGTCGCCTGGGTGACGCTCAACCGGCCCGACCGGCTCAACGCCTTCAACTCGCTCATGCAGCGCGAGCTGCGCGACCTGTGGCGGGGCCTGCGCCGGCACGACGACGTGCGGTGCATCGTCCTCACCGGTGCGGGGGAAAAGGCCTTCTGCACGGGCATCGACCGGATGGAGCAGATGGGCGGCGACGTCGACGACACCACGGACACCGACGTGGTCGGAGCCGGGAGCGGCACCCCGTTCATGTTCAACGACGTGGGCGACAACATCGGGCCCAAGAGCTGCGACCTCTGGAAGCCGGTGATCGCCGCCGTGAACGGGATGGCCTGCGGCGGCGCCTTCTACATGCTCGGTGAGGTCGAGTTCATCATCGCGGCCGAGCACGCCACCTTCTTCGACCCCCACGTCACCTACGGGATGACCGCCGCGTTCGAGCCCATCCACATGTCGGGGATCATGCCGTTCGGCGAGATCATGCGGCTCTCGCTGCTCGGGAGCTACGAGCGACTCTCGGCGCGGCGCGCGCACGAGATCGGGCTCGTCTCCGAGGTCGTGCCGAAGGACGAGCTGCCGGACGTCGCGGGGAGGGCGGCGGGAGCGATCGCGTCGCAGCCGCAGCTCGCGATCCAGGGGACCGTTCGCGCCATCTGGGGGGCACGCGAGTTCGGCCCGCGCCAGGCGGTGCGCCTGGGCTACATGTACGTGGGGCTCGGCACCGACCAGGACTCGATCGCCGAGGGCCAGAAGCTGTTCGAGTCGGGCGAGCGCATCGACTGGAAGCTCCGGTAACCCGTCAGCACTCGCTACGAGAACTTGGTCTTCGGCCGCTCGTGCGCCTCGCCGTCGACGTACAGGTCCACCTTCTCGTTGTAGAAGGCGACGAGACCGGCGATGCGCTGGCTCTCGGGCAGCGCGGTGGGGTACGACCAGGCGAGGTCGTCGAAGCGCTCGCCGCCCGCCTCGACCGACCAGTAACCCGCGAAGCCTTTGTACGGGCAGCCCGTCCGGTTGTCGGTGGGCGTTAGGAGGTCCATGCGCACGTCGACCTTCGGCACGTAGTAGCGGGTGGGCAGGCCGGTCTCGAACAGCAGCGTCGGGCGGTGCGTGTCGGCGATCTTCACGCCGTTGACCGCGACCTCGACGTGGCGCGAGCTGGGCAGGATGTCGACGCGCGTGTAGGGGCTGCGCGGATGGATATAGACCTCCTCGTCCTCCTCGAACCAGGCGTCCATCGCGTCCCACTCGAAGCGGACCAGGTCGCGCAGTTCCTCGAGCGGCGAGTCGCGGTAGTGCCACGCCGCGTCCTCTACCTGCTTGTCGCCACCCTTCACCGTGAAGAAGCGCGCCTCGCCCCGGCTCGGGGACCGCTCGGTCCGCTCGGTGGGCGTGAGCAGCTCCATGCGGATGTCGTCGCGGGGGAGGTAGTAGGCGGGGTAGTAGGGCACCTCCCACACCAGCCTCGGTCGGGTGGTGTCGGCGATCAGCTCGCCGCCCAGATAGGTGCGGACCCGCTTGGCGCCCTGCTCGACCCGCACCCGTCCTCGCGTCGTCTCGGCCATGCCGTGCTCCTCGGGCTCCTCGGTGGGTTCTCCCGCGAACAACCGGCCCGGCCCGCCGGGTGTTCCGTCTCGCCATCGGGCCTACCGTTTCCCACCATGGACGACGATGCTGCGCCCGTCCCGGGCCTGGCCCCGACCGAGGACATCACGCTCGACGAGCTCCAGCTCGCGGCCCGCAACCACGGCATGCCGCTGGAGGCGCTGCGCTGGACGCTGACCCCGGTCGGGCTGCACTACCTCCTGGTCCACTACGACATCCCCGACGTCGACTCGTCGGAATGGTCGCTGACCGTCGGCGGGCGAGTTCGGCGCCCGCTCACCCTGTCGCTCGATGACCTGCGAGCCCGGCCGGTCATGACGGTGCCGGTGACGATGGAGTGCGCCGGCAACGGTCGGGCGCGGCTGGCGCCCCGACCCCTCAGCCAGCCCTGGCTCGTGGAGGCGGTCGGAACCGCAGAATGGCGGGGCACCCCGCTCCGGCCACTGCTCGACGAGGCCGGGCTCCTCGACGACGTCGTCGAGCTCCTGTTCACCGGGCTGGATCGCGGCGTGGAGGGTGGCGCCGAGCAGGACTACGAGCGCAGCCTGCCCGTCGACGAGGCGCGCCGTGACGACGTGCTGCTCGCCTACGAGGTCAACGGCCGGCCCCTACCGCCCCAGCACGGGTTCCCCGTACGGCTCGTCGTGCCCGGGTGGTATGGGATGACCAACGTGAAGTGGCTGGCGCGCGTCACCGCCGTCGCGGAGCCGTTCGAGGGCTACCAGCAGGCCCGTGCGTACCGGCTGCGTCAGGACACCGACGAGACCGGCACGCTGGTGACGCGCATGATGCCGCGGGCGCTGATGATCCCACCGGGCGTGCCCGACTTCATGACCCGGCGCCGCTTCGTCGCGCCGGGGTCGTGCACGATCCGGGGCCGGGCGTGGTCGGGGTGGGCGCCGGTCGAGCACGTCGAGGTGAGCGCCGACGGCGGGAGCAGGTGGAGTGACGCGTCGATCGACGACGACCAGCCGGGGCCGTACGCCTGGCGCTCCTGGTCGTGGACGTGGGAGCCGGACGGGCCCGGCGACTACGAGCTGTGCTGCCGCGCGAGCGACGGGGCCGGCAACGAGCAGCCGCTCCAACCGCCGTGGAACCTGCACGGGTACGTGAACAACGCCGTGCAACGCGTGCCCGTGACGGTCGCGCCATGACCGACCGGAGCTTCGAGACCAGCAGCGTCTTCCGCGAGCTGCTCGACGAGGTGGGCGGGCTGGAGGCGAAGCTCTTCGAGGGCCCGAACGCGCCCACCGACGACCAGTCGGTGCTCGAGGGCTACAAGTGGATCTTCTCGATCCTCCAGGTCGCGTTCGACGTGTACGTCTGGGCCGACAAGGCCCGCCCCCGCTTCGTCGACATCGTCGGCCCCTACAAGAAGTGGGGCGGTGACAACGCCGACGCGTACTACCAGTTCGCGCCCATCGACCCGAGCCGCACGTACCGGGTGCGGGGGAGAAGGGGCGACGCGGTGTACCTGTCGCTGACCGTCTACGGCGGCCCCGACGACGGGCGCTACTCGGAGCGGATCGTCGGCACCGTGAACGACCGCATGCTCGAGGTCGACGACGACGGCACGTTCGAGATCACCCTGAGCCCCGACCCGCACGAGGGCGCGTGGCTGAAGCTGGAGCCCGACTCGGTCTGCGCCATCACCCGCGACTACCTGATCGACCCGGTCGACGGGCGTCGTGTCGAGTGGCACATCGAGGCCGTCGACCCGCCGCCCACGTACCGCGAGGACGACGCCGACCTCGCCCGCCGGCTCCGCGCCGCGCTCACCTGGCTGCGGGAGCAGGCCCAGATCGTCCCGCTCGCCCTGGGCGAGCCCAACTCGGTCGACGAGCCCTACCCCGTGCCCGAGGTGACCTACGGATGGGCCGCGGGCGACGCCGCCTACGCGATGGGCAGCTTCGCCCTGGCCGACGACGAGGCGTTGGTCATCGAGGGCCGCTCGCCCGAGTGCGCGTTCTGGAACATGTGCCTGTGGAACCAGTTCCTGCACACGTACAACTACGAGTACGAGCGGGTGACGATCAACGGTGGCCAGGTGCGCTACGAGCCCGACGGCTCGTGGACGATCGTCGTGGCGCACCACGACCCCGGCCACCCCAACTGGGTCTCGACCTCCGGACACCCGCGGGGCCGGATCTGGTTCCGCTGGTTCTACCCGTCCGAGACACCGACCCGACCGACCACGAAGGTCGTCCCGCTGGCCGAGGCCCCGACGATGCGCCCCTGACCTTGATGCGTCCCCTGGGTACTAGGGTGGTACCTGAGGGACGCATCGATCTCAGGTGGACGGGTTCACGCCGAGGACGCCTACGGCCGCGACATCTCGGAGCAACTGGCCGCGGCCGGATTCTCCGACGTTCGAGCACGCGATCAACTGCCCCCGCGAGGACATCGTGACCTGCCCCAAGTTCCAGGAGGTCGTGCGCCAGCGGCTGGCGGGACGGCCGCTGGCCGAGGTAACTCCCTAAGCCTGCGGCTTCGGCGGGATGTTCTGGTTATGCCGGAACAGGTTCGTCGGGTCCCACTTCGTCTTGAGGGCCTGGAGCTTGGCGAACTTCTCGGGGCCGAATGCCGCCTCGACCCGGCCGGCGCCCTCGTCGCCGAGGAAGTTGAGGTAGGCCCGCCCGGTGGCCCACGGCTTCATCGCGGTCGCGATCTCCCGGGTGTACGCAATGTTGCGTTCGGTGTCGGCGGGATCGGACCACAGCGACAGGTAGTGCAGGTTGAACGGCGCGTTGCGCTGCCCGAACGCGGTGGCATCGTCGTCGATACGCGAGATCGCAGCCCCGCTGGCGAGGATCAGCATCTGGCTCATGGGCGAGACCGGCTTGGTGGCGTGTTCCACGAACGTGTCGACCGCCTTGTCGGGAAGCTCCTCGAAGAAGTCGGCCGACCAGTAGTTCTGGAGGCCCTTCGGGTTCCCCGCGTCGATCAGCTGCTGCACCGCGGTGTACGGCATGCGGTCGACCATGTCCATCGGGGGAGGACCGAACTCGCGCAGCGGCCGCAGCACCTCCTCGCCCTCGTCGGGGTCGCCGGCGTAGCAGAGGATCACGCCGACGACCGGGTGGCCCCGCACCGGTTCGGGCACGAATTCCTCCGGGGGCGCGGTGATGAAGGCCATGCCGCTGCCCACCTCATCGGGGGCGGAGAGCATGAAGTCGCGCCAGAACTTCGTGAGCTCGGCGGCCATCGCCGCCGGGTACATGAGCATGCCGCCGAGCACGATCGGCCCGATCGGGTGCAGCCGGAGATGGAACGCGGTGACGACCCCGAAGTTGCCGCCGCCGCCCCGGAGACCCCAGAACAGGTCGGCGTTCTCGTCGTCGGAGGCGACGACCTGACGCCCGTCGGCGGTGACGACCTCGGCCTTGACGAGGTTGTCGCAGGTGTAGCCGAGCTTGCGCTCGAGCCAGCCGCTGCCACTCCCGAGTGCGAGGCCGCCGACTCCGGTGTCGGACGCCCGGCCGCCGGTGACGGCGAGTCCGTGCTCCTGGGTGGCGGCGTCGAGCTCGCCCCACATGAGCCCACCCTCGGCCCGGACCGTGCGCGCCTTGGGGTCGACGTCGATGCCCTTCATGCCCCGCAGGTCGATGCAGATGCCGGCGTCGACGACCGCGGAGCCGGTGACGCCGTGACCGCCGCCGTACACCGAGAGGGGGAGATCCTGCTCGCGGGCGAGGTTCACGACCGTGGCGACGTCGCCGGCCGACGCGCAGCGGGCGATGAGTGCGGGCGAGCGGTCGATCATGCCGTTGAAGACCTTGCGGGCCTCGTCGTAGTCGGCGTCGCCGGGGTGGAGGAGCCGGCCGCCGAAGCCGGGCAGGTCGAACGTCGTCGTACGCGTGTCAGTCATGCCATCCTCTCGGGGGTCAGGGACTCGGGGGCCGGATACTAGCGACGGCTCAGCCGCCGCCGCTCTCCTCGGCCACCCCGAAGCGCTCGACATAGAAGCGCAGCGCGGCACGGCGCTCGGCCCGGTCGAGGCCGAAGTCGGAGAGCGCGTAGAGCACGCCGCCGTACTTGCCGCGCGGGTGGTCGACCATGAATGCCTGCATGGCAGCACGCGCGTCGTCGGTCACCGGCTGGCCGGCGAGGTCGTAGATGCGTTCGACCATGGCGACGTCGTCGGCCATGAACTCGTCGAAGCGTACGTCGATCGACTGGTCGGCCGGCAGCCCGTCGCGGTCGTCGACGCACGCCCGCAGCATGCGCTCGGTTCGGTCGGCCCAGTAGCCGCCGAGCCGCCGGGGGTCGACGCGCTCCTGGCTGAGGCGGGCGGTGTAGGTGAGCATCGTCGCCACCGACGTCGTGACCGACACCGGGTCGCGGTGGGTGACCACGAAGGTCGCGTCGGGGAACGTCGCCGCGAGCGGGCCGAACTGCTCGATGTGCTGCGGTGACTTCAGCACCCAGCGGCTGCCGCCCCGGAGCCACTGGAGGGCCTTGAGCACTGTCCGCAGGTACTCGTAGTGCGGCGTCTGATCGTGCGTCAGGTAGTAGTCGCGCCAGCCGGGCATGGGCGCCATCGTCTCGAACAGCATCGTCGAGAAGTCGATGCCGAGCAGCTGGATCTCCTCGTGCACGTGGTCGACGGTCATCTCGTGCATGCGCTTGAAGTACGGCATCGCCGTGTTGACGAACTCCAGCGCCACCGCGGTGCGGCCGCGGCGGGGGTCGGGCGCGCCCGCTGCCGGCGCCTCGCGCTCGGGCAACACCGGCTCGAGGCTCTCCCAGTACGGCAACGACCGCAGCGCGGGATCGGCGGCGATGAGGTTGTGCAGGTGAGTCGTGCCCGTGCGCGGGAGCCCGCAGATGATGATGGGCGCCTCGATGCGCACGGCGCGGATCTCGGGATGCCGGCGCAGCAGGTCCTCGACGAGGAGCCGGTTCTTCAGCAGCTGGAGCAGCTGCGCGTACGCGCTCACGATCCCGGACGGGCCCAGGCCCGCCTCCGTGCGCATCGCCGTGCAGAGGACGTCCAGGCGCTCGCGGAAGCCGTCGTCGCCGAAGTCGTCGAGCCCGGTCTGGCCGGCCGCCGCCTCCAGGAGCGGCTCGGGCGCGAGCGTGACGTCCGACGCCATCGCCGCCATCCCCGCCCGCATCTCCTCGACCTCGGGGGGGAAGCGCGGATCGGCGAGGTCGTCGATGCGGACGGGCGGCGGCCGGTTCGCCGTGCCCGTTCCCGGGCCCGGCATCAGGCGCCGGCGGGGACGGGGACGGTGCGGGTGTCGCGGCCCGAGTGCAGCACGGCGCCGGGCAGGTCGCCGGCGCTCTTGCCGTCGACCACGGTCGCCCGACCGTTGACGAGCACGTGGTGGACCCCGATCGAGTCGGCGGAGAGCCGCGCCGTGCCGCCCGGGAGGTCGTGCACGAGGTTCACGTCGCCGGTAGCGACGGTGTCGGCGTCGAAGACGACCAGGTCGGCGTGGTATCCCTCGCGGACGAGCCCGCGATCGCGCAACCCGAACAGCTCGGCGGGCCCCTGGGTGATGAGCTGGACGGCGCGCTCCATCGAGACCAGCCGTCGCCCGCGGAGGGCGTCGGCGAGGAAGCTGGTCGTGTAGGGGGCGCCGCACATGCGGTCGAGGTGGGCGCCGGCATCGGAGCCGCCGATGAGCACGGCCGGGTGGTCCCACGCCTCGGCGCGCAGCGCCCAGCTCTCATCGTCGTCGTCGGGCGGCAGCGGCCACAGGACCGTCCGTAGCTCGTCGTCGATGACGACGTCGAGGAGCGTGTCGAAGGTGCCCTGACCGCGTTCCTTCGCGAGGTCGGCGACGACGCGTCCCTTCAGGCCCTCGTTGGTCGCCGAGTAGGTGTCGCCGATCTGGTAGCGACCCCAGCTCGCGAGCCGCACGAAGACCCCGGCCTTGGGGGAGTGGGCCCGCTCGTTCAGCGTCTTGCGGACCTCGGGGTCGCGCAGCTTCTCGATGCGCTCGGGCACCGGCAGGTTCATGACCGCGCCCCAGTCGGGGAGCATGAACAGCGCGCAGTAGTTGCGAAAGCTCATGTTCATCTCGACCAGGACGGGCATGGTCAGCGCCACCGCCCGCCCACCCCGCTCCGCCGCGTGCTCACAGGCCGCGAGCTGGGCGCGGTAGCGCTCGGGCTCCTTGGCGTCGATCGTGAGCACGTTCCAGTTGAGTGGCCGGCGCGCCGCGAGCGTCATCTCGGCCATGAGCTCGACTTCGTCGTCGCGGAAGCCGCGCATGCAGCCGTCGGTGACGTACTCGAGCGTGGTGCCCTCGTGGTCGCGGACGGCGGCGCACAGCGCCAGCACCTCTTCCCTGGCCGCCCAGCGCGACGGCACCGGCTGCCCGTCGCCGTCGGAGTGGGTGAAGGCAAGGGTGGTCGAGAAGCCGAGCCCGCCGGCCTCGATCGACTGGTGCAGCAGGCCCGCCATCTGCTCGACCTGCTCGGGGGTGGCCTCGTTGCCGACCGAGTCGGGGCCCATGACGTTGCGGCGGAGCGCGCAGTGGCCGACGAGGAAGCCGGCGTTGACGCCGAGGTTGCCCTCGAGGCGCGCCAGGTAGTCGCCGAAGGTCCTCCAGTTCCAGGGCACGCCGTTCTCCAGCGCCGGGAGCGGCATGCCCTCGACCCTCGCCATCATCCGGCGCAGGTAGTCGCCGTCGTTGGGGTCGAGGGGGGCGAGGGTGAAGCCGCAGTTGCCGGCGATGATCGTGGTGACGCCGTGGAGGCTCGACGGTGACGCGGCCGGGTCCCAGAACAGCTGGGCGTCGTAGTGCGTGTGCGGGTCGACGAAGCCGGGCGCCACGACGAGGTCGTCGGCGTCGATCGTCGCGGTGGTGTCCTCGTCCACCTCGCCCACGGCGACGATGCGGCCGTCGCGCACGCCGACGTCGGCTCGGCGTCCGGGGGAGCCGGTGCCGTCGACCAGGGTGCCGCCCCGGATCAGGTAGTCGAGCATGGACCCTCTCCCGCCATGGTGGAACGTGTTCTCATTTTCGTCCTAAGGTACCTGGCCGCGGTGACGATGGCGAGCGGGACGGCTGGCTGCTGACCAATGGCCCCGACGGTGCTTTACGAGCGCGACGGGCACGTCGCCACGATCACCTACAACCGCCCCGCGGTGCTCAACGCGATCAACGGCGAGCTGCGCCAGGACATGAACGCGGCCTGGGAGCGCTTCCGCGACGACGAAGAGGCCTGGGTCGGGATCGTGACCGGAGCGGGGCGGGCGTTCTGCGTTGGCGCCGACATGAAGGACGGGGCCGGCGCCGCCGGCACGTGGCCGGGGTCGTTCTGGGAGATCCCGACGATCAACTCGTTCGAGAGCGGACTCGAGGTCTGGAAGCCCACGATCGCGGCGGTCAACGGCTACTGCCTCGGCTACGGGCTCACCCTCGCGTCGGCCTGCGACTTCCTCGTCGCGAGCGACTCAGCCTCCTTCGGCTTCCCGGAGGTGCGCCTCGGTGTCCCCACGATCGTCGGCGCCCTCCGCACGCCGGCCAAGGTGGGCTGGGCCAACGCCATGGAGCTGCTCCTGACGGGTGACCGCATCGACGCCGCCCGGGCCAAGGAGATCGGGCTGGCCTGGAAGGTGGTCGGCGACGACGAGCTGATGGCCGAGGCCCAGCGGCTGGCCGGTCGCCTGCTCCAGGCCGCGCCGCTCGCTGCCCGGGCCACCAAGGAGATGGCGGCGCGGGGCCGGCAGCTGCCGTGGGTCGAGGCGGTGCGCTTCGGCGAGACCATGCGGCGGGTCGCCGCCGCCACCGAGGACGCCGCCGAGGGTCTGGCCGCCGCCCGCGAAGGACGCGAGCCCCGCTGGCAGGCTCGCTGAGGTGAGAGCACGATGAGCGGCAACGGCAGACGGCCCAACATCCTCCTCGTCGTCTCCGACCAGGAGCGCCAGCGCGCCTGGCTGCCGGGCTCGGTGCGGCTGCCGTGGCGGGAACGGCTCATGGAGGAGGGCCTGGAGTTCACCCGCTACTTCACGCACTCGTCGCCGTGCTCGCCGTCGCGGGCGAGCCTCATGACCGGGCGGTACGTGCCTCAGCACGGGGTGCCCGACAACGTCATCATGCCGGAGCACGCGGAGCTCGACCCCGCGATCCCCACCCTCGGGCACATCCTGCGCGGTGCCGGCTATCGCTCCTCGTACATCGGGAAGTGGCACCTCTCCCACGCGGTGTCGCCCGACATGACCGCCTACGGCTACGCCGACTGGGAGGGCAACGACCGCCACTTCATGGGCTGGGCCGGCACCGGGGTGCACTTCGACCCGATCATCGCCGACAACGCCGCGCACTGGTTGCGGGAGAACGCTGCTTCCACCGACCGGCCCTGGTTCCTCACGGTCGCGCTCGTGAACCCCCACGACGTCATGTGGTACCCCGTCGACCAGCCCTGGTACGGCGAGCAGCACCCCGACGAGGTCGCGACCATCCGCGAGTTCCTCCAGGCGGCGCAGTGGAAGGACGACGAGGTGCTGCCGCTGTTCGAGGACGACTACGAGGAGATCTTCGCCGAGCTCCCGGCGAACTTCGACGACGACCTCCATACGAAGCCCGAGGCGCACCGGCAGTGGCGCTGGGACCAGCAGCGCAGCCTGTGGGGCTACATCGACCCCGTCGACAAGGGTGCCTGGCTGCGCCACCTCGACTACTACGTGAAGCTCCACCGCCTTGCCGACGACAGCCTCGGGGCCGTGCTCGGGGCACTCGACGACGCCGGGGCCTGGGACGAGACCGCGATCGTCTTCACCTCCGACCACGGCGACATGTGCGGCTCGCACGGTCTGCGCTCGAAGGGGCCGTTCGTGTACGACGAGATCATGAAGGTCCCGCTGTACGTCAAGGTGCCCGGCGTCACGACGCCCGGCACGCGCACCCCCGCGCTCGGGAACCACGTCGACCTCGCCACGACGATCGCCGCTCTCGCCGGCGCCGACCCCGC
The DNA here is from genome assembly GCA_050743365.1 of Acidimicrobiia bacterium. GTDB lineage: Bacteria > Actinomycetota > Acidimicrobiia > IMCC26256 > JACDBD01 > JBOGFI01. The sequence goes on along the minus strand of JBOGFI010000050.1, from coordinate 66,001 downwards.
GGACCATCCCAGCCTCAAGGGGGTCGACCTCTCACCGGTCTTCGCCAACGCGGACGCCTCGGTCCGCGACTACGTCCTCTTCGCGCAGGACTCGGCCCACACCGACAACGTCAACCAGACCCGCTACGCCCTGCGCGGCGTCTTCGACGGGCGCTACAAGTACGCCCGCTACTACGGCGTCGGCGGCGGGGTCCCGGGCCCGGGGCTGTTGGGGAGGCCCCGAGGCTCCAAGTTGTTCGACGTCGACGCCGACTTCGACGACCACGACCACGAGCTGTACGACCTCGACGAGGATCCCCACGAGCTCGTGAACCTGGCCATGGACCGCGGCCGGCGCGCCGAGCTGCGCGAGCACTTCGACCGCCTCCGGGCGATCGAGGCGGTGGAGTTCGCGCTCTAGTCGACGCCGCGGCTACTCCGCTTCGCTCTCGAGCGCGACGAATGCGGCGTCGAGGCTCGCGTCCACCGGCACGACCTCGTGGAGCTGGGTCATGGCGATCACGCGGTGGACGAGCGTCTCCTCGCCGGCCACCAGCCGGAGCCGGTGACGGCGCACGCGGAGCCGCCGGGCGAGCTCGAAGATCATGCGCACGCCCGTGCTGTCGATGAACATGGTCGGCGTGAGGTCGAGCACGACGTCGTGCGTGTCGCGGCCGACCGACAGCGCGATGACACGCTCCATCTCGCCGACGTTCGACAGGTCGACCTCGCCCGAGATCTCGGCGACGAGGACCGAGCCGCGCTGGTCGACCTCGATCTGGCCGATCGGGCTCATCCGCCCCGCTCTCGCCGCAATCGGCGGCGCATCCGGACCTCCGTGCCGCGGGGGCCGGACTCGATCTGCACGTCGTCCATCAGGCTGCGCATCAGGCCTGCCCCGCGCCCACCGGCCCGGGGCGCACGGTCGCGCCACTCCCCCCAGTCGCGCACCACGACCACCACGTCGTCGCCCTCGGGGTGCGCCTCGACCGAGAAGTCGCCGTCCCCAAGGCCGTACGCGTGCTCGACGGCGTTGGCCGCGGCCTCGTCGACCGCCAGGGTGATCTCTTCTGCTTCGGTGGGTGCGGCAGCGGCTCGCGCCAGCCAGTCCCGGAGCCCGGCGCGCAGCACCGCCAGCTCTCGGGGCCGCGCCGGTAGGCGAAGCTCCAGGCCCTCGGACCGGGCGAGCGACCGGAACGCGAGCAGGGCCACGTCGTCGTCGGGGCCCCTGCCGCCCAGGAGCTCGGCCAGGACGTGGTCGGCGAGCTCGTCGAGCTTCTCGGGCGCGCGTGCGACGGCTCCCGCAAGGCGCCGGAAGCCCTCGTCGAGCGACTCCTGGCGGCGTTCGATGAGCCCGTCGGTGTACAGGAGCAGCAGCGAGCCCGGCGGGAGCTCGGCCTCGACCTCCGGATAGCGGGACGTGTCGGACGCGCACAGCGGCGCGTCCCGTCCCCCGGGGAGGTACTCGAGCGCTTCGCCCGGACGTTGCAGGAGCGGCGGCGGGTGCCCGGCGCTCGAGAACCGCAGCGTCGCGTCGGCGCGATCGTGCACCAGCACGAGGAGCGTGGCCATGGCGGCGTCCTCGAGGCCACAGAAGTACTGGTTGAGCCGCCTCAGGATCGCGCCGGGCGCGAGCCCGTCCAGCGCGCAGAACTGAAGGGCGTTGCGGATCTTGCCCATCGCCACCGCGGCCCGCACGCCGTGGCCCACCACGTCGCCGATCGCGAGCATGACCAGCCCGTTCCGGAGCGGCACCACGTCGTACCAGTCGCCGCCGACCTTGAGCTCCTCGCTGCCGGGCACGTAGCGCGCCGCCAGCTCGACCTCGGGCAGGGTGGGCAGGCGCTCCGGGAGCAGGCTGCGCTGCAGGGTCTCGGCCGTCGCGTGCTCCTGCTCGAATCGCAGCGCGTGCCCGACCCCCGACGCCGCCCGCCGGGCGAGCTCCTCCGCCAGCGGCACGTCCTCGGGGCCGTATCGCCGGCCGGGGCCGGTGAGCGCGAAGCTGATGGCGCCGAAGGAACCGTCGGCCCCGAGAAGCGGGCAGGCGACGATCGACCGGATGCCCAGGCTGAGGGCGAACTCGCGCTGGGGGTCGGTGAGCACCTGGTCCACGAGGCCCTCGGGCACCTCGGTGAGGAGCGCGGGACGCCCCGTGCGGACCGCCTCGGCCTGGGGGGCCGGGCCATCGATCGCGAGCGGCGGCCATTCGCCGACCGACTGGAAGCGGGCGCGTCGCTCGGCGTCGGCGAACGCCACGTGCGCGAGGCCTAGGTCGCCGTCGAGTCGGGTCAAATGGACGATGGCGACGTCGGCGAAGCTCGGTACCACCACGTTGGCCATGCGCTCGAGGCGCGCGGTCGCGTCGAGCTCGACGGTGAGCAGCTCCCCGGCGCGCGCGAGAAGGTCGAGGCGCGCGCGCCCCCGTTCCGCCTCGGCGGAGAGCTTCGCCCACTCGATGACCTGCGCGAACCGGCGCGCCAGCTCCTCGGCCAGCGCCACCTCGCTCCGCTGGTACCGGCGGCCCGACGCTTGCCGGTAGGTGAGGACGAGGACGCCCACCCTCTGGTCGCCCGCCATCAGCGGGGTCGTGATCGACGACGACACGCCGTGGCGGCGGAGGAGCGCGAGGTGCTCGGCATCGCGCGCGAAGGCTTCCAGCATCGCGTCGGTGACGTGCTCGATGTGCTCGCTGCGTCCTTCTCGAAGCGCCTTCGCCATCGGGAGGTCGCCCGCGAGGTCGACCGGGAACCTGCGGTCGGTCTCCGCCAAGAGCGACTCCAGCGCGGGGTCGACGTCGGCGAGCGCCACGCGCCGGTCCCTGCCGTCGGGCTCGAGGAGGAAGAGGTGGCAGGAGTCGGCGAAGTCGGGGATCGGCAGCCGCACGGCCTGGTCGAGCGTGACCTCGAGGTCGACCGACGACGCGAACACCTCGCTGGCCCGGGCGACCAGGCGCGCGACCCGCTCCGCCCGCTTGCGTCCCGTGATGTCGAGCACGACCGTGCCCAGGCCGAGCCGCTCGCCGGAGGCGCCGGACACGGGGTACACGCTCACGAGCCAATGCCGCTCGATGCCCGGGGCCGCGGCCGTCTGGCCGGTCACGTCGTGGTCGACGACCGCCTCGCCGGTCTCGAGCACGCGCGAGAAGACGGGCTGCACCTGCTCCCAGAGCCGGGGTGCCACCTCCGCCGCGGTCCGGCCGATGTGCGCCTCGACCGGGAGCCCGTGGATCTCGGCGAGGGGCTCGTTGAGCCGAACGAAGCGGAGCTCGGTGTCGTAGAACCCGAAGCCGACCGGCGCGTGCTCGAGCAGCGTGTCGAGGCGGGCCAGGGCCCCCTCCAGCTCCTGGCCGGCGTGCTCGGCGTTGGCGCGCGCGGTGCGCTCGAGGGCGTGCAGCCGGGCCCGCTCGGTCTCGGCCTGCTTGCGCTCGGTGATGTCGATGCCGACGCCGATCCACAACGTGTCGTCGGTGCCGGGGACGGCGTAGCCGCGCCCCTCGATCCAGCGCACCGAGCCGTCGGGGAGGACGACGCGGTGCTCCGTCGCGATGTGGCCGCCCTCCTCCACCGCGCTGCGGATGACGCCGAGCACGCGCTCGCGGTCGTCGGGGTGGACGCGTTCGAGGAAGGCGTCGAAGGTCGCCGGGAACGAGCCCGGCTCGAGCCCGAAGAGCCGCTCGAGCTCGGGTGACCAGAGCACGTCGTTCGTTTCACGGTCCCAGCGCCACGACCCCATCCGGCCCGCGTCCAGCGCCAGGCGGGCCGCGGCCTCGCGGTTGCGCAGCTCGTCCTCGGCCTCCCGCCGCTGGGTCACGTCGACGGCGACGCCGACGAAGGCCCCCGAGCCGTCGGGGGCGTGTCGACTCCGCATCTCGATCCAGCGCACCGCGCCGTCGGCTCTCAGGATCCGGTACTCCAGGCCCCCGGGATCGCTGCCCGGTAGCGCCCGCGCCATCCGCTCGCTCACGGTCTGCCGGTCGTCGGGGTGCACGAAGTCGAAGGAAGCCTCGAGTGTGCCGTCGAACGTGCCGGGCGCGAGCCCGAACAGCCGCTCCATCGACTCCGACCAGTGCACGGCGCCGGTGCGAGGGTCCCACGACCACACACCCATCTGGCCTGCCTCGAGCGCGAGCTCGAGGCCGTGCTCGAGTGCCGCGCGACGGACGTCGGCCGAGCCCTGCCCGTCGCCGCGCTCTGGCCTGCGTCGCCTCAGCACGGTCGCCTCATCGGATCGGGATATCTTGCCCCACCAGCGGTTGGATGGTCATGTGTAGCCGCGGCCACACGGGGGTATCGCACGCAAATGGTCGATCCGTCCGGTTCCCACGCCCGCGGGCCAGACCCTCGACCTTCTGAGCGCGAGGCGGCGACGGCCCAAGGCCGGGTCGCGCACCAAGATCACGGGCTCGGGGACAACTGGTCGGTCACGCTGCGCGCCGAGGTCGAGGACCGAGACGAGGCATTGTTGTTCGAGCGCAACCTCGGCTACGGCGACGGCGCGGCCGTGATCGAGCGCCTGCGTGCCGCCGGTCGTCCCCATTCGGACGCGCTCGCCGCCTTCTGGCGCGGCCTCGCCCGTACGGCTGCCGCCGAGCTGGCCTACGAGCTGAGCGTGCCCGACGTCTCGCGAAGGCCGCCGAGCTCGCGGGCATTGCGCGACCCGGGCGGGTACCGCGTCTTTGCGGCCGCCGCCGATCAGGAGCGTCCGGCGCGGTCGCCGGAGCGGGGCGAGGTCTTGTGCCCGATCGGCGTCGGCCCGGGCACGCGCTGAGCCCTCACTGGCTCATGTGCCAGCCGCCGTTGGGCGAGAGCACCTGCCCGGTCACGAACTTGGCCTCGTCGCTGGCGAGGTAGACCGCCGCCCAGGCGATGTCGTCGGGCTCGCCGAGCCGGCCCATCGGCGTCTGGGCCGCGATCAGGGGGAGCAGCGGCCCGAGCGGCGCGGTCATGTTGGTGTCGATCCAGCCGGGCGCGATGGCGTTGACGCGGATGTTGCGGGTCACGACCTCGCGTGCCACCGAGCGCGTCAGCCCGAGGATCCCGGCCTTGGCCGCGCTGTAGGCGGCGGCGCCGGCGCCGCCGGCGGTCCCCATGATCGAGCCCATGTTGACGATGCAGCCCGAGAGCTGCGGCCCCATGATCTTGAGCGCCTCGCGGATGCAGAAGAACGTGCCGTCGAGGTGCACCGCGATCATCTGCCGCCAGTCGTCGTCGGTGGTCTCGATGGTCAGGTCGAGATGCGTCTGCACGGGACCGCCGGCCATGAGCTCGGCCATCTGCTGGCCGAGCACGCCCGCACGGCGCTCGATTCCCTCGGGGTCGTTCTCGTAGCCGCTGATGCCGGCGTTGTTCACGAGCACGTCGAGGCGCCCGAACCGCTCGGCGACCGCGGCGAACATGGCGCGTACCGCGCCGGGGTCGGACACGTCCGCGGCGTGCTCGACCCCGTCGACCTCCTTCGCCACCCGCTCGGCGGCCCCCGGGTCGAGGTCGTTGACGATCACCGACGCGCCCTCGCCGTGATACCGGTGTGCGATCGCCTCGCCCAGCCCGGCGCCGCCGCCGGTGACGAGCGCGACCTTGCCCTCGAGCCGGCCCATCGGCCTCAAGCTATCCCGCGCTCCTGCTTGGCGTGCCGCCGGGCGGTTGCTGCATGACCCTTCTGCCGATGGGGTATCCTAAGGTTACTCGTCAGTAACTTCGAGTCCCCGGAGGAGCCCCCGATGGCCGAGTTCTCGCTGGAGCTCAACGAAGACCAGCAGCAGATCCAGAAGTGGGTCCACGACTTCGCCGAGGAGGTCGTCCGGCCCGCCGGTCACGAGTGGGACGAGCGCGAGGAGACTCCCTGGCCGATCATCGAGGAGGCGGCCAAGATCGGGATGTACTCCTGGGAGTTCTGCGCCCAGTGCTTCTCCGACCCGACGGGCCTGATGTTCCCGCTCGTGAGCGAGGAGATGTGCTGGGGTGACGCCGGCATCGCGCTGGCGATCTTCGGCACCACGCTCGGCGTCGCCGGCATCGTGGGCAACGGCAGCCCCGAGCAGATCGCCGAGTGGGTGCCCCGGTGCTTCGGTACGCCCGACGACCTCAAGCTGGCCGCCTTCGCGGTGACCGAACCCAACGCCGGCTCCGACGTGTCCAGCCTGCGAACGCACGCCAGGAAGGACGGCGACGACTGGGTGCTCAACGGCCAGAAGGTGTTCATCACCAACGGCGGCATCGCCGACGTCCACGTCGTCGTGGCCAGCGCGGACGCCGACCTGGGCTCCCGGGGCCACGCCTCCTTCATCGTCCCGCCGGGGACGCCCGGCCTCAGCGCCGGGAAGAAGGAGAAGAAGATGGGCATCCGCGCCTCGCACACCGGCGAGGTGCTCCTCGACGACGTGCGGGTGCCGAGCGAGTGCCTCCTCGGCGGCGAGGAGAAGCTCGAGGCCCGCCTCGCCCGCGCTCGCGAGGGCAAGAGCGCGCACGTGCAGGCGGCCATGAGCACGTTCGAGGCGACCCGTCCGATCGTCGGCGCCCAGGCGCTCGGCATCGCCCGCGCCGCGTACGAGTTCGCGCTCGACTACGCCAAGGAGCGAGAGCAGTTCGGCCGCAAGATCATCGAGAACCAGTCGATCGCGTTCCGGCTCGCCGACATGAAGATGGAGATCGACGCCGCCCGGCTGCTCGTGTGGCGGGCGGCGTGGATGGCCGCGACCAAGCACCCGTTCGAGAACGGCGAGGGCTCGATGTCGAAGCTCAAGGCAGGCGAGGTCGCGGTGTGGGCGACCGAGCAGGCCATTCAGATCCTCGGCGGCTACGGCTACATCCGCGACTTCCCCGTCGAGCAGTGGCACCGCGACTCGAAGATCTACACGCTCTTCGAGGGCACCTCCGAGATCCAGCGCCTCGTCGTCGCGCGCGCCATCTCCGGCATGCATATTCAGTGATACTCGGCGGCCGGGGTGGAACCCCGCCCGATCGGCATCATTCCTACTGATCCCTACAACGTGCCCCAACTATTGTCATCGTCAATAGTTTGGTGCGGGCGCCGGCAGGCGATTCGACTCATGCGACCTGGGGGTTTCATCTGGCCCCCGCCGAAGAGGTGAGTTGATGGGCTGGACGGTGAGCTTCGAGGCCGCAGGTGACGAATCCGTGGAGCTGGAGCCCGCGCTCGACGAGTTCGTTGATCTGCTGGTCGACCGTGGCGGCGCGGTCAGCGCCTCGACGGTCGGCGATCGCTACGGTGCGACCTTCAGCGTCGGCGAGGCAGTAGCGACCGTCGCAGACGCGGTCGCCCTGGGTTGCGAGATCTTCACGAGCCTTGCCGAGAAGAGCGGTCTGCCGGTGTGGTCAGTGGTCCGTGCCGAAGCGCTCACGTTCGAGGAGCACGATCGCGACATCGAGACGCCGAACTTCCCCGAGTTGGTGGGTGTGAGCGAGATCGCGGAGCTGCTGGGTGTCACGCGCCAGCGCGCGTCGGCACTCGCGCAGACCCGGGAGTTCCCGTCCCCGGTTGCCACGCTCGCGTCGGGGCCGGTCTGGACTCGCCCGAGCCTCAATCGGTTCGTCGAGGAATGGCCGCGCAAAGACGGCCGTCCGAGGAAGTTGTCCGAGTAGAAGTCTCGGTGTCGTAGGCGCTGCGACGCCATCGGCGTTACTACGCGTCGAGTAGGCGTACCCGCCCTGCGACGGGGTCGACCTCGACCACCGAGCCGTCGGTGACCCGATCGACCAGGGCCCCGACGCCGATCACCGCGGGGATGCCGAGCTCTCGCGCCACGATCGCGGCGTGGCTCAGCTCGCCACCCTCCTCGACGACCAGCGCCGAGACCATGGGCAGCACGGCGTTGTACGCCGGAGTGGTGAATGGCACCACGAGCACGTCGCCCGGCTCGAGCCGCTCCAGCGCTTCGGACGGGTCGCTCGCGGCTCGCGCCCGGCCTCGGACGACGTCGCGGCCGATGCCGGTGCCGGCAAGGGCCGTGTCCATGGGGGCCGAGTCGAGCAGCTCGTAGCAGGCGACGAACGCCCGTCCCACCCGGCGGAGCGCCGGGGGAAGGGCGCCGAGGTCCGGCAACGGCTCCTCCGGCCCGATGGTGCGCGGGGCCTCAGCCCGCAGATGCTCCGAGCGAAGCACCGCGCGCTCCTCGAGCTCGGGCCGAGCCGGGCCGGCCCCGGCGACGAAGGGAGCGACTTCGTCGGGGGTCAGCTCGAAGAGGTCCTCGGGTCGGTGCGCCCGTCCAGTCGCCACCGCGCGCCGTCCGGCCTCGAGCAACGCCCGGCGCAGCAGACCCGACGGCCAGTGCAGCGTGAGGCCCGAATTGTCATCGCGGAGGCCGTAGCCGTAGCGGGCCTCGGAAAGGAGGTCGTCGAACCGGGGACGTTCGGTCTGCGGTACTCGATCTCGCACGGGCGCGGTCCCATCTTCGAGGCTTCCCGACCGATCTCGCTCGTCGCGCTCGGCGAGGGCTCGCACCGATCCGACCACGAGCTGGGGGAGCTCGCGCAGCGTGGGCTCGTCCACGTCGAAGCCGGCGACGACGCGGTGACCGTGCCGCGTCAGGTACGAGTCGAGCGCCGCGGCAGCTTCCGGTCCGAGCGTCCGCAAGCCGTCGAGCGATGCCGGACAGCTGCCGCGGCCGGCCACGGCGCCAGCGACGGGGGCGAGCTCGCGGGCCGGTTCGGCCGCGGCCGGAGAGGCTCCGTGCAGCAACCCGAGCACTTCCCGCGGCGCGATGCCCCAGTCCGACGCAGCTGCGAGCAGCTCCCCGAGGGGCAGGCCGTTGGGGCCGACCAGCTCGAAGTGCAGGCGGATACCCTCGCGGCAGTTCGCCATCGCCCGCGCGAGATGACCGGCGAGCTCATCGTCCGAGAGGATCGCCGGCTCCTCGTCTTGCAGCGCGAGGTTGGCTGCCTCTACTGCCGGGCGGCGGTGCTCGTACCAGTGGGTGCCGTCCTCTCGCCAGATCCTGCCGTCGACGGCGCGGCGCGCGGCGCGGCTCCGGCGCCGGAACCGTGGCAGCACCCGGGTGAGCAGCCACAGAGCCCAGCGAGGCGGCGTCGACCCGGCGAGCCTGGCCGGGGGCTCCAGCAGAGGGATAGGCCGCAGGTAGGCCCGGTCGTTCACGTGCGCCATCTCGAGGTGCGACAGCGCCGCCCCGTAGCGCGCCATCGTCACCTGGGTGCCCTCTCGGGACGCGGCCCGATAGAGGCCCCGGTAGACCGGTGTCTGGCCCACGGGGAAGTGGGCAAGCTCGAGAGTCCAGCGTCCCGGGCCCGGTGCCGGCCAGGTCGACATCCCTGCCATTCCTCGGGAGCGTACTGATGGACGTTGCCGCCCGAAGCGCTCGCGGCCCTTTGAAGCCCGGTTTCCGGGCCTCAATGCACCAGAAGCGGTCGTCCTCGGCGGAGTCGCGGCCGCCGCGCTCATCTATCGTGGGCGGGTGGAGATCGCCGCGTATCAGCACGGCATATACCCCCGCTCGGAGTCCGTGGTCGCCGCCACCCGCGACCTGGAACGGGGGCGTACCACCGCGGAGGCGGTGGAGGCCATCTTCGGGGCCGACCGCGAAGCGTTCATCACCTTACAAAGAGACGCGGGCCTCGGGTTCTTCTCCGACGGGCTCCTGCGCTGGCAGGATCTGTTCCGGCCGCTGGTGGATGCGTCGACGGGACTAGAAGCCGACGGCCTCGCGCGCTGGTTCGACAACAACGCGTTCTACCGGACGCCCGACGTTTCGGCGCCGCCGGTGTTGAGCGTGGAGCCGGACGTGTTCGCCGATCTGGATGCCCTTCCCCGGCCGCGTGCGGCGACGCTGCCTTCCCCGTACCTCTTCTCCCGGGCCGCTCGCGGGCTCGGGATGGGCGAGGCGGCCGAAGCGATGCTGCGGCCGGCGGCCGAGTTCCTCGTGGCCCGCGGTTGCGCGGTGATCCACCTCGAGGAGCCGTGGCTCGGGTTCCACGGTATCGACGAGGCCGAGTGGGCGTCGTTCGAGAAGGCGCTCGGCGTGCTCACCGAGGGCCTGGCGGCCATGGTCGTCCTCCACGTCTTCTACGGTGACGCCGAGCCGCTGGTCGACCGACTGCGGCGGCTGCCGGTGACGGCGGTCGGTGTCGACCTCGTGGAGACCGACCCCGACGCCGTCGGGCGGAACTGGGAGATCGGTCTGCTTGCCGGGTGCCTCAACGGGCGGGCCACGGTGCTCGAAGACCTCGACGCCACCGCCGAGTTGGTCGCCCGGATCGCCGACCAGGCCGCGCCGCCCCGGGTGTTCCTGTCCAGCGCGAGCGAGCTCGAGTTGCTGCCCCAGCCAGTGGCCGCCGAGAAGGTGCGCCTGCTGGGGGCGCTGACCGAGCGGGTAAGGGACGTGCTGTCGGGATGAACGCGCTGTTGACGCACGAGATCGGGTCGCTGGCCAAACCGGGCTGGCGGGTGAAGGCCTACGCCGGCCGACCGGTCCCGCCCGAGGACGTGGACGACGCCCGGCGGTGGGGCGAGCGGCTGGGCGTCGAGGGCCACGAGGACCTGCTGTCGCTCTTGCGGGAGGCGCCGCTACCCCGAGACCGACGAGCCGAGGTTGCGCGCTGGTCGAGTGTCTACGGCGTGCGCTTCCTCGAGGCCGCCGGCCTCGACGTCGTGTACGACGGCGAGCAGCAGCGCAGCGAGATGTACAACTGGGCCGTCGCCCACGCTGAAGGCTTCGAGGCCCGCGGCAGCGTGCGCAGCTTCGACAACAAGTACTACACGAAGGCGGCGGTGACCGGGCCGGTGTCCCTTTCCGAGCCCTACCACGACGAGGAGTTCTCTCTGGTGGGCCAAGTGGCCCGGGCCGAGCTCAAGGTGCCGGTGACCGGGCCGTACACGATCGGCGCCTGGTCCTTCGACGAGTACCACCACCGCGAGGACGACCTTCGCGTGCCGGCCGCCACACGCCGGGAGCGACGGCAGCAGGGGCGTCGCCGCCTGGTGCTCGAGCTGGCAACCAGGCTCATCCGACCGAACCTCGAGTCGCTGGTCAACCTGGGCGCCCGATGGCTCCAGGTCGACGAGCCCGGGGCGTCCACCGAACCCGACGAGCTCGAGCTGTTCGCCGAATCGTTCAATGCCTCCGTCGATGGGCTCGACGCGGTGTTCTCGACGCATCTCTGCTTCTCCGACTACGAGCTGTTCTTCCCCGCCATCGAGGCCATGAGCGGCTGCCAGCAGTACTGCGTCGGATTCGCCAACGACGACACCCGGGACCTCGGGGTGAGCGAGAGCGCTCGTCCCGGCTACCAGATCATCAAGCGCTTTCGCGACCTGCCCTACCGCCCCGCCCTCGGCGTCGGCGTACTGGACATCCACACCGACTTCATCGAGCCGCCGGAGCTTGTGCGAGACCGCATCCTCTATGCCGTCGAGGTGTTCGCCGATCCCGAGCGAATCCACGTGACCCCCGACTGCGGCCTGCGCACGCGGACCTGGGAAGTGGCCTTCGCCAAGCTGCGCAACATGGTCGAGGGCACCAGGCTGGCCAAGTCGGCGCTCGGCCTACCCTCGTAGGGAAGTAGCGATCGCCACCATTCGACGGAGCGGGAGGTCACCTTCGAGGCGGATGGTGAGCGGCCCGCGCGAGAAGATGAGCGCGTTGCCGACGAGCCGCCCGTACTCGTAGCGCTCGGCGCCGGTGGGATCCGTGTAGAAGAGGTAGTGGTCTCCGCCGGAGAGGAACACCCCCTCGTTCGAGCCGATCCTGACCGGTCGGGCACGGGAATCGCTCGTGAGGTACTTGCGCACGATGTCCTGCCCGTTGCCCTTGAACTCCTGGACGAGCAGTCCGATGCCGGTGTGCGCGGCGGCCGGGAGTCCGGGCCGGGCGCGGAAGACGAGTGAGACCTCGCCGCCGCCGACGTCGTCGAACCAGACCTCGTCCGGCGTCTGGAGGCCGTCGACGGTCGGGACCACAACTGGCACCCGGCCACGTGCCTTGTCGAGCGTCGTCCGATCGCCCAGGACGAGAGCGGCGCTCGCTGACGGGACAGGACTCGGCGGCGGTTCGTCCTGCACGCGGACTGCACCGATGTCGAAGAAGCGTGTGACGGTGGCCCGGGCGCCGGGAATGGCAGCAGTCGTCGTGATGGCGATGCCCGCGACCAACGCGACCGCGAGACGCCGCCGCGGGCGTCCGCGAGGTCGCGTCGGCGAGGGAGGGACCGTCAGTCGGCGGGTCACCGCCTCCGAGAGATCGAGCTCGGCGAGCTGGGCGTCGAGGTTGTGACCCAACCCACGGAGCTCCGCTTCGATGAGCGCGCGTCGCGTCCCGTCAGGCACCCTGCACCTCGCGGGGTAGCTGGCGCTCGAGCCGGTCGAGTGCTCGAGACAGGCGCGACTTCACCGTGCCGCGGGGGAGTCCGAGGACTCGCGCGGTCTCGTCCTCGCTGAGGTCGAGGAGGTACCGACACGCCACGACGTCGCGGTAGTGGTGGGGAAGCGCGTCGAGCGCCGCTTGCACCGCGCGGTTGCCGTGCCGGGTGATCGCCTCGTCCTCCGCCGAAGGCGCCACACCGGCCGGTCCGCCGCGTCTGCCCGATTCGCGGAATGCACGCGTCCACCGGTTGCTCGAACGGCGCTGGTTGCGGGCGACGTTGGCGACGACCGCGAGGAGCCAGGGCCGGAACGGCGCGCCCGGCCGAAAGCGATGCAGGGAGCCGTACGCGCGGACGAACGCTTCCTGGGCGGCGTCGTCGGCGACGCTCACGCCCGCGATCGCGGCGGCCGTGCGCCGAGCGTCCTGCTGGTAACGGCGGACCAACTCGCCATACGAGTCCACGTCTCCCTGCTTCGCTCGCTCGATCAGCTCGGCGTCTTTCGTGTTGCTCCTTCCCGCGCAGACCGAGTCACTGGGTCTACACCCGCCGCGGCCTCGAGGTTCCGGGAACTTCGCGTTACGTGCCTTATCTGGCGCGATGCCAGGGGTGCTCTTGCGTTATGGGTGTGCATTACGGGACTCAACTCCGGCGTCTGTGGGTCGTAGCGTAGGCATTGTGGGATTCTCTGATACGTGGGATCGCCAGGACGAGGAGTGGCTGAGTTCGCCGATCGCGGGCATCGGGTCGTCGCCGTCGATCGGTCGCCCCGGATGGCCACGGTCGCACGGCGGCGCCCACAGCTCCAGACCGTCGCGGTCGCCGACGCGCGCCGGCTGCCCCCACTGGACCACGCACTCGCTCATCGCCGAGGCGGTGGGTGCGACTCTGGCCAGAAGTGACCGGAACACCAGCCGCAGCGCCGACACGCTTGCTCCGACGACACATGCTGCTGCGCGTGCTGGCGGCTGGCGCTGCCGTCGTCCTCGCCGCCTGTAACAGCGATTCCCGGCACGTCGGAAGATCCACGACCGGCCCATCTCGGACCAGCGTCGCTCCGACCACGACGACGACACCTCCTCCGCTCACTTATGAGGTCAAAAGCGGGGACACTCTGACGTCGATTGCCGAGTTCTTCGGTCTGTCGCCCGCGGTGATCGCCATGGCCAACCAACTGGCCAACCAGGATCAGCTGACCGCCGGGCAGATCCTTACGATCCCTCCGACCCCGCCCGCGCAGCTGACGGTTATGCCGAATGTTGCGCAGTCGGGGCAGCCGTTCATGTTCATTCTGACCGGGGCGAAGGCGGGCGAGACGGTTACCTTCGAGATCAATGCTCCCGACGGCGGCAAGTTCACTGGACAACCGCACACCGCGTCGCAGGACGGCGCCGTGACCGCGAGCTACAACAGCGGCGGGGATGGCCCAGGCACGCACACGGTCGTGGCGACCGGCGACGGCGGCACCTCAGTCCGGGCGGCGTACCTCGTTCTGGGGTAACCGAACGTACAGCCGCCGACAGGCCCGAGGTTAGGGTGCGTGTCGATGCCCAGGCCTCGGGAAGGTCGCCGACGGAGCAGCCTCAAGAATGACCCGATACCCACGAGAACAGCGCCGATCGTCGCCAGCGTCCGGTTCTCGGCACCGCTCGCGGCGAGCTGACCGCACGACGGCGTAGCCGGGAGACCGGCGGCCAGGCCCCCCACGCAGCCGACCGCCACCGCACCCGCGTCCAACATCCCGAGGAGGGCGAGCACATTCGTCGGGTCGCCGGGATCGAAGGGGTTCGGCTCGCTACTCGCGGTAGCTCCACCATTCACGGCCACTCCGGAAGCGGCGCCGACAGACCGTGCCCGGCCACCGCCGGACGAGGTGCCGGTGGCGTTGGTGAGCGCCTTGGCGACACTGCTGAGCGCGCCGGCGGTCGGGCTGGCGGCGGCGAGACCTGCATCGGCTACCGCGCCGGACGGCGCGGGCTCACCGGAGGGCATGGCGTCGATGACATTCGTGAGCGCGTCGGCGACGCCGTTGAGCGCGCCGCCGAGCAGGCTCGCGCCGAGCACACCCGCATCGGGCGGGACGGGCGGCTCGACGGGTTGCGTGGGCGTGCCTTCGGTCGGGCTGGCGGCGGCGAGACCGCCACTGGACCACCCGACGTACGGGACCGACACCGTGCTGGTGACGTTGGTGAGCGCGTCGGCGACACCGCCGAGCACGCCGCCGGTAGGACCCGCGGCGGCGAGACCTGCATCGGCTACAGCGCCGGACGGCGCGGGCTCACCGGAGGGCACGGCGTCGATGACATTGGTGAACGCGCCATCGAGCAGGCTCGCGCCGAGCACACCCGTATCGGACCGCGCGGGCGCACCACCGGAGGAAATGGGCACGCCGCCGCTCGGAGCCACCGGGGGTTCACCGGGGACCGGCGGTGACGGCACCTGCGGGACGGTGACCTCGGGCGGATCGACCGGTGCGGCCGCAGGCGGCGGCGACGACAGCTGCGAGACGGTGAGCTGTGGCGTAGCGGCCTCGGGCGGATCGACCGGGGTGGAAACGGTTGGAGGTGGCGGCACGGGTGTCGGTGAGACCGTGACCTCGTCGACCGGCATCGTTGCAGGCGGGGACGGCGGTGGCGACGACAGGGACGGCGACACGGTGAGTTGCGGCGTCGTGCCCTGGGGCGTGCCGGCGGCGGGCCCTGGCGCGCTGGACGGTTCGGGCAGCGTGGCGGCGACGTCGCCGAGCGCGCTGTCGAGCAGGCTCGCGCCGAGCACACCCGCGTCGGACGGCGCGGGCGCACCACCGGAGGAAATGGGCACGCCGCCGCTCGGAGCCACGGGGGGTTCACCCGGGACCGGCGGCGACGGCACCTGCGGGATGGTGACCTCGGGCGGATCGACCGGTGCGGCCGCAGGCGGCGGCGACGACAGCTGCGAGACGGTGAGCTGTGGCGTAGCGGCCTCGGGCGCATCGACCGGGGTGGAAACGGTTGGAGGTGGCGGCACTGGCGGAACCGTGACCTCGGGCGGGTCGACCGGGGCGGAAACGGTTGGGGGTGGCGGCAGGGGTGCGTGCGGGACCGTGACCTCGGGTGGATCGACCGGCATGGTTGCAGGTCGGGGTGGCGGCACTGGCGGGGCCGCCGCGTCCGGGATCATGGTCTCCGGGGGCGTGGCCGGGGGCGGATCGATGGGCGAGGCTGCACCCGGCAGCTGCCCGGCGACGACCCAAGCGCTCAGCGCAAGAGCGCTTGCGGCCGTGTAACGGCCGATCCGTGCCTCCATCTTCCGCTCCCCTCGCCGCCGCGACAGGCCGCAAAACCTCAGGCGTACCCTCGCGGCGCGGCGGCCAATCCGGTGTATGGGCAATTCACCGAAAATCCATCTCGGCGCCCGAACCCGCTGGTACGCGTCCCGCGGTGACGCTGCCCCGCTCGGTCGGAACCACCGCCCGGCTGGCCTCGGCGAAGGGAGGCTGCGGACTCAAGGCCGGGCTCCGTCTCGGCGAGCTGACCCATGTGGTGGAGTGGTATCCGGAGCTCGGGTCGCGCGCCACCGTCGCGAGCGGCAAGCTGGGCGTTCAGGGCCGGGTCACCGCTCGGTGCCGCGTAGCGCTACACCACAAACGCGTTAAGTCGGGCGAGGTGCATAGACCCACGGCGCCTATCCGCCCTGATGTGGATTTCTCTGTGACATACACCCGATCAAGAAGGAGCCAACCGACCGAGCCTCCACGGGAGCCGGAGCCGTTCACCACACGAACATCGTGTGGGAAGCGCGACCAAGCTCAGTCCTCATCGCGGGCCGTGGCTGGCGGTAGGAGGGTGCCGATCCGCTGCTGCACGTATCGCAGCTCGTCGATCAGGTCGTCGTAGCGTCTCTCGCCGGGACCCTCTCGCAACTCCGTAACAACGTCTTGCGCGCGAGCGATGAGCCGCGTCAACTCGTGCAGCTGTTCGCGTGTCAACACGCGTTGAGGCTACGTCGAGGTTCACCACCCGAGCATCGTCCGGGAGACCGGGGCCGACTGTTGCGCCTCGGTGCCCCGTGGCCACCCCAGCTGGCGATCAACCCGACGGGAGGGGGACGGGGCGCCTTGTTGGAGCCACCGGACCGTGCGCCGCGATCGCGAGTCGGACGGTGTGCGTCAGCCTTGACATGCCAATTTTCGTCGGGATCGAAGATCGTCGAAGGGATCTTCGTGCCTAGGTCCCTACCTTCGTCCTCCCCAGTGGACTCGCTGGACTCACTGGGCGCGAGCACGGTTTGCGAACTCGGCCCTCCCGCGCAGACGCCAGGTCCGCACCTACGCGCTCTTCGAGGGCACCCTCGGAAGTCCAGCTCCTCGTGCTGTCGCGGGCCATCTCCGGCCCATTCTGATCCGGGCGGCCGACGCCGCCCGACCGAGTCCTGCCATCCCTACGATCCCTACCCCCATCCCCGCCGGACACGGAGTCGCCCGAAGCACTTCGGTGGCTTCACACGTGCCCGGGAAGGTTCCGCTGCCGTCGTCGGTTGGAGACCTGTAATCGTGTAATCGATTAGGCCGAGCGATGGACGAGACGAGCCGGCTCGGCGACGCGCGGTCGGCGGACGCGCTCGACGCCTACTCGGCCGAGACCCCCTGTCCGACCTCGCCGTCGTGCGCGTGCGTGCGGGCGCCTTCCCGCGGCCGTCCTCGGCGACGCGGAGCGCCTCGAGGTGGGGCAGCTCGTGGTCGCCGTCGGCAACCCGCTGGGTCTTTCGGGGTCGGTCACGGCCGGCGTCGTGAGCGCGCTCGGCCGCTCGTTGCCCACGCGGATCGGGTCGGCGACGCGCATCGTCGAAAACGTGATCCAGACCGACGCCGCTCTCAACCCCGGCAACTCCGGCGGGGCGCTCGCCGACAGCAGCGGTGAGGTCGTCGGCGTCAACACCGCGGTCGCCGGGCTCGGTGTGGGCCTCGCGGTGCCGATCGACCGCACGACCCGGCGGATCATCGGGGCGGCGCGCCGGTGTCTCGATCGCCGAGGTGGTGGACGGCAGCCCCGCGGCGCGGGCGGGACTGCGTGCGCAGGACGTGGTCCTCGACGTCGACGGCGTGCCCGTCGACGGAGTCGGCGCGCTCCAAGGGCTCATGCTCGACGACGCGATCGGTCGTTCGCTCCCCGTCCGGCTGCTGCGTCGGGATCGGGTGCTCGAGGTGACAGTGGTGCCGGTCGAGCTGACCGTCTGACACCCATCGGGCGACCCCGCATCGCGCGCCCGCCGGTGCCGCGTTAGGTGCCCGCGTTGAGCCGCTCCCAGAGGTTCCTGCCATCCTGGTCCGGGACGAGTCGGACCCGCAGTGACGTGGGCGCGGTGAGCTCGAGATGGCGGGCCGCGCTCCGCGAGCTCCTTCGGCGCAGACCGTCGACCTCGGCGATGCGCCATCCTCGAGGCACCTCGATTGTGACGTTCACGTCGTCGGCGGTCAGCTGCGGCTGGCGGGGGAGGTTCACCTCGTACCAGCCACCGTCCTCGAGCGCGACCTCTCCGGTCACCTCGGCGGAGAGGACACGAGAGCTCTGGGGCAGGACGCTGACGTCGGCGGAGAACACGCGGTGACCCAGCTCCGTCCCCGACTCGACCCCGATGGCGTCGCCGTCGAGCGTGACGCCGCTGACACGAGACGGGGTGTAGAGCGAGAGGAACATCCGGTTCTCGCCGGCCACCAGATCCTCGCTGCCCTCCGCGGGGCCGATGACATACTGCGGTAGACCGCTCCCCGGCGCGCTGTTCTCGAGCCGCACCTCGAGACGCCCTTGGACCGCCGCGCGGTCACCCGAGTCGGCGGGTGTGAGAAGGACCGTGTAGCCGACCTGCCGCCGCAGGTAGTAGTCGAGCTTGTTGCGGCCGACGTTCTGGCTCGTGACCAGCACCGAATCCGACTCCGGCTCGGAGACGCTGCCGCCGGCCTGCAGCTGCTCGGCCAGGACCTGCTCCGCGGGACGCACGAACGAGAGCAGGAGGTGCCCCTCCCGTGCCGCCCGTCCGAGCACGCGAGCGATCTCGGCTGGCTCGCCGATCTCTCCCTCGGTGGCGGTGTCGATCGCCACCTCGGCCACGTCGCCGATGAAGTCGACCCGCTCCGGTTGGCTGGCGAAGGCCGTGTACGCGTCGCGGAGGGTGACGTCCACCACGTTCTCGCTCGTGATCGGATCGGGCCAGTCCTCCACGCGGATGGGCCCGGTGAGCTCGAGCAGCGCGGCCAGGCCCTGCGGGTCGACCGCGATGACGCCGTCGATCTCCCCTTCACCCACCTGGGCGTAGAGGTCGGAGATCACGCCGCCGACGGTGGGGAAGTCGGGCGAGAAGTTCACGTTCTGCCACAGGACTGCGGGCGAGAAGCGCTCGTAGCGCTCCACGTAGTCGTCGGGCGCGTGCAGCGTCGGATCGCTCGCGCGCGAGGCCTGGATGAGGAGGCTGATGCGCTCGAACTCCTCGAGTCGCACCTCGCCGTTCTCGGCGACGAGGATTCCCCAGTTGCCGATGAGCCCGCCGGTAGCCCGCTGCTCGGCGCTGTTCTGCACCGCGAGGAAGTACCGGCGCGGCTCGTCCCGGCCGAGGATCGCCGGCGCCAGCCGGGCCGCCACCGCCGAGTTGTCTGCCTCCCTGTCGGCGTCGGTCAGCTCGCGGTCGAGGAGCTCGAGGGCGTCGCGCACCGGCCCGAGCAGGTAGGTCTCGTCGACGCCATCGAGGCGTTGGAGCGCGTCGTCGAGAATCGCGGCCGCGTCCTCGAGGTCGGGGGTGAGCCGCTCGACCTCGTCGAGCGGGACGGTGCCGTCCACCACCCGCAGCCGCTCCTGGTCGACCTTTCCGGTCAGCCGCTGGCCCGCCCGGCTCAGGTCGAGGCCCACCTGGGCGACGTCTCGAGCCGCGGCAAGGTTCGGCGCCACGACGGGCACCGCCAGCGCGGGCCGGAGCCACAGGACGTCCAGGCGATCGCGGGCATCCTCGAACCGGATCGCGGCCTCGCCGAAGTCGACCTGGGCCGCGTCGGCGTCGCCGTCGCGCGCGGAATCGAGCGCCCGCTCGGCGATCCGCCGCGCCTCGTTCATCGTGTCGCGGACGTCGAGGGCCGTCCATGAGGCGGCCGCCGACACGCCCGCCACTCCCAGCAGCAGGACCGTGATCCCGAACTTGAGGCCGACGGAGAAGCCGCGCGCCGGCGTCCGGTGGACCGGTGCGGCGAGCGCGAGCGCCAGGACGACGACGGCGAGGCCGCCTACGGCGGCCGCCGCCCACGGGATCGGCAACACGCCCCGGCCGGCGAAGACGGCGACGGCCGACATCCCCAGCTGGACCGCGACCAGCACTACATTTGCCGCGCCACGCGACAGCCCCAACGTATGCAGCCGATGGCTGAGATGGTGGCGCCGGCTCCGGCCCAGCTCTCGTCCGCGGCGGAGCTGGTCGAGCAAGACGACACCGAGGTCCAGCAGCGGAACCGCCGCCAAGAGCAGCGGTACCAGGACGCTTCCGGGCTTTTCGATGGCCGGGTCCAGCTCGATCGTGAGCACCGCGACGACGAAGCCGAGCGGCAGGATCGCGGCTCCGCCGAGAAAACGCGATGCGCGCCGGCGGCTGTAGGCCGAGAAGCCGAAGCAGGCCCCGAGGAGCGACACGGCCATGACCGCCACCACATCCTGATCACCAAAGGCCGCCACCGCGAAGATCCCGCCCGTCGCGGCCGCCATGACGCCGATGGCGAGCCCCTCGATGCGATCGAGCCGACGTACGCCGTTGGTGACCACGACGATCCAGGCCAGGGTGATGCCGAGATCGAGCGCGTCGATGCCCGTCGGCTCGGCCCGCACGCCCGCAGCCGCGACGGCGGCCGCCGCTGCGAGCAGGGTGGCGGTGCGCGTCCACGCCGGGAGTGCGTGCTGCCCGACGATTATGCCGGCGCCCAGAAGGGCGCCGGCGCCCAGCGCCGTCGTCCCCTCCCATCCCGGGAAGGCCGGGCCGGTGAGCCACCCGGCGAGCGCGGCGACGACTACCGCGACCCCGCCGAGGCTTCGGAGCCGTTCGTTGCCCGATGACGACGGTGGCTCCCCGCGGCGCCCACGGGCTGAGCGCGCCGACCGTTCCAGCAGTGCCGAGCCCGCGAGCACCAGCCCCGCCGCGACCGCGAAGCCGAGCGCCCACCGGCCGGCCATTCTGTTAGCGCCCTGTCGTCACGGCTCGCCGTTCTGGCGGCTCGTCAGTTGCCCGGCTCGGTATCGGCCTGCGTCCCTGGCGCTCGCCAGGCCAGCTCGGCCCCGCTGTCGTCAGGGACGACCGGCGCCGGGGCGGCGACCGGCACCTGTGGACCCTTGCCGTCGCGGCTGACGGTCGAGCCCTTGTAGTAGTAGTCGTACGAGTAGGACCGCCTCGTGGCGGGGACACCGGCCACGATCGTGTAGACGCGGTCGGCGCCCGACTTCCGCAGGAGATCGGCGGTGCTGACGAGTGCACGCTGGCTCGTGAAGCCTTGCCGGGCCACGAGGACAACGGCGTCGGCCCACCGAGCGGTCACGACCGCGTCGGTCAAGGCGAGAGCCGGCGGCGAGTCGACGAGCACGTAGTCGGCCATGGTGCTCAGCCTGCGTAGCAGGTCACCGGCCGCGGCCGACGAGAGCAGCTCGGACGGGTTCGGCGGAAGCGGGCCCGACGCCAGGACCGTCAGCAGGTCGTTGGTCCCCGGGACTGGCTGGAGGGCTTCGTCGAGCGTGGCGCGCCCGTGCAGCACCGACGTCACGCCGACGTCGTTGCCGAGGTCGAAGTGCTCGTGCAGGCTGGGGCGGCGCAGGTCGCAGGACACGAGGATGACTCGCTTACCGTCGGCGGCGAGGCTCGCGGCCAGATTCACCGCGGTCGTGGTCTTGCCGTCGAGCGGCGCCGGGCTCGTCAGCAGGATCACGCCGCGTTCCTTGACGAGTCCGAGGCTGGTGCGGACCGACCGGTACGCCTCGGCTGCGGGTGAGGCCGGGTCGGTGAACGTGACCGGCAGCTCCCTTGCTCGCTGGCGCTTCGGCGCCCGTCGGCGGACCAGCCGTGCCAGCGTGTGCCGCAGGCGGTCTCGCCGTCCCGTGGTGTCGAGCGTGGCGCCGAGCAGAGGCACGCTGGGGAGCAGTTCGCTCACGTTGTCGGGCCCGCTCACCGCCCCACCGAGCGACTCGCGGGCGAAGACCAGACCGAGACCGACGACGAGCCCGATAGCAGCGGCGATTACAGCGTCGCGCATCGGTTTTGGCGACACCGGATCCGACGGAAGTCCCGCCAAGCTAACGACCCGCGCCACACTGTTGGCCTGCGCCGCGGCCTCGACCCGTAGCTCGTCGATACGTTGCGCGGTCTCATCGGCGCGAGCGACGAGCGCGTCATGCTGAGGTTCGACGCGTCGCAGCTCGCTCTCCAGCGTCGCCAGCCGTGCCTGCTCAAAGGGATTGCCTTCGAGGGGGGCGATCTCGTTGTTCAGCTGGTCGATGCGCGCTCCGAGGTCGGCGATTCGTTGCTGCAGCTCTTCGGCGTAGCTCTCGAGTTCCTCCGACCGGTCGATGTAGGCACTCGACACCAATCCCTGTGCCTCATCGGAATACGCCTCGGCATACGCATTGGCGCCGTCTCGGGCGACCGCCGGACTGGTACTGGTCACCCGAATATCCAGCAGTGTGCTCTCGCCGACGGCGCGAGCTTTTAGCGACTTCACCTTGCTGTGCCGTGGGCCGAGGCGCTCTGCGGCTCGTCGTGCTATGCCAGGCGACTCGACAACTTCGATTTGCGAGTCGGCGATCTGCTGGGGATTGGCGACCGCAACCGGGGTGTCGGCGAAAACGGAACTCTGGAAGAGGTCGAGAAGCTGCACCTGAGCGGATGCAGCGTACGTTTTCGTCGTCCGCAGGGAGAGCGCGAGAGAAGCGAGCACCGCGAGCCCGACGGCGCCGATCACCCACGCCTTGCGTCGCCACAGCGCGTCCACGGTCCGACGAAGATCGGCCGGTGTCTCGGTATCGACTTCCATTGGGTCCCCCGGTCCAGCCGGTCGATCCAACAACCCGCGCGAGGCGCCGAATGACCAATCTATCCCATATCGCCGGACGAGATCCTCGCCGACGAACGCGCCCAGACCGCAACTTCTGAGTCGACTGCGACCTCTGACCCAGGTCCCGGCCGTGGTGAGCACGCCTCCGTAGTGCGCTCGGCAGAACCCGCCGATCGAACCAGGTTCCGGCGTCTGACGTGTCGTCGGGCGACTCGGATGCACTGTTCTGCTCGAGTCACGTCGTGAGCGCGTTCGTAGGCAGGGAAGGGCAGGGGCAGCCGATCAGGTCGGTCCTTGTGGGCCGCGACGATGACGCCGCGCTTTCGCGTCGGCCACAGGACCACGGTTCGTTTGAGGACATGACGCTTCATCCGCAGCTCGGCGACCTCGTCGCCGGTGGAAACCTCGGCCTCACCGCACTCCAGGCGATCCTTTCACCCAGTGGCCCAGCGCGCCCGTGGTTGACCCCAGCTTCCTACGGGGAACTACGCGCTTCGTACGGCACGAGACCGCCGACACGCACTCGACTCACTTTGCGCATACTGTCAGCGGATGGCCGACTCAGCCGAGACGGGCAGATTCGGGGTCTATCCGTGAAGCCATTTGAGTACGGCTACGTCGTGCTCCAGCCGCTGATGCTGCCCCTATATGGCGAGATCAGACGCCGTCTTCGAACTCTCGTCGAAACGTCGGGGGCTCCGGTCTCCCTTCTCGATGTGGGTGGCCGCAAGTCGCATTACACGGTCGGTGTACCAGCACGTGTCACGATCAGCGATCTACCGCGCGAGAGCCGCATGCAACATGCGCTTAACCTCGGTATCAACGAGGAAATGATCGATCAGACAAAATCGCGGCGAAGCAACGTTATCGACGTCGTGTACGACGACATGACGCAGACCAAGTTCCCAACACGATCGTTCGACGGTGTCGTGGCGGTGGAGGTTCTCGAGCATGTCGAGGACGACGCGTCCTTTGTGTCGAATGTCAGCCGAGTGCTGCGCCCGGGTGGCTTCTTTCTCATGACGACGCCGAACGGTGACAACGACCCGGTACCCGCCGAAGATCACAAGCGCCACTACCGCAAGGCTGAGCTCCAAGAGCTTCTTCGCGGGTTCTTCGACGATGTGAGGGTGGATTACGCCGTGGTCGCTGGGCGCTGGCGGACCTACGGTCTGCAGTCCTGGTCGATACGACACCCCGTCCGCACGACGCGTTCCATGCTCGGGAACGTCGTCAACCGTTCCCAATCGATGCGTTCCGGGACTGCCGAGCAGGTGCTAGGCACGAAGCACCTCATCGGTACCGCCCGGAACCAACGAGGCGCAAGTTCCCACTAGGGTCGACACACCACGCGGACCCCACCCACGTTGCTCGAGCGACCACGCGACGCATCGACTGAGTCCGCAGGTGAACTTCTCAGTCGCGGGAACGATTCAAGGTTGTCGATGCTCCACTCAAGGCCATGATAGCGGTGTGTCCAGCTACTACGACTGGATCCGTCGAATCGATGCCCAGCGAGCGCCGGATCGATCGGTCATCGAGGAGCCTCCGTACCGCGGGTATGTGATAGTCCTGCGAGAAGATGAGCGCGTCGTTCGTCAGGTTGCCGGCTACACCGTCAAGTACCTCACGCGTGCCCTTCGCTAGATCGCAGTCGATGTACACGAGTCGGATCGGCCTGGGAGCCTTTTCGGGCCGGAGTGTGTGAGCAAACCAGCCGGGATGGAACTCACACACTTTGATGATCCCATAGCGGGATACGTGACCCCGTACGAGCTCCTCTGTCGCTTGGTATTGATCTGAGAAGTCGTATACACCGCCCTCGGTGCCGATCGGTTCGACTCCCTGGAAGGAGTCGTAGATGGCTAGGCGGTAGCCGAGCAACGCACACGCGAGACTGAACTTGGCAGTGCTACCGCCTCGCCAGCATCCGGCCTCGATCACCCACTCGCCCTTTCCCCGGCGAGACGCCAGAGCGCGAACAATCCTGCTGACTTCGCTCGGCGTGTGGGCGTGAGGCACAAACCAGTCGACGATCGCGAAACGCCAAAGGAGCTCCAACCGCCGCTTCACACTGAGTGCAGAGGGGAGTAGAAGCGGCCAGTAGCCCCAAAAGTGCCAAAGGAGCTTGACCCGCTGCCGTGTGACCGGATCGTCGGGAAGTCGCTCTCGAAGATGCCGGACCCAGAGTTGGCGGGCGAACTGTTGTAGTCGCCCCATACCCACAGAAGGTAATACTCGTTGCTCTTCAGGGGCGCAGCGCCCGCGATAGGCCCCTTCCGGACCTTGACCAGGCTGGCGTCCACGTCCGCCGCTAGCATGAATCAGAGGCCATCCACCGGCCGCGGGAGCGCCTCACGACTCGGAGTTCGAGACACTTGAGCCCTGGAGCTGAACGCCTCCGCCGGACTCGTTCAGCCTCGGCGTGAAGCACCCACCCTAGGCGCGGGTATGTCGACTGAGATGGGCTACACACCCGAAGAGGTACAGCTTTCGGTTGTTACGCCCACGCTTGGTCGCCCGGCGGAAGTCGAGAGCTTACTCCGGAACCTGGCTGGTCAGAGGCTCCTTCCTACAGAAGTCATCGTCGTTGACGGAGCCGCTCGCGGTGATGATCGGACATCCCGCGTGGTGTGTGCGATCGCTAAGGATCTTCCGTTCGGTGTCCACTATCAGCGCGCTCCGCGAGGGACTGCAGTGCAGCGCAATGTCGGTATCCACGCCGCGATCGGAGCGTTTGTATGCCTGATCGATGACGACATCCGGCTTGAACCGACGTTCCTCGAGAACATCATTCGCGAATTTCAGCGCGACAGCAGTCACGTGATCGGCGGAATTTCGGGTTATATAACAAATGCGTTCCTTAATCCGTTCACATCACGTCGGTGGCGATGGTACCGGAAGTTGCACTTGTTTTCGACGATCGAGCCCGGCCATTTCGACTACTCATCGGGATATCCTATCAATCGCTATCTGCAGGCACCACACAGCGGATTACGAAGGATCGACTTTATGGGCGCTGGGTGTGCCGTATGGCGACGCGAGGTATTCGACCAAGGTGTCTACTTCGATCCGTTCTTTTCGGGCCATGGAGTCATGGAGGATGCTCATCATGCTCTGCGGGCAAGCCAGCGAGGGTGGTTACTTTACGAGTTGGGGTCAGCCAGGTGTTCGCACCTACGTGTGGCGGTTGCTCGAGAATCGCCATTTCTGACGGGCCAGAAGTCAGCCGTGAACTATCGCTACCTCTTTCTCGACATCCTTCCCCAACGGTCCGTTCGCCAGGAAGTGCGGTGGTGGTTGGTGCAACTGACCCAATGGGCCGCCGCCGTTGCCGCGCTTGTGAGACATCCGGGCCTAGGTTCGCTGGAGAGTTGTGTTGGAAAGTCGGTTGGTATCGTCAAAGCGACGCTGATTCGCCGTGGCCGTAGGGAGGACAACAACCCGGATTGACGGTCCCGCATAATCCACAATGGTGCAGCTCATGGCCGCGCGCCGGTTATCGGTCAGCGAGATAAACCTAAACGAGCTGGCGTCGGACGGACGCCAGTGGCGGGCGCGTTCTTGGGACCTCAGGCCCGTGTGATCACAGCGACCGGTCACCGGCTGCTGGTCAGCTCCGATATAACCGCGCGGAACTTTCCGTTGGCTCCTCGGGGAATGGCCTCCACCGTCCGAATTTCGACCGCCACGTCGCCCACGCGTTGTCTCAGCCGGGATCGCAGCACCTGGGCCCAATAGTCATCGAAGCCGTAGGCGGGGACCAACGCGATCTCGAAGCGATCGAGGTCGTGCTGGACGATCTGTGCCTCGACTACCGGTAGGTCAGACTTGAACACCGGATCGAGGCGACCGATCAAGCGCCCATCCCTCGTGACGACGACGTCGTCGTCGCGACCTTCGACGGCGGCAAGCGTCGGGAGGAGTCGCCCGCATTTGCAGGCTGACGCCTCGGCTACTCGTCCTCGGTCACCGATGTCGTAACGCACCAGGGGCATCGCCCAGTTGACCAGGCCGGTACACACGAACCGGCCCGTCGTGCCAGGAGGCACTGGCGCGCCGTGGGTGCGGTTCAGAACCTCGATGACACCCGCATCTGGCCACAGGTGGAGCACGCCGCTACCGCACGCGGAGGCGCCCGCCACCGCCTCGGCCATGCCGTAGGTGTCGCGGACGGGACACCGGAAGACGCGCTCGATGAGCGCCTTCTGCCGCTGGAGGAGCGGCTCCGCGTTCGTGACCACGACCTCGAGCGGCGGTGGCAAGACGCCGGCCTCCTCGGCCGCCCGCGCGAGGCTCGCGATCGCCGAGGGATAACCCAGCAGCCAGCGGACCCGGTGCTTGCGCAGCGCCCGAACGTAGGCTGGTGCCGCGGCGGCCCGGATGTGAAACGCAGAGAGGTAAAGCTGACGGCTGCTGGCGTTCCATACCCAATAGGGCGGGTCGGCGCGGTCGACGGGGACAACCAGCTGCCCGCCGATCACCGCCCACCGGTCGCCTCGGCGGACACCGTTCCAGCGCCGGACCCGCGCCTCGAAGAGCGCGTACCAGGCCCGCACCGCCGGGCGGTCGAGCCAGACGCTGAGCGGTGTTCCCGTCGTGCCGCTGGTGTGATCCTCGAACAGCTTGGGAGATCGGGGACGGTCTGAGACGAATGCACGCGGGCTGCTCCGAACCGTCGACTTGGGGAGCACCGGCCAGCGCTCGAGCTCCTCCCAGGAACCACGATCGCCCCGCCGACGGCGCGCCGCCCAGTCGTCGCGGTACCACGGCACCGTCGTGGCGGCGTGATGCAGCAGGCGCGCAAGGGAATGGTCTCGCCATTCGTTCCATCGAGCAGCTGGCCACTGCTCGCGCTCGACCGTGCGGGCGACGTGCTCGTCGAGATCCCGTCCGTAGCGCCAGCGGTCGAGATGCCAACCGTGAGCCGTCGCCATGGCGACGCGGAGCGCGTACGGGGATCGATGGTGGACGTCAAGCAGGCGCACGGTGCCGTGCCACTTCGTCGAGGAGCGGCTCCCACAGAGCGAAGACGGAGGGCCACGCCGAAGCCTCGGCGAGGGACCGCCCGTTGCGCGACAGTGCCTGCGCGAGCGAGGGCTCCGCAAGAAGCCGCTCGATGGCGCACGCCATTGCGGTCGCGTCATCGTTGGGGACGAGGAGCGCAGTGTGCTCGTGCTCGAGGAGGTACGGGATGCCTCCGACCTCGGTGGCGACGATGGGCAGGCCGAATGCGGCGGCCTCGAGCACGCTCACGGGCATGTTGTCGACCCGATTGGTGTTCAGGAAGATGTCGTGGCGGGCGAACTCCCGCTGCTTACCGGCGAGGTCGAGGAACCCGACGAAGCGCGCCGCGGCATCGAGCCCCAGCTCTCGGGCGCGCGCTCGAACGCGAGCCAATTTCCCCTTCTCCTGACCGGCCATCGTCAGCGTGGTGGCGGGATGTCGGGTCCGGAGGCGTGCGAGTACCTCGAGGGCAAGGTCGGGGTTGTAGTTGGGATGAAATGTCCGCATCCACAGCAGCGAAGGCCCTACCGGACCTCGCAGCCGGAACGGATAGTCGTCGATCGAGATGAGGTTCGGAATCACGGCGATCCCACGGCGCGTCACCGGGAGCTTCGAGCTCAAGTATCGGGACGGTGAGACGAGGGCGTCCCCGCGGTCGAGAACACGACTGACCCATCGCGGATGCCGGACCGCGAACTCGGGGAGGGCTCCGCCATGAAGGTGCAGGACCACCGGGAGACCCAGCATCCGCCCGAGCGTTGCGGTCAGGTCCGCCATCGCGAACGCGAGTCCACTGAAGACCAGCACGTGCAGCACGTCAACACGGCGACGCCATCGGATGAGCGCCACGACCGTGTCCATGAGTCGGGGGAGCCGGCGCACACGGCGCGAGGTCAACCGGACCTCGTAACCCTCCGCTCGGAAGTGCTCCGCCAAGATCTCACCCTGGCTGGGAACCCAGCCCGGATTCGTCCCGAGCAGTGGGCCCGCGACGCAGAGCCGCGGGCGGCTCGCCCTCATGTCGATGGTTGCTCCGGGCCCGCCGTGGTCATGGAGATGACCCTCGCCATAGCGAGGCCGAACACGAATCCCGGCGCGGCGAGGCGCATCGCGGTATGCGCCATGTCGGCGACCGCCCAGAGCATGAGCGCGATCGTCACCGTTCTGCTCCACGAGTTCGGCGCGGCGATGACCGCCCGGCCCGCGACCGCAAGGAGTCCGACCATGGCGAGCAACCCGAGCATGCCGTGTTCGGCGAGCGCCCTCGTGAACTCGGTGTGGGTGACATCCTCCTCGAGCTCTCCACTGCGGAACTCCGGCGAACGGCCCGGGCCGACCCCGGCCAAGCGGTGACCGGCCCAGATGTCGAGGTCCGTCTCGGCGATTTCGGTGCGGCCGGTCGTGCTCCGCTCGGCGAAGCGCCGCTCGAGCGCCCCGCCGGTGAAGGTGTCAAGCCGGCTGAAGACCACGACCCCGGCAACGACCGCGACGCCCAGGATCGCGAGCGTCTTCGCGTGCCCGCGGCCGCGAGCGAGTTGCAAGAGCACCGCGACCCCGCCGGCGACGACAAAGTTGAAGGCACCGCCGCGCGAGAACGTCAGCACGCACGTCCCGAAGAACCACAGACCGAGCACGAGTTCGATAGGACGCGCGAGGCTCCGACGCTCGCGTAGCAGGAGCAGCAGGCAGATCAGGGCGCCGAGCCCGAGGACGGCCGAGACCTGATTCGGGCCAAAGCCGCGGGCAAAGCGGCCGACGCTCGCGAGTCGAGTGCTCTCGGTGGCGAAGACGATGTCCTCGGTCAAGATGATGTACGTCGCCGCAGACGCCAGCGCGGTAATGGGACCCAGCATGATGACGAAGACGTGGCGCAACTCACGCCACGAGCAGCGGATCTGGAGAAAGAACACCGCGGAGACGGCCAGCGTGAGCGGCCCGGAAAGATTGAAGCTCAGCGGCTCGCGACCGCCGGCGAGGCCGCTGGCGTCCACGGTGAGCAACGCCGAGGGCAGTAGCAACGCCAGATAGGCGAGCGGCAGCAACGCGCGCCGCCGCGTCCGCACGAACCGCACCATCGCCAGGAGCAAGACAGCGGTCACGACGTACTTCGCCCCCTCGTGGAAGAAACGCGCGTGTGCGCCTCTCCACAGCACATCGCACATCGCCACGTAGCCGGCGCCGGCGACGACCCGCTCGAGCTTGCGACCGAAGGCCGCCCACGTCATGGTGATGGCCACGGTGACGTAGGCGTGGACGGTGCTCACAGCGCTCCACTGGGCGAAGACCGGTCCGAGCGCTATGTGGGCGGCCAGGAAGACGAGCGGGAGGTCGACGAGGCGGCTCGGCGTCAGCAGCCGTGTGCGCTCGCTGGCGGCCGCGGACGCGCTCAGGCCGACCATCGGCGGTCCTCGGGAATGTGGCGACCGTCCCTGAGCTGTCCCCAACGCTCAGTGAGAAGACCTCCGAGAGTGTCGCGCCAGCGTTCCAGGCTCCGGTCGGCGGCAGCGGCGACCGCGTCCTCCGACAACCGCTGGTAGACCTCGGTATCGCTCACTACGCGCTCGATTGACGCGGCGACCGCGTCCGCGGACGGGTCCTCGAGCACCACCCCGGCACGCCCCACGAGGTTGGGAAGCGACGAGACCGACGAGGTGACGACCGGCAGGCCGGAAGCCAGCGCCTCCAGGACGGCTTTCGGGAAGCCCTCCGAAGCGGCAGTGGGGAACACGAAGACGTCGGCGGCGTCGAGGATGGCCATGACGTCGTCGTGACCAACCTGGCCGTGGAAGCGGACCTGTTCGGCGACACCAAGGCGCGACGCGAGCTCGCGGAAGCTATAGAGGTCCGGCCCGTCGCCGACCACGTCGAGTGTTGCGTCCACGCCCCGATCGCCGAGAATGCGCACCGCTTCGATCGCAGTCGCTGTCCCCTTGAGGTGCACCTGCCGGCCCACGGTCACGAGTGCGGCCGGCATGGCCGGGCGCACCCTGACGCGCCTGCGCTCTGCTAGCTCCCGCTCGGTAAGCGTGGTCGAGAAGATCCATGTCATCGCATCGTTGGTGGTTGACGGCGGCCGGTCGCCTTCTCCGGTTGCGACCATCACCCGTCGTCCGCCGATGGCACGCTCCATGTACCAGCGCCATAGCCGCTCGGCTGGAGTACGGGGAACCGCCCAGTTGCCACAATGGCGTACGAACAGCGGCCGTCGCAACGCCTCTGCGACCAGGATGCCGATCGTCCCGACGTCTCCGGGGATTGGCACGTGCACGGCGTCAGCACGCCGAACGGCCCGCACGAGCCGAGGCAGATTCGCGGCGACCCACAGCGGCAACCTGGCTCTGCGAGCGATCCCCGCACCCTTGAGTGGACCCAAAGGCACGACCCGCAGCCGCGCGCCGTCGATAGCGACCCCGCACGTGCTGCTCGGGACGTCCTCGACCGGCAGGCAAAGCGTTGTGGCGTCGAAGAGCTCCGCCAGCGCCCGCATCTGGAAGGGGAAGCCTCCCGTCGTCGCGTAGCCCGATTCGGCCGCCGCACTGGGCCAGACCGGCTTGTGGGAGACTACGACGAGGCGCACGGGTCCGGCCCCGGGCGTCTTGCCACGCGCAGAACCCCGGCGATCCCGGTGGCATCGTCCGCGGGCGGAGCGGCGTCGACGAGAATGAGCTCGACCGGCGGGAGCGTCTGTGCCTTCAGATTTTCCACCAACTCGCCAACATGGACCGGTCGCAGGTAGGTCGGCGTGATGACGGAAACGGCCACCTTCTCGAGGCCCATCATCTGCAGGCAGCCTAGTTGAATGCTCTTGAGGCCGATCGGTCGCCTTCGCGGCGACGTGTACGCTCTCGTATCCTCCGCGAGTAAGGGGGCGGACAGCGCACCCGACGAGCGGGATCCGACCCACCGTGGCGCACGAGACCACCAGTACCGATCCAGACTCCCGATTGCGGGCGGCGCGGCGCTTCCTTCGAAGAGTACGGGCTGAAACAGGTAGAGAGCCCGAGCGGAAGTCCCAAGCTTCGCTGCGGCCGCTCAGCGCGTTGCTCGGCGGCAGGCGTTGGCATGTGGCCCTATTGGCCGCGTGCGCGATCGGGTCG
Source organism: Acidimicrobiia bacterium (assembly GCA_050743365.1). Taxonomy (GTDB): domain Bacteria; phylum Actinomycetota; class Acidimicrobiia; order IMCC26256; family JACDBD01; genus JBOGFI01. Next base: position 34,544 of record JBOGFI010000050.1, on the reverse strand, counting down.
GCGCTCGCCGAAGCGTCAGCGCTCGTCATCATCGTTCGGTTAACTCTCGCTATTTCCACTGGCGATGACCACGTCGACCTCGATGCGGGTCCGCTTGGCGGGTCGGTGAGTGTCGGTGCGCTCTTTGCCGTCGGCTTTGTCCTTGCCGTCGTACGCCTGGGGCTCCAGCTTTTCGCCGCTTACCTCCCGGCCCGCATGAGCACCGACGTGCAGGAGCAATTCCGCAAGTCGATCTTCGAGGACTTCGTGCATGCGACCTGGGATGTCCAGTCGCAAGAGCGTGAAGGTCACCTTCAAGAGCTGCTGACGACGCAGGTCAACCGGGTGTCCAACGCCGTCCGTTTCATAAGCGATGTCATCACAGCTGCGTTCAACTTCACGACGCTGATGATCTCGGCCATCATCCTGAACCCGCCCGCGGCGATGAGCATCGTGGTCTCGGTCGTGGCGTTCTTCTTCCTCCTACGGCCCCTCGCGCGATTGATCCGCCACCAGTCACGCCGGCGTGCCGCCGAGGGGCTCAAGTATGCCGGCTCCATCAGCGAAGCGGTCCGGATCATCGAGGAGGTGCAGGCCTTCGGCGTGGAAGAGCAGCAGCGCCACATCGTCGACCGACAGGTCGACGACGTCAGCCGGTACCAGTTCCGGACTGAGCTCCTCCGCGACGTCGTCCCCGCTGTCTACCAAAACGCCGCGGTCAGCCTGATCCTGGGGGGGCTTGCCGTCGTATACCTAACCGGTAGTGCGCAGGTGGCGAGCCTCGGAGCTATCGGTCTGATCTTCCTGCGGGCCCTCGGCTATTCCCAGACCGCACAGGACCGCTACCACGCGGCAAATGAGGTTATGCCGTACATCGAGCACCTCCTCGAGCGGCAGGCGGTCTACGAGGCCAACCGGGCGCAGTCGGGTGACGAGGCGCTGGCTTGCGTCGAGGGACTCGCGTTCGACGGCGTGTGGTTCGAGTACAAGCCCGGTGTGCCAGTGCTCAAGAACGTCAGCTTCCAGATATCTCGCGGTGAGGCGACCGGCATCATCGGTCCCAGCGGCGCCGGCAAGTCCACGCTCGTCCAGCTCATCCTCCGGCTTCGACAGCCGTCGAGCGGCGAGCTTTTCGTGAACAGCCGGACGGCCGCGCAGTACCGTCTCGCCGACTGGCGGCGGCTGGTCGCATTCGTGCCGCAAGACCCGAAGCTGCTGAGCGGGACAGTGGCCGACAACATCCGGTTTCTTCGCGACGGAATCAGCGACGAGGAGGTGGAGCACGCCGCGCGCTTGGCCCACGTCCATGACGAGATCTGCTCCTGGCCGCAGGGGTATTGCACCGTGGTCGGTCAACGGGCCGATGCTGTGTCAGGCGGTCAGCGCCAGCGGATTTGCCTGGCCCGGGCGCTCGTGACGCGCCCGGACGTGCTGGTTCTCGACGAGCCGACGAGCGCGCTCGACGTCCGCTCGGAGTCTCTGATCCAGCGCTCACTCGAGGAGTCGAAGAGGGAGATGATGATTGTCTGCATCGCCCACCGGCTGTCGACCCTCAACCTCTGCGATCGCATCATAGTCCTGCGCGAGGGCCAGCTCGAGGCGTTCGACACCGCGGACTCGTTGGTACGGTCGAACGGCTTTTACCGAGAAGCGGTCGAGCTCTCCCGCCTCCCTTGAGGGACGCGGAGCCTCGGGCGTTGCACTCGGGTGTTACCTGCGCCCGCACCTCGTAGTTCAGCCGACCCGCACTGGTTCAGTAGCGACGCGCCAGTTGTTCGGCGCGTGGCGTCATAACCACTCGCCTTTCCTTCAGTCGGGATCCGTGATCGACACCTCCATTAGACGATCCACCACGTCACCCACAGTCTGGATGTCCTCGAGCTGCTCGACCTCGAATAGCAGTCCCGTTTGCCGCTCGGTCGAAGTCAATAGCTCCACGGCATCGACCGAATCGAGCCCCAGATCCTCTACAAGCCGCATGTCTAGATCGATGGCCTCGGGGTCGAGGCCCGTATGCGCGGCCAGAAGGTCACGAAGAAGACGCTGAGCCTCGGACAGCCTCACAGCATCCCCTTTGCCGCGTCGCGAACACCGTAGGTTTTCACAGGACGACCTCCGGTGTCCGCCGGGCCCCGGGGTTCGGCCTCCTAACCGCGCGTTTACGCCAGTCTCTTCTTGGAGAAGACGAAGCGCTGTTCACCGACGCCGTACTTGACTAGTACGAATGGATCACCCCGGTGGTTGCCTCAACGCGATCGAAGTCGACGCCGCGCTCCAACCGTCGGATACCCGATGCCCCCGCCAGGTGGAGCTCGTCCGTGATCTCATCAGCGGTGAGGCGCTTGTTGATGGGCACCATCACGTGGTCGAGCATGTAGTACACCCGATTCGCTGAAAAGCCGAAGGACTGAAGGACGGTTCGGACGCGTTGGCTGCTCTCGCCGTGCATTATGACCCTAAGAATCTCGATCAGATCCCAGAACAGGCCGCCCGGCTTCTCGATCAGATACAACCAGCCCATACCACCGGGATGGAGAACACGTACGAGTTCTTGCACGCCACGCTGCCATTCGACCGTGTGGTGCAGCACGCCGTTGGAGAACACGATGTCGAAAGCGTCATCCTCGCAGGGGAGGTCCAGGACGTCCCCCTGTGTGAACGACACGCCATCGATCCCCGCGCTCAGAACGCGGTCGCGGGCACTGCCGATACCCGTCGCCGAGACGTCGAGCCCAGTGACGCTCCGAGCCCCCAAGAGTCGCCACGCAACGGAGTAGCGACCGCCGCCGCAGCTGGCGTCGAGGACCGACCGGTCGCGGATGCAATCGAGTGGGATTCCGTTGCGCTCGAGACGTGTTCTCAACAACTCGCGCGGTTCGTCCCAGAACGACTTCGAGGAGAAGCGCTCGAATAGACGGCCGTAGTGTGCACCGGTTGTGGCCGCCACGCCCGTATCGACAGCGTCGATGGGACGCGGAGTCTGATCGACGGCTGCACCAAGCGCGGCAAGACCGCTCCCGGTCATGGCTGCAGTCGAATTGGCAGCGTCGCTGAGCATCCTCTGTACGAGGGGGAGACGGTCCTCCCGCGAGGCGAACGCCGACTCCATGCCGTCGAACACGAGAGGGATGAGCGCGGCTCGGATCATCGACGCCCGGTCCGAACTTCCAAGCGAAGACGTAGCGTGCACGATTGCCCATCCAGGATCTGCCAACGGTCCGCCCCGCAGACAGGGAGCCGTGTCCATCGCCTCGCTCGCTCGCAGGCCGGCTGAAGTCACGTGCGGCTCGGAGCAGCGCTCCCTCGGGGCTCGGAGGTCCCCGAGCGGCGCAACGTCTGCATGGATCCGGCTGCAGTCGTCAGCTCGACGAGGCGCTCCGCAACGCGCTGGCGTGCCTTACCGTCCAGATGCTCGCCAAAGAGTCGTGCAAGCAGTTGTTGGCGCATAGGAGAGCAGAGCGAGGGTCTGCTGATCGCCTGCGCAACGGCGTCCATCAGGCTGTCGGGCGATGAGGCGACCTCGACGGCGCCGCTGGCCACGACCGGGCGGTAGTGATCGAAGCGGTAGTAGCGCGAGTAGTCCAACTGCCAAGTAGGCACGCCCGGCGGGTTGTATCCGACGTTCACTACGGGCCGGTCGAACATGCACAGTTCCAAAGAGACGGTCGAGGCGACGTTGATGCCGACATCGGCGTGCCGGAGGATGTTCGACCACAGCGCGGTGTCCTCCGGTAGGGGTGTGAGCCAGTTGGGCTCCCAGGGGACCGGCGGGAAGATGATGTCGGGACGGCGTCGAGCGAGGTCGTGGAAGCGGCCCGTCCGGTCCTTTGCGTACACCCTGACCACGAGCTGGGGGCGACCGAGATCGCCGCGACGCGCCAGACGGTCGGCGATGCCCTCGACGATCGACGGCTCACCGGGCATGTGGTTTGGCATACCCGTGCTGTAGAGAACGATCGGACGCTCGGGATCGGCGCCGATCCGACCGCAATACTCCTCTCTCGACCATGCATGCTCGGTCCGGAAGTGGGCGTCGAACTGTGGTGTCCCAGTCACGAAGACGGCCGCCGGGTCGACCGATGGATACATCCGCAAGAGGTCGTCGCGCATCGTCTCGCTCCAAGCGAGGTAGCAGTCATAGCTCGGAATGATCCGCCCTTGGGAGGTCAGGTTGTCCCAGGAGAAGAGGAACGCGGCGGTCGGGATGGCGAGCGATCGGGCCGCCGTGATGAGCCCTCGGACCGTTTCACCGTGCACCTGCGAGGCGTTGAAGACGAGGGACGGTGGTGACGCCGCCAACCGCTCCCGGAACACGCGGCTCGAGGGCCAACGAGCGCTCGCCCCGTCGTAGGCTCGTTCGAGGAGCGATAGACCGCTGGGTCGGGCGAGCACGCGTGCGGCCGTTCGCTTAGCCGCCCGGTTGACCCGGGCCCGCGCTGTCGTCGCTTCAAGGTTCCGCAGCCGCCAACGTTCCTGAGCCGCCTCCGACCACACCCAGCGCCCATGGGCGAGGTCGAGCAGCTCACGGATCGCCCCGACACCCCAGCGGTCTCGCCACGGTTCGAGCGGGAGGATGTCGCCGTAGAGGGATCGCAGCAATTCCGCGAGCTCGTCATTTGGCAGCACGGTTGCGACCTCAAGGTCGACGGACTCGGCGATGGCATCGAGGATGCCCGAGTACACGAAGTTCCGTATCGCCTCACCTCGCGGCAAGGCGGCCAGCAGGCGCGGGCGAGCGTCGAGACCGTTACCCGACTCGATCAGACTCACATCCCCCTCGGCGCGGCACCTCGTCCTCGACAGCCGCTCGCTGTGTGGTGTGGAGGGCCAGGCTCAGCCACTGCCACACGAAGAAGCTGTTGTCACCCTCGCCGGCGAGGAAGGCAGCCACGGCAGGCCGCACCCGGTCCGACCGAAGCCAAGTCCCTTCGTGCTGCTCCAGAGCGAGCTCGACCTGCTCCGTCACCCAGGCGCGCAGTGGCCCGCGGAGCCACTCCCGCTGCGGGGTCTGCACCGCGCGCTTCGGTGCTTCCATGACCCGGCTCGGCAGTCGTTCAGTCACGATGCGGCGGAGAAGGTACTTGCCCGCGTCCCCCCGGATCTTGCGCTCGGCGGGCTGGCGCAAGGCCAACTCGACGAGCCGATGGTCGAGAAACGGCTCCCGGAGCTCCCGACCGGCTCGCATCGACACCCGATCGTTGAAGCGGAGCGCACGAGGGATCTTCGTCAGCGTGAGATCACGGTACTGGGCGTTGCGCAAGGTGTCCGAGAACGGCTGCGGGTCGTCGACGGGCTCGGCCAGCGCGGCGAACTCGGGCACGAGGCAGTCGGGGCGAACCGGGCTGCTCACGGTTCCCTGCACAATACCCACCGGCTCGCCTGTCAGTGCCGACCGGTAGTAGTCGTAACCGCCCCACTGCTCGTCCATGCCCTGCCCGTCGAGCAGCACGGTGACCCCGCGCTCGCGGGCCCGTTCGAACAGCCGGGCATACGCCAGTGTCGGGAAACCTCCGAAGGGCTCCTCCTCTGCGACGGCGACGCTTTCGGCGAGCCCGGGAACGTCTCGTGGCCGAAGCACGCACGTCACCGACGGGTGGCGGGTCCGGGCCAACATCTCCTCGACCCAGGGAAGCTCGTCGTAGGCCGGGTCGCCGGTGGCGAAGGTGAACGCCGCGACATCGGAGCCTTCCCCCTGCACGCCGCGCACCGCAGCGAGGAGCGTGGACGAGTCGAGGCCGCCGCTCAGGTTGATGCCGACCGGGACGTCGGACCGAAAACGCAGGGTGACGCTGTCGAGCAACAGCGCGAGGTATTTCTCCTCCACCGCTTCGACGGCCCGGCCGTCGAACTCGGCGCCTACCCGCCCGGCGAGGTCGTACCACCGTCGCACACCGGAACCTTCCGGCGACCAGGTCAGGGAATGCCCAGCGGGCAGGGATTCGATGCCCCGCCAGAAGGTCCGGGTGCCCTGCTCGTAGCGGCCGTGGCGAAGGTACCCGGCCCAGGTCACCGGGTCGGGCTCGGCGACGGTGCCGGTGGCGTGGAGCGCCTTGATCTCGCTGGCCAGGATGAGGCTGCCGTCGCGCGCCGTGGCCAGGTACAGGGGCTTTACCCCGAAGCGGTCCCTCGCGGCGAAGGCGCGCTGCTCGGCCTCGTCCCACACCACGAAGGCGAACATCCCGATCAGCCGGTCGAGACAGGCGGGGCCCCACCGGATGAACGCCGCCAGCAGGACCTCGGAGTCGGTCTCGGTTCTGAAGGGGTAGCCGGCCAGCTCCCGGCGCAGCTCTCTGTAGTTGTAGATCTCACCGTTGAAGACGAGCCAGAAGCGGCCGCTGTTATCGGCGAGGGGCTGACGGCCCGCGTCCGAGAGATCGATGATGCTGAGCCGCCGGTGGGCGAGCGCCGCCCGGCCACCGGGTGACCGGAAGGTACCGGCGGCATCGGGCCCCCGGTGGTGCAAGGTCCTCGATCCCGGCGCCAGGTCGGGGACCGGGCCGGTGGCCGAGAACGCCGCGACGATGCCGCACATGCTCAGCGGCCCACCGCTGTGCCACACCGCTCATAGAGCGTGCTCAGCTCGACGGCGAGCCTTGCGATCGACCGCCCGTGCTCGACTCGCCGCCGGCCCTCGGCTCCGAGGCGCCGCCGCTCTGCCGGGTCACGCACGAGCTCCAGCACTCTTTCGACCGTACGGTCCTCGTCGCCGGGGTGGAGGATGTATCCGGTAACCCCCTCTTCGACGAGGGCAGCGACCTCTCCGACATCGCAGGCCACAAGGGGGAGCCCGGTCGCCATGGCTTCGAGGATCACATTGGGCGTGCCTTCGTAGTCGGACGCGAGGACGAAGATGCTCGCCGACTGGTACACAGGCGGGCTGTCGGGATCGGCGAGAAACGTGAGCGCCTCGCCGCCGAGCCCGAGCTCTGCAGCTTGCGCCTCGAGTGTTGCGCCCAACGGCCCGTCGCCCAGGATGATGCCGCGCACTCTGGTGCCGCACGGTGCGCGGTCGATGACCCGACGGAGTACCCGCAGGAAGCGGTCGTGCCGCTTTTGCTCCACGAGGCGCCCGACGCTCAGCACGACGGTCTCGGGCCCCTCGACGGCAGGCGCGGGCGTGAACAGCGATGTGTCCACCACGCTGGGAAGGTAGACGACCCGATCGGCGTGGACTCCCATGCCGATCGCCTGATGGCGGGCGCGGGTCGAGTTCACGGCGAGGGCGCGAGGGACACGCAGCAATGCTTGTCCCCACCGACCGGCATCTCTGACGGTCCGGATCGCGTCGTTTCGGATTGCCCCGATGTCGCGGGCGCCGGCTGCTCGGGCCGCGAGGCTGGCGTAGAGGTTCGTGTAGAAGTGGGAGCTCTGCACCACGTCCGGTCGGATCCGACGGGCGAGAAACGCGATTCGAGCCGCGCGAACCGGCCGCGAGTGAACCGCGCCGGCGTAGTGCACGGGTACTCCCAGCTCGCGGATTCGCGGCTCCCAGTGTTCCCCCTGGGTCAACGACACGACCTCCGGCTCGGCGCCGTGCTCCCGAAGCGTTCTGGCCATGTAGTAGAGCTGGCGCTCGGCGCCGCCGACCCCGAGGGTGCCGGCCACGAAGACCACCTTCGGGAAGGAGGTCACGATCCGGCCGGTGCCCTCGCGCCTGCAGCGAGAAGCGTCTCGGCGCGTGCCCAGTCACCTGGCTCGTCGAGGTTCACGCTCTGGTCGGGGCGCACTTCGAGGCCGACGAGGCGCCCGCCGTAGAGGCTGCCTGCGAGCACGACGGGAACGCGAGTGACGTAAACGGACCCCTCACGGTGGAATGCCGGTGGAAGGTCCTGGCGGCGGGTGATGGGCTGCGCCTCGCCGGTGGTCAGTCGCAGAAAGCCGTCGGCTCCCACCTCGAATGCCCAGTGGGGATTGTGCTCGGTGGGAATGGGCAAGACCGTGACGGCGGCGTCGGCGCCGCTGCGCTCGAGGAGCTGGACGCACGCGTCGATCGTCTCGGCGGTCCGCAGTGGGTTGGTGGGCTGGAGCAAGCAGACGGCGTCGTATCGGTCGCCCGCGCCCTCCAGCGCGCTGAGGACGTGCTGGACGACCGACAGCATCGGGGCCTCGTCGTCGGCGAGCGCGGCCGGCCGCAGGAACGGCACGTCGAGACCAAGGGCCCGGCCGAGGTCGGCGATCTCCTCGTCTTCGGTGGAGAGCACCACGCGGCTGAGCGTCCTCGCCGACAGCGCGGCCTCTGCCGTGTAGGCGAGGAGCGGCCGTCCTCCGAGCGCCCTGACGTTCTTGCGCTGGATCCCCTTCGAGCCTCCGCGTGCGGGTATGAGCCCCAGTACCCGCATCAGTAGGCGAGCTTCTTGTCGTAGCGGAGCTCGACCTCGGCAAGGCGCTCGGCGATGCGCGGACCGGCCTTGGCGTCGCCGTAGGTGAGGTCGGTCCCGGGACCGGAACGGCGGCCGAGCGCCTTGATCGCGCTCACGATCGCGGACCGGTCGTAGCCGACGTCGACCAGGTTCGTGCCGCGCTCGCGACCGGCCTGCCGGCTCCCGATGTTCACCGCCGGCACCCCGAGGAACGAGCATTCCCGGACGGCCATGCTCGAGTTCCCGACGATGGCCCGGGAGTTGTAGACGATCCGGATGAAGTCGCTCGGGGCCATGTTCTTGAAGAAGTGAATGCCCGCTGGCTGGTGCTGCTCGCGAAAGGCTCGGATCCCGCCGGAGGTGCCGTCGGACCCGGCGTCGACGTTGGGCCAGAACCACAACGTGGGCAGCCCGGACTTATCCACGGCGTGGAGCGTCTCGGTGACATGGGCCCGCGCCTCCTCGTATTCGGTGGTCACGGGATGCTGGAGGACCACCAGGTAGTCGGAGTTCAGGTCGAAGGACGCCCCGACACCCCCGTAGCGCTCGTACGGGTCGAAGTCCACCTCGGGCGCGTCGAGGATCTCGGCGGCGAGGTCGATCGAGGGACAGCCGGTGACGAAGACCGTGTCGGGGTCCTCGCCCATGCGGATGACGCGTTCGGCCGCCCGCTCGGTCGACACCAGGTGAAGGTCGGCGAGCTTCGTCACTGCATGGCGGACCTTCTCGTCGATCGAGCCCGTGACCTCGCCTCCCTGGACGTGGGCAAGTGGGATGTTCAGGTAGGCGGCACCCACCGCCGTCGCCAGGGTCTCGTAGCGGTCGGCGACGGTCACGACGACGTCGGGCGCGAGGTTGTCGAACGCGGTGGCCAGCTCGAGCAGCCCGAGGCCGGTGGTCTTGGCCATCGCCATGGGGGTCTCGCCCTCGAGCACCATGAAGATCTCGCGGTCGATCCCGAATCCGTCGGAGCGAACCTGGTCTACTGCGTTGCCGTAACGGTCGAGCAGGGCGGAAGCCGCGACGACCACCTGCAGATCGAGGTCCGGGTGGTCGGCGATCGCGCGGAGCGCCGTCTTGATCCGGCTGTAACTCGGGCGGGCGGTCACGACCACGCAGACCTTGCGACGGGCCACGTCAGGAGTCCAGGTCCTCGGGGGCGAGCAGCGCATCGCGGTCGATGGCACGGCGGAGGCGCCGTCCCACCAGCTCGGGCAACCGGGTGGCGGGGATGCCCGTGCCCGGCTTCTTGGCAACGAGGTCATCCGCGGTGAGCACGTGACCGGCCTCGAGGTCGGATCGTGCGACAACGCTTCGGGTGAAGAGCCGCCGCGTCGGCTCGAGGTGGGTCGCAGCGGCGTTTTTGTCCACCGGGTTCGAGAGCATGGCTTCGATGAACCGCACTCCGTCGACGAGCTGGCCGAGCTCGGCGGTAGTGAGCGATGCGGGTACGTCGGGACCGAACATCTCACGACTCAGGGTGACGTGCACCTCGAGCACCGCGGCGCCGAGCGTCGCGGCGGCGAGGCCGGCGTAGATCGTGGCGGAGTGGTCGGAGAGGCCGACCGGGCACGCGTAGCGGTCGCGGAGCTCGGCGAGGAGATTCAGGCCGACCGACTCCGGTGGGCACGGATAGGTGGTAGCGCACTGCAGCACGACCACGTCGTTGCCGGCGGCTCGGACGCGCTCGACGGCGGTGTCGAGCTCGGCGAGGTCGCTCATCCCGCTGGACAGCAGCACGGGCGCGCTTGTGGCAGTGACGCGATCGAGCAGCGCGGTATTTCCCACCTCTCCCGAGGCGATCTTCCATGCCGGCATGCCGATGGCCTCGAGGAGGTCGACGGCCTCGAGGGAGAACGGCGAGCTCAGGAACAGCAGCTCTTTGTCGCGCGCGTGGCGGGCGAGCCCTTCCCATTGCGCGGGGGTGAACTCCATGCGTTGCCAGTAGGTGTAGCGGGTCTCGTCCTCGTAGCTGAACGGGACCCGCCACGGCTCCGCGGGGGTACTCTCGGCTGCCGCCAAATGTGTCTGGAACTTGATGGCGTCTGCGCCCGTCCCGGCGACGGCATCGATGAACGCGTGAGCTTGACCCAGGCTGCCGTCGTGGGTCTGGGCGACCTCGGCCACGATCAGGCAGCCCCCACCGCGCCATTCGACGAGGTCGGACCAGGCCGTGCCCAACGACTCACTCACGAGAAACACCCCGACAGCTCAAGCGGGCTGCGTCAAGGACGCCGCGGCTCTCGGCGACCGCCCGCCGATATTAGTGTCGGTCCACGCGAGTCAAGCTCGAAGCGAGCTCGCCGCGCCTGTGATGACCATGTGCGAGCGTGGTCGTGCTTCAGTCCGTTTCGCCGAACCCGGGCCTCTCGGCAGCCAGGTCGGTGCAATCGTCGGTAACCTCGCCGACGTGGCGCGGCGACGCGACAGTATCCAGTGGCCCGATGGGCGCAAGTTCGCCTTCACGATCGTCGATGACACGGATCGCGCAACCGTCGCCAACACATCACCCGTGTACGACGTTCTGTACGACCTTGGACTCCTCACCACGAAGACCGTTTGGCCGCTCCGGCCAAACGGACCGGGACACACCGGGGGTCACACGCTGGAGGATGCCGCCTACAGGCATTGGATCGAGGCCCTCCAGCGGCACGGCTTCGAAATTGCGTTGCACGGAGTCTCGGACGGGCCTTCAGTTCGCGACCGCGTAGTCGAAGGCCTCGACTTCTTTCGCGAGGTCACGGGCTCGGATCCGACGATCCACGCGAACCACGTCGGACAGGCGGAGTCGCTCTACTGGGGCCGCGAGCGCTTCGACCAGCCCGTTCGGTGGCTTTACGGGGCGACGAGGCGCTTCCGAGGCGGCTGGCCCGCCTCGTATGGCCATGACCCGGGCTCGGCGTACTTCTGGGGTGACGTTTGCAAGGCGCGGGTCACGTTCGTACGAAACATGGTGTTTCCGGATATCAACACGCTGAACTGCGATCCACTGATGCCCTACCACGATCCTCGCCGGCCTCATGTCGGCTACTGGTTCAGCTCGAGTCACGGGTCCGGCATCAGGGACTTTTGCGAGCTCATCTCTGAGCGCAACCAAGATCGCCTCCTTGCCGAGGGCGGCGCGTGCATCGTCCACACCCACCTCGGTTCCAGGTTCGATCTGGTGGGACGGGGTATGCCGAGCGGGCGGATGGAAGAGCGGTGCGTTCGACTCCTTCGCAGGCTGGCGAGCCTTCCCGGCTGGTTTGTCCCGGCCTCAGTGCTACTCCGTCACGTTGGAGACCAGCGGGGGTGGCAGTCCGTGGACGGCCATCGCAGCTCCATGCGGCGGTCGCAGCTGCGGTGGCTCGCCGCGAATGCATGGCAGGCGGGACCACGGGCGTCGAGGGCTCCAACCGTCCTCGGCAGCCACGAGCGATGAACTCGCGCTTGGGAGTCGACATTGGTGTCGCACGCGGCCTGCGGTGGCGGCCTATCCGCGGCATGGAGTCACGAGGACGCGCTGACGGTAGTGTAACGCTCACCTAATGAGCCGATATGAGTGATATGAGCCCACTCCGTGACGGCTGAGAGCCTGTCCGAGGGCGTACTGGAGGGTATCGGTAATGCACGCCTGGTCTTCGGCGTCGGAGCATTACCGGTTGCTGCCGCCGAGTGCCTAGGGGATGGTCGGCGTTACTTCTCGAAATCCGCCGATTCTCCGGGCGTAGCCGCCTTGATGACCAATGATCGGCCGACGGTTGAGTTGCTGCTCGGCGCGATCGAAGCGGGAGCGCAACTGATCTCGCTACCTTTACCCGCCCGGTCAGCCGACCCGGTCGAATACCTCCGCTTCGTGCGACGCGCATGTGAAGCGCAAGGCATGAACCAGATTGTCGCCCGCGACGACGTGGCTCCGCTGCTGGAGGGCACCACCCTCGAGGTACGGCCTCACTCCGACCTAGGAAGCGTTCCGTTGGCGGGGCCGCGGGAAAGCGGCTTCGAGCTGATCCAGTACAGCTCCGGGTCGACCGATCAACCAAAGGCGGTGAAGCTCACTGATCGGCAGCTCGGCGCGAATGTGGCCGCGATCATCAGCGCGGTCCAGCCAGAACCAGGTGACAAGCCGGTTTCGTGGCTTCCCTTGTCCCACGACATGGGGCTGATCGGAATGTTGCTAACGAGCCTTGCGTCAACCCGCCCTTCGCTGGCGCGACAGGGTGACATCATCCTCTTGGACCCCGTCGATTTCTTGCGCAATCCCAGCGCGTGGGTGAGCGCGATCAGCGACTGCGCCGCAACGATCACGGCCGCACCGGACTTCGGCTACCGCCTGTGCGCTGAACGAGACCAGAGGGGTGCATTGGACCTATCACGGTTGCGGTGTGCAATCGTCGGTGGAGAAATGATCCGACGGTCGACACTCACGGGCTTCAGTGATCGATTCGGCACGGCCGGGTTCCGTCCGACTGCATTTTGCCCTGCTTATGGAATGGCCGAGCTAGGGCTCGCGGCAACGATGACTCCCATGGGATCGCAGTGGCGGGAAATGACCGTTGCGACACTGCCGCTCGCAGAACAACGCTTGATGCCTCAAGGGATGGATCCCGCGGAGAGCAGAGAAGTGACCGGTCTCGTTTCGAGCGGACCTGCGATCAGCGGCTACGAGGTGCGCTGCGATGCCGAGTCCGGCGCAGTCGGTCCCGTTTCTGTCCGCGGTGCATCGATCGGGGTCGATGGTGCCAGCGGCGCTTCCTTCGCCGACCCGGACGGTTGGCTGATGACCGGTGATCTCGGTGCGATTGCTGACGGATGGCTGTACGTGTGCGGCCGGGGTGACGATTACGTTGTAGCAAGAGGACGCAACATCTACGCCCCTGCCGTCGAGGAAGCAATGGGGGGCATCGGCGCGGTCCGCGCGGGGCGAACTGGGGTCTTCGGGCTCCCTTCCGGCGATTGGGTCGTCGCCGCAGAACCAGAATCGAGCGGTCGGCTCGCTCAGAGCGAGGTGTCCGCGCTGATCCGTGAAATCCGCAAGGCCGCACTCAGTGTTGCCGCGTGTAGCCCCTCGCAAGTTGTCCTCGTCGCTCGTGGACACCTGCCCTTTACGCCATCTGGGAAGCTACAAAGACGCGAACTGACGCGCCGATATCTCAAAGGTGAGCTGGAGATGGTCAACGGGGGTTCCTGATTCCCAATCTTCTGGCGCGGCTAATCCGCTCCGAGCGTGCATCCCCTGGCCACTACGACCGTGGGAATCCTCACTGATGCCGGTACGCGTCGCTACACGCCTCGACGGAGCGGCAATTGAGCGGTTCAATGCCCGTCTCGCCGCTGGCGGACGTAGCGAACGACTTCCCCAACCTCCCGGTGACAGCGAGACGCATCGCGGGCTGCGACGAACCGTGTTCGTCGCGTTCGATCGTGACGGCGAAGTACGGGCGGGCGTCCGGCTCGTACATGAGCGGTTCTTCGTTCGCGACCGCGAGCGCTGGGGTGCATGGATTCAGGCGCCGATCTCGGAGGGTGTCGTGGACCGCCGGCAGGCTCTCGCCGCCCTCCAGCTGGGTCGCGCCGTTACGATACGGCACCCATTGCTCTTGGGGCTTGGCGTTGGCGGCCTTGACGAGCCCGCGGCGCGGTTCATGATTGCAGCGGGGTGCGCTCATGCCCCTGTCCCTTTCGTCTATCTGGGCCTGCGACCGCGACGGATAGCAAGAGAGCTTCGGTATCTTCGTCGCCGACGGATGACCTGGCTCGCTGCCCGCGCCGCGACGTCGACCGGCATCCCACAGCTCGTACTTGCCGCGCACCGCTCGTGGGTGAGGTTGATGCGTAAACCGGCTTCGGTCTCTGCGGTCGTCGAGCGCGAGTTCGGCGTCTGGGCGACTGAAACGTATCAGGCTGCGCGCGACCTCATCGGCGCCGGCGTGTGCCGAGACGCAGTCACGCTCAATCGCCGCTATCCCGCGTCTGACGATCGGTTCGTCCGCATCAGGTTTCGAGACGCGAGCTCTTGTTCAGATGTGGGCTGGACGGTCATTGCACCGATGCAGATGCATGAGCATTCCTACTTCGGTGACCTTCGAGTCGGTGTCATCGTCGACGCGTTCAGCCGAGCTGGGCAAGAGTCGGCCGTGCTGGCCGGTGGCGTTAGCGTGCTCGCTGAACACGACGTCGACCTGGTGTTCGCCAACTGGTCAAGTGCACGTTGGCTGAATGCAGCGACGACAGTTGGCTTCCGAGTCGGGCCCACCAACTACTTCGCGTTTGCAGCTCCGACCGCCCACCCTCTCCTGACAGACGTTCCGATCACGGACATGCATCTCACGCGCGGCGACAGCGATGGCATGGTGCATCTCAAGGGCACGCCCGTTGGCTGTCGACCTTCGGGTGCAGGTGCCAGCGAACGGCGCCCCAGGTGAACCCGCTCCCGTAGGCGAGGTGAAGCGTGGCGAAGGCGGCAGCGAGCTGCGGGGCCGGGACGTGGTGCCGTGAGGCGAGGCGCAGGCTCATCGTCGCGTTGGCCACGGCATACGGGGCGACCACGGCGAGGAGCCATCGGGCGCGGCCGCTCACAGCCGATGCCACCGCGCCGCAGGACAGCGCGGCGACGAACCCAACTGGCACGAGGTGGCGTGCGGAGGCGACGCCGCCGCGCTTCTTGGCGACGAGCACCTTGTAGCAGCCGTACTCGAAGTACTGCCGCCAGAGCTTCGGCAGGGTGGCGCGGCTGAAGTAGCGCGACCGGATGGTCGGGTCGTACCAGACTCTGCCACCGGCCTGGATGACTCGGAAGTTGAACTCGTCGTCCTGGTTGCGCACCAGGTCCTCGTCGAAGAGCCCGAACTCGTCGAAGACCCGCCGGGGCCAGGCGCCGAAGGGCACGGTGTCGACGAGACCGGGGTCGGCTCGACCGGTGCGGAAGGCGACGTTCCCGACACCGAAGCGAGAGCTCTGGGCGACCGCGATGGTGCGGGCCGACTCGGTCTCACCCTCGGTGACGAAGACGCCGCCGACACACTCGACGCCCGTCTCGAGCAAGACATCCACGCAGCGACGCACGTAGTCCGGTGCGATCTCGCAATGCCCGTCGACCCTCACGATGATGTCGCCCGCGGCCTTCTCGATCCCGAGGTTCAGGGAGACCGGCGTGATCGCCGCCGGGTTGGTGACGACCGAGATGGGCGGAACGTCGAGCCCGGCCGTGAGCGCCTCGGCAACCGCTGTCGTCCGGTCGTCGGACGCGCCGTCGACGACGATCACCTCCAGGCGGTCGGCGGGGTAGTCCTGGCGAAGGACTGCACCGAGTGAACGCGCCAGGTAGGCCTCCTCGTTCCGGACCGGCATGACGACCGAGACGAGCGGGAGGCGATCGGCGCGGCCGTCAAGCGTCATCGGCACCCTCCTCAGGCACGGCCTGGACACTCACCTGCAGAGCCGCGCAAGGAGACGTCGTGCTCGCGGGCGCATCGGCCGCGGGAGCAACACGAGCCCGATTCGCACTGGCACCCCCGCGAGCAGCGCCGATCGTTCGGATGCACGCAATTGCGCAGCTCGGATCTCGGATGCGTACATGAGCGCCTCGAGGATCATGAGACGCGCGCTTCGACCTCTCGTCAAGAGTCGGTTGAGCGGGCCCGAGCGGTCGATGTCGCTGCCGTGTGGCAATAGGGAAACGATCCCGTGGATCACGCCCAGGGGAGCGCGCTTTTGACACAGCGTTTCGGGGACCAGGACAAACGGACCGATGAGGTTGAGACGGAAGAGCCATCGAACGTCCGCGCTGAACGCGACGGCGTTCGTTATACGAAGACCTCCGACCTGGCGAAGGGCGCTGATGCGAGCGACGCCGCGGAACGGAATGGCGCGGTCGTCCTCGAGCGTCATCAAGATGTAGCGCAGTCCGCGCCGGATCCGTCCGCCGGGTCTCGCGGAGAGCTCGCCGGTTCGCAACTCGCGCGGCCCCGTGTCGTCGAAGCGCAGGGTTTGCGAGAAGGCCAGCACTGCCTCCGATCGCAGCTCGAGCGCCTCGACCATTCGACGAACATACGATCTCTCGAAGAGATCGTCGTGTGGCGCGAAGAAGGCATACTCACCGTCCACCGACTCGAGCAAGGCGTTCAAGTTCCCGGGCCATCCAAGAGCCGACGGATGCCTCACGACATGGAACCTTGCGTCAACGTCGGCGAACGATCGACAGATCGCCCAGGTGGCGTCGGTCGACGCGTCGTCGAAAATCACGATCTCCAGGTTGGGATAGTCCTGAGCGGCCAGGGATTGCAGTGTCTCGGCGACGAAGCGCGCTGCGTTCGCGGTCGGCACCATGGCCACAACTCTCGGAGCATCGCGACATCTCCGGGTCATGACCAGGGGTGGTGCGGCAGATCTCTCGTGGCTGTGACGCGGTCGGCGGCGTCGACGGCGAACATCGGTGCTGTCGTCAGTTTGCCGGTATTGACAGTGTGGTATCCGTCGCACGATCGCACTCCGATCGTGTCGCGTCGGTGCAGCTCACTGGACGGGTCGTCGATGTCGGTCCGGCCGAAGGCAAAGATCACTCCCGCGTCCACGGTGAACGGCTCCGCCGCCGCGATCCCCGGGAACCATGGATCCGCGCCGTTAAACGCGCGCCGAGCGATGTCGGAGGCGTCCGCCGCGTCCAGAATGCCGCGGCACGCAGCGTCCCACGATGCGGGGGGCGCGAGTTCCTCGCTCCACGCGCGCATGCACCCTGGGTACCACGAGACGTAGCCAGTGCCACCGGGGTGGACGACGACGTCCCCGTACGGCCCGAGTACGAGGCTGGCGGACGCGCTCGCTCGGAGGACCTTTGGGAGACGGACGAGCACCCGGTACTTGAGGCGATAGATCCACGGACGGTCGGGGACGAGGCCCATGGTCGCGTCGACGGCGAGTCGTCCGTCCCAGAGCGTGTTCACGACCTGATCGCAACCCAGGGACCACGTGCCATCTGGGCCTGTACCGTCCACGCGGAACCCGGACGTGCTGCGCTGCACCGCTCGTATCCTGCGGCGCTTATGGAACCGCACGGAGGACGCGGTCATGGCATCTCGAAGCAGTGCGACTGCGGTCGGCAAGTGGATCGCGACCTCTGCGGTTGCGAACCCGGCCACGACGGTCTCCGGTGACGTCGCACGTAGCTCTCCGCGCGTGAGGGGCCGCACGATGAGCGCGGGGCGGCCTCCGAGGTAGTCGAGTCCCGCATCTTCGGTCGTCCGTTCCCGGTAGCGCTGTTGGACCTTCTCGTAGTGCTCTCGGAGGCGCTCGGTTCCAACGAGTGAGTTTCCCGCTACGAGATAGTTGAAAGGGTGCGAAGTCGGAATCGAGGCGAAGCCGCCGTGCGTCCAGCGGTCGAGCAGTCGGCGGAACCGCAAGGCTCCTTCCAGCATGAGGTTCGCGGTCGACGAGGTTGGGTCATTGGCGTAGACGAAGCCCAGATGGATTTTTCCCTCGTTGCGGAGGCTCGCTCGATTGACCGCCGTGTCGTCTTGATCGAACAGCTCCACGGCGACGCCCCGGCGCGCTAGCTCGAGCGCAGTGCAAACGCCCTGCATGCCCGCGCCGAGCACCGCCACCCTTACCCGGCTCAAGCCTCGGCTCCTCCGTTTGGCGGTCAAGACGGTTCGATAGAGGCGCATCGGAGGGCAAGGCGTGACGAGCCCCCAAGGTCACGAGACAAAGCCACTGAACGGCGCATAGGCTCGTGGAGGGTAGACAAATACCTCCTTTCTCTACTAGAGACTCCACGACATCTCAGGGGCGGGCCCGGTTTGGGGGCATCGGGGTGCATCGGGGTACAACCGGCCACCACTCGAGCACTCGACGGGCAGCGGGCGGGATCGCGCGCGCGGTGACGGGCGGCCACCGTCGGTCGTCGTCCTCGGCCCTGGGCTGGCGACGGCCCTGTCGCGCGCAGTGCAGCGGAATCGGCAGGTCGGTATGGCACGCGCTCGGGTGACCGAAGACCGCGTCGTGTTCGCGGCGCCGAGTATCGGCGACGACGAGATCGCGAGCGCCTGCCGAGTCCTGGAGAGCGGCTGGCTGACCACGGGTCAGGAGTGTCTCGCGCTGGAATCCGAGCTCGGGGAGTATCTCGGGATGCCCTACGTCGTCGCGATGTCGTCGTGCACCGCGGCGATGGAGACCGCGGCCGCGGCACTGCACCTGCCGCCCGGTGCAACGGTGGCGGTGCCGACGTGGACGTTCGTGTCGACTGCCACGAGCTTCACTCGCTTCGGCGCGGTTCCGCTCCTTCTCGATGTCGACGCCGACAGCCTCAATGTCTCACTCGACGCCGTCGCTCGGGCGATCGACGTGGGCGTGCGCGCGGTCGTGGTCGTCCATTTCGGCGGGGTGCCCGTCGACCCCCGGATCTACGAGCTCTGTCGCGATGCGGGGGTGCCGGTCGTCGAGGACGCCGCGCACGCGCTCGGCTCGCGCGATTGGCGTGGGCGCATCGGAGGCCACGGCACGATGGCTGCATGCTTCTCGTTCTATGCGACCAAGAACCTGACATGCGGCGAGGGTGGCGCGCTTGTGACCGAGGACCCGAAGCTCGCCACCTTCGCGAACGCTTACCGGCTCCATGGCCTCAGCGTGGACGCATGGGCTCGGTACACGTCTGGCGACGGACTCGCCTACGACGTGCGCACGCCGGGGATCAAGGCGAACCTGCCCGACCTGCTTGCCGCCGTTGCCCGGGCGCAACTCGCTCGCTTCGACGAGCTCCAGGCCCGGCGCCGGCACGCTGTGACCCGTTACCGCGAGCAGCTCGCGCAACTTGACGGTGTTCGGTGCGTGCCCGACGAGCTCGAGAAGAACGGCGCCGACCACCTCATGGTCGTGGTGCTGCCCGACCGGGTGCGGCGCGATCGGGTGGTCGACCGGCTGGGGGCCGAGGGCGTGGGCACCAGCATCCACTTCCAGCCGTTGCACCGCCTCGACTGGTTCCGCCGCCACGCCCAGGTCGATCCCGCGGGATTTGGCGTGGCCGAGGGGCTCGCCCCCCGGGTCTTGAGCCTGCCCCTGCACCCCGAGCTGTCCGATGACCAGGTCGACCGCGTCTGTGCCGCGCTCGCCGATGCCATCGGCAAGGCGTCATGAACCGCTGGCTCATCGTTCGGAACCCGCTCGACCGTGTGGTCGCCGCGGTGGTCGGCGTGACCCTCCTGCCACTCGTCGGCCTTTTGGCTGGCGTCGCCCGGCGAACGAGCCCGGGACCAGCGATCGTCCGGCTCCGGCGCATCGGGCGCCACGGTCGACCGTTCACGTTGCTCAAGCTGCGGACCATGCGGACCGCTCGGGCCGACGGGACTGCCGGCGGCCGCGCGCTGACTGCAGGTCGGGACGACACCCGCATCACGCGTCTGGGGCGATACCTGCGCGCCTCCCGGCTCGACGAGCTTCCCCAGCTCCTACACGTCGTCACCGGCACCATGGCGATCATCGGCCCGCGCCCCGAGACCCCCGCCTACGTCAACCAGGAAGATCCGCGCTGGCAAGCCGTCCTCCGGGGGCGACCGGGCATCGCCGGTCCGTCCCAGGTCCTGGTCCATGACTGGGAGGATCACCTCCTCGCCGACGCTGCTCCCGGGGACGACGTGTACGGCGATCTCGTCCTGCCGCTCAAGCTGGCTGTCGACGAGTGGTACGTGACCAACGCGTCACCGCTGGCCGATCTGGTCGTGATCGCCGGCCTGGTCGAGCGTTTCCTCGGGGGCCGAACCGTCACCTGGGCCCACCGCTGGTTCGGACGCCGGGTACCGGCACTGGAGGAGGTGAGCGGCGC
Organism: Acidimicrobiia bacterium; assembly: GCA_050743365.1. Lineage (GTDB taxonomy): Bacteria > Actinomycetota > Acidimicrobiia > IMCC26256 > JACDBD01 > JBOGFI01. The sequence continues at coordinate 14,414 of JBOGFI010000050.1, read as the reverse complement.
GCTAGCCGTCCGTCCTCGTAAGGGCACCAGTCAGGCGGCAGCCGAATCCCCCTGGTCCGGCTCGCCTACGCGCGAGAAGTCGGCGACCCGCGGCAGGTTCCGTCGACACGCGCCGTCCGGCCGTTCTTCGCCCTGGCGGCAGAGACGCGGGCAGCCGACCCGCACATAGGACCGGTTCGTCGGTCACCAGGTGGGCCGTACGCCTCTCGCCCGCCGAATCGAGGCAGACCGCTACCGTTCGAGGGCCCCGCTCGCCGGCGCCGGCTCACGCTCGGCCCGGATGCCGCGCAGACCGAACCAGACCAGCTCCGACACCCAGCGGGCGAGCTGCTCGGGATCCTGGGACGCGTCGGGGTCGGTGAGCGCGTGGCGGCTCGTAGCCTCGGCCACCCCGACCAGGGCATGGGCGAGCACGCGCCGGTGCTCCTCGGTGCCCTCGATCTCGATCAGCGCGCTGACCGCGTCGGCGGCGTCGCGCAGCACGCGATCGGCGATCCGGGCGAACTCGGGGTCGTTGCGCACCGACGCCCCGAAGATGAGCCGGAAAGCGGCGCGGTTGCCGGTGACATAGCGGAAGTACGCCTCGAACCCGGCCTCGACGCGTTCGCGCCCGGTCTCGACCGCGCCGGTCGCGGCGCCCAGCTCGTCGAGCAGCTGCCGACCGATGTCGTCGAGCAGCTCGAGGAACAGTGCCCGCTTCGACGGGAAGTGCTGGTACAGGACGGGCTTCGTGACGCCGGCGGCGTTGGCGATGTCGTCCATGGCGGTTGTGTGGAAGCCCCCGGCTGCGAATACGTCGCGCGCCACCTCGAGGAGCTGGCGGCGCCGCTGGTGGGCGGGGAGTCGCATCACACGCTCGACTTGAGCGGCATCTCGTAGCGGTCGGTGACCCCGAAGTTCCGCCCCCAGAGCTCGTCGAGCTTCGACTTCTCCCCGCCGGCGAAGGGCATCTCGGCTGCCGCCGCGTACTCGCGCACCTCGTCGGCGGTCACGCAGGTGGGGAGCACCGTCGTGAACCCGTCGAACGCGAGGATGCCGGCCACCGCGGCTTGGCCGATCGACCGGCCGGTGTCGCCGCCGTGGAGGAAGGCGAGCGTGTCGGCCTTGTCGAGCAGGTCGAGCAGGTTCTCGCGCTTGCGGTGGGCACGGTGGTCGTCGCCCTCGAACCGGGTGTCGCGGGTCACCTTGCCCGACAGCACGTCCGACGCGTGCGGCACCCGGGCGATGAGGCCGACCCGGCCCTCGGTCACGGCCGGCTCGGCCGCGAACGTGCGCCCGGGCTCCTGCTCGAGCAGGTTGAACACGGTCTGGAGCGACACGATCGGGCGCTCCCGCAGCGCGTGCAGGCCCTCGTCGGTCCAGCCGATGGCGGGGCCGAGCGCGACGCCGACCTCCCGCACCTTGCCCTCGACGCGGAATCGCTCGAGCTCGTCCCACAGGTCGTCGGCCAGCACCGGCTCCATGCGCACGTTGTGCAGCTGGTAGAGGTCGATGTGGTCGCGCTCGAGCCGTCGCAGCGACGCCTCGAGTTGGCTCCGCACCGCGTCGGGCCGCCAGTCCTGCGGGCGTTCGGAATGGCCGGGCGCGTTGCGGGGGGCGTCGAGGTCGTACCCGCACTTCGTCGTGATGACGACGTCGTCGCGTCTGCCGACGAGCTCGGCGACGATCCGCTCGCCGAAGCCGTCGTCGCCGTACACGGGGGCGGTGTCGAAGAAGGTGACGCCCGCATCGAGGGCGGCGTGCACGAGCCCGGCCTTGTCGTCGACCTTGCCCCACCAGTCGGTCGCGATCGTCCAGGCACCGAAGCCGACCTCCGACACCTCGAGCTCGGTGTCGCCGAACCGCCGGTAACGCATCGTGACTCCTACGCGATCAGGGCGCGATCAGGGCGCTCCCATGGTAGGAGCGTCCCGACGGGTTGGATGAATCGGTGACCGGGCGACTAGGCGGCGTACTGGGCGTCCATGCCCGCCCGGAACTCGTCGGCGGTGAACTGGCCGGGCAGGAGGGGAATGCCCCGGTACACGAAGCCTGCGAGCAGGCGGAACACCCGGGTGCTGTCGGGGTCGTACTCGGAGATCTGACCGCTTCCGCCCCAGCCCGTGACCCAGTTGCCCCCGGGCAGGCGCCGGGTCGAGCCGCAACACGGGGACGATGCGACGTCGGAGTCGTATACCTCCTCGACCAACGTGGCGGTCATGGCTCCGGTGTCGACGGCGTAGCGGACGCTGCGGGGCTGACGGTTCGACCCGAGGCCGAGGGCGTTCGTGCCGTTGTCGTGGATGGTGACGGTCCCGTCGCCGAGCCATCGGGCGTCATGCTGTCCGGTGACGCCACCGAGGGGATCGTCAACCAGGGTCAGGCTCTCGGGCCGCAGGACGCCACCAAGCTTCCACACGATGCTCCCGGTGAGGGTCAGGCTGTCGATCTTGTAGACCGCGTCGAGGTGACGGAAGCTGATGATGAAGCCGTCCCCGGTGAACTCGACCGAGTTGTAGTGCCACGGGTCGTAGACGTCCGGCGGCACGGTGTCGTGGTTGTCGCGCCAAGGCGGCGTGGTCTCGGTGACCGGGATGTTCAAGCTGGCGTCCCACGCCCCCACCACCACGCCGAGCGGCGTGAGCTCCTGGAAGACGTGGTTGACGCAGGTCTGCAGGCCGACAAGGCCCCAGGACGACAGGTCGCACGGCTGCTGCTGGACCGTGGCCATCACGTAGTTGCCGTTGGGCAACAGGATCACGTCGTGGTTGTCGACGGGACCGCCGACAGTGTTGAGGGTCCGCACCAGATTGCCGTCGAGGTCGTACTCCTCCATGCCGGCCCCGGCCTCGATGATGGCGAAGTCCCGGTTGGGCAGCGGGGTGAACAGGAACGTCGGCTGGCGGTCGAGCCACCAGACCGGCACGCCGTTCGTGTCGAAGATCGCCGAGTAGTTGGGCGTGCTGGGGCCCTGGATCATGACGGTGGCGTAGAACTCCGCCTGTGGGGTGCCGGTCTTCTCCACCGACCAGCTGGGGAAGTCGGTGGGCAGGCACCGGACGTGGTGGTTCGTCGTCGTGCCACCGGTGGTCACGTCGATGGTGAAGCGCTTGCCCTCGTCCTGGACCACCTGAAGGGTGAACGTCCCGCTCTGAGGCGGAGAGCCGTCCACCGAGACGGTGGTGCCGTTCGGGGCGGTGATCTGAACTTCGGTCGGCGTGGCCGGGACGCACCGGTTCACGTAGTCCACCACGCCCGTCTGGAACGCCGGGTATAGCGCCGGGTTGGCGCTGACGATCAGAGGCTGGCTGGGCGGGACGGGCTGGCAGGCGGTGAGCCCGACCACCACCAGGACAGCGGCTAGCCCTAGTGATCCGAGGAAGCGCAGCGGTCTCAACGTTCCCCCCCGAGCATCGACGGGCTGCGAAGCCCCTCTGCCACGCTTTCGGCGCCGGCGCGCGTGCGAGCTGTTACTGGTAGACGATGACGGAGCGGGCCACCTCGCCCGCCTGCATGGCCCGGAAGGCTTCGTTCACGTCGTCGAGCTTGATCTCGCGCGAGACGAGCTCGTCGAGCATGAGCTCACCCTCGCCGTAGAGGCGGGCGAGCTTGGGCACGTCGGTGTGGACGTTGCTGGAGCCGTACCAGCAGCCCTTGATCGTCTTCTCCTGGAGGACCAGCCCCAAGAACGCCGGGAGGTTGATCATGACCTCCATCTTGGGCACGCCCACCATGATCGCCTGGCCTCCCCGGCGGGTCATGGCGATGGTCTGCTCGATCGTCGGGCCCAGACCGATCACCTCGAACGCCACGTCGGCGCCGCGCTGGTCGGTGAGCTCCATCACCTTCGACACCGGGTCGCCCTCTCCCGCGTTCACGAGGTCGGTGGCGCCGAACTGCTTCGCGAGATCGAGCTTGTTGGGCATCATGTCGATGGCGACGACCCGCTCGGCCCCCGCGTACCGGGCGCCCTGGATCACGTTGAGGCCGACGCCGCCGCAGCCCAACACCGCGACCGTGTCGCCCTTGTGGATGTCGGCGGTGTTGGTGGCGGCGCCGAAGCCGGTGAGCACGCCGCAGCCGATCAGTGCGGCCGCGGTAATAGGGATGTCGTCGTCGACCTTCACCGCGCCGATGGCCGGGACGATCGTCTCCTCCGAGAATGTGCCCGACGCCGCCATCTGCCCGAGCTCCCGGTCGCCGCGCCGGAAGCGGTAGGTGCCGTCGAGCAGGCCGCCGGTCGTCATCGAGATGGCGCCCGCCTCGCACAGCTGGCCCTGCCCGTGCTCGCAGAAGTAGCAGTGGCCGCACTGGGGCACCCACGAGATGACGACGCGGTCGCCCTCCTTCACGGCGTCGACGCCGTCGCCGACCTCCTCCACCACACCCGCGCCCTCGTGGCCGAGCACCAGCGGCGTGGGCACGAGGATGGTGCCGTTCTGGATCGACAGGTCGGAGTGGCACACGCCCGACGCGCCCAGGCGCACCCGCACCTCTCCGGCGTGGGGCGGCTCCAGGTCGACGTCGGCGACCTCGAGCGGCTCGCCGACGGCGTTGCAGATGGCAGCTCTCGGCATCCTGCCCTCCCTGCGCTGTTTCTTGACCGGCTGGTCAACCGTACCGCTGTTCTCGGTCCTCCCGCTCGGCGGCGCGCACGCCGTACCCCACGATGATGGTGACCGGGAGGATCAGGCACGATGCCACCAGGCCCGCGGCCGAGAGGTTCACGAGGACGGCCGGGAAGTCGGTGGCCACGGCGGCGGCGAAGCAGACGACGGCAACGCCGAGCGCGAGGTATCCGGCGCGCGAGGCCCACCGCACCCGGCGGGCGATGCGGGCCCGGCGTGCCCGTACCGGGTCGTCGGGCCCCTTCACCAGGTCGACCATCCCACCGCCCCGAACGCCGCTTCCAGCCGACCCGGGAGGTCGGCCAGCGAGAAGTGGCGGCGGGCGATCCCGTGGTTCGTGGCCAGCACGGCCGGGTCGGGGGCGCGCAGCCACTCGACCATCGGTCGGGGCGCATCGACGGAGAAGAACTCGAAGCCGAGCGCGCGGATCTCGTCGAGGACGGGGTAGTGCGCGACCGCCAGCGGACGGCGGGCGATGACCGACTCGATCACGGGGTTGCCGAAGCCCTCCCACGTCGACGGGAACACGACCGCGTCGGCGGCGGCGTAGGCGTCGGCGGTGCTGGCAGCGCGGCCCTGGATGACGGGTACGGTCGCCTGCGCGAGGACGCGCTCGAGCGTGGGCCCGTAGCCGTCCTCGGCCGGGCCGGTCAGCCAGTACCGCACCGACCGCTCGGGCAGGAGCTCGCCGACGGCTTCCGCCAACCGCAGGCCGCCGGGGACGTCCTTGCGGGGGATCGCACGAGTGGGCTGGAGCACGACGACCTCGCCGTCGCCGAAGCCGAGGGCGGCGCGTGTGGCAGCGCGGTCGCCGGGCGGCCCGTCGACGTCGAAGGCGTTGTGCACGGTGTATGCCCGGATGCCGCGCGTGGCGAGCTCACGACGCGACCGGTCGTTGATCGTCACGTGCAGCGAGCCGGGACGGTCGGGCGGGAGGTCGGTGACTGCGGCGAACTGCGTCCGCTGCCAGGGGAGATCGTGATGGTGGAAGAGGACGCGGCCGACGTGCTCGTCGAGCGCGGCCGCGGTGGCGCGTGCCGCGACCGGGTTGAGCGGGAGCGAGCACAGGTTCTCGACGACGACGAGGTCGGCGCCCGAGAGCGCGGCGGAGAGGGCGTCGGGCTCGGGACCGGCGCCCGGCGGAGGCTCCCACGCCAGCCACGGCAGGACGATGTCGTCGGTCCGCCCGGTGTCGGGCAGCTCACCCGCGACGTGGCGGACCGAGAACCCGAGCGCGCCGAGCGCGCCTTCCCACTTGGCCGCCTCCACCGAGACCCCGTCGGCGCTACCCAGCCGGTAGGAGAGGAGGACCGCGTCGCGCGTCACGCACTCCGGTCGGAGCCGGACTCCACGTCGCCGGCCAGCGCCCGCAGCTCCGCCAGCCACTGCTCTCGCGTGTCGACCGGGGCGGCGTGCGTGGGCGCGGCCGGCGTGACCACGGGCGCACGCCAGTCGATCGCAGGTGGTTCGGCCGGATCTGCGGCCGTCAGGTCGGCGCGCTCCTCGTCCTGCCAGACCGCGTCCTGCGAAACCACGTCCGCGCTGCGGGCGGGGCGCCGCCGCCGGCTGCCCTGGAAGCAGACGTTGACGACGCCCACTGCGATCACCAGGTCCCCGAACGAGAGGGCGGCGTCCACGCGGTTGTCGGGCAACGGGACGATCTGGCCCAGGAACGGGAGGAGGTCCTTGTCGCTCTCGGGCCGCTCCTTGACCGTGCGGTCGACCGGGCGCTCGACCTCCCGGCCCGACGCCGTCTCGACCGCGTGGTCACGGGTCGGCATCCCCTCGTTGAGCCCGATCACGAGGGCGTTCATCGCGAAGCCGACGGTGACCACCGCAATACCCCGAACCGGCAGGTTCACGAAGCAGAACGCCAGGATCAGCGCGTACGAGGCCATGAGGATCCCGAAGCCGAGGTCGTCGCGGCGCGGGGCCGAGAAGTCGACGAGCTCGAGCGCGATCTGGGCGCCGAGCCCCGCCACCAACAGCCAGACCGAGTGGAGCCGGAGGCCGAGCAGGCGGGGGAAACTCCCCCACGTGGCCAGCACCACGAGGAGGGCGACGCCGAGCGCCACCGCCAGCCAGTACACGGAAGAACGCTAGCGGGCGGGCGGCTGCCGGCCGCGGCTCTCTACGATGCCGCGTTGTGGAGGACGTCCGGTACGAGGTCGACGGCGCCGCCGCCCGGGTCACGATCGACCGGCCCGAGCGGCGCAACGCCATGTCGTTCACGGTCATGAACGGGCTGCGAGAGGCGATGGCGCGGGCGAAGGCCGACGACGCGGTGCGCGTCGTCGTGCTCACCGGCGCCGGCGACAAGGCGTTCTGCGCCGGCGCCGACCTCGGCGGGATCGCCGACACGGGTGCGGCTGCCTCCCATGACGGCCGGGGCCTGCTCGCCGACCTGTTCCGCGAGATGTGGAGACTGGGCAAGCCGACGATCGCCCGGGTGCGCGGCTACGCGCTGGCCGGCGGGTTCGGGCTCGCCCTGGCGTGCGACTTCGTGATCGCGGCCGAGGACGCGCAGTTCGGCACGCCCGAGATCGACGTCGGCCTGTGGCCCTACATGATCACGGTCCCGCTCCTGCGCTCGATGCCGCCCAGGAAGGTGCTGGAGCTCATGGCCACCGGTCGCCGCGTCGACGCGGCCGAGGCCGAGCGCATCGGGTTCGTCAACCGGGTCGTGCCGGTCGGCAAGCTCGACGCCGCCGTCGACGAGCTCGCCGCGACGCTGGCGGCGAAGTCTCCGCTCGTCATGCGCTGGGGCCGCGGCTCCTTCTACCGGATGCTCGACATGAACGCCGACGACGCCCTCGCCTACCTCCAGAGCATGCTCACGGTCACGTCGTCGTCGGAGGACACCGCCGAGGGCATCGCGGCATTCCGGGAGCAGCGCAAGCCGGAGTGGAAGGGCCGCTAGGGCGATGGACATTCCCGAGACCCGGTACGCGCAGAGCGGCGAGCTCTCGATCGCGTACCAGGTCTTCGGTAAGGGCGACTTCGACGTCGTCTTCGTCCCGGGATTCATCTCCCATGCCGACCTCGCATGGGAGATGCCTCTCCTGCAAAGCATCTACACGCGCTTGGCGTCCTTCGCCCGAGTCATCACGTTCGACAAGCGCGGCACCGGACTGTCCGACCGGACGCTGGGTTTCGGAACCGCCGAGGACCGGATGGATGACATCCGCGCGGTGATGGACGCGGCCGGGTCCGAGCGCGCCGCTCTGGTCGGAGTTTCCGAGGGCGGGCCGCTCGTGATCCTCTTCGCCGCGACCTATCCCGAACGGGCGCAGGCGCTCGTCACGTGGGGCACGTACGCGCGCATCCTCATGGCCGACGACTACCCGATCGGGGTTGTGCCCGAGGTCGTCGAGCAAGTCACCGAGGCAGCGGTCCGAGACTGGGGGAGCGGCCACGCCCTGCGTTTCTTCGTCGCGAACCTGTCGGACGACGCCCAGACGACCATGTTCATCGCTCGCTACGAGCGCAGCGCGTCGACCCCGACGATGGTCCGCGAGATCCTCCGACGGAACGTCGAGATCGACGTGCGCACCGCCCTTCCGGCGATCTCTGCGCCGGCGTTGGTCGTGCATCGGACTGGTGACTACGTGGTCCCGAGCATTTGCGGACGGTATGTGGCCGACCACATCGAGGGCGCGCGCTTCGTGGAGCTCCCGGGCGGGTGGCATCTGAACGGCTCGGAGCACGGCGAGCAAGACGCACTCGATGAGATCGAGGAGTTCCTCACTGGTCGCAGGCACGACTGGGTGGTCGAGGTCGATCGCGTGCTGAAGACCGTGCTGTTCACCGACATCGTCGCCTCGACGGAGCGCGCCGCCGAACTCGGCGACCGCCGGTGGAAGGAACTGCTCAACAGCCACGATGCCGCGGTCCGCCGTGAGCTGGAGCGGTTTCGTGGCCAGGAGGTCAACACGACCGGTGATGGATTCCTCGCCGCCTTCGACGGACCCGGCCGAGCCATCAACTGCGCGCAGACGATCGCGACTCGAGCCCAGGAGCTCGGCTTTGCCGTTCGGGCGGGACTCCACACCGGAGAATGCGAGCGGCGCGGTGACGATCTCGCGGGTATCGCGGTCCACACCGGTGCACGCGTCGCTGCCCTTGCGGGGCCGGGTGAGGTGTTGGTCACGAGCACGGTGCGGGATCTGGTGGCCGGGTCCGGAATCGAGTTCACCGACCGAGGCCGCCACGAGCTCAAGGGCGTGCCGGGTGAGTGGCAGGTGCTGGCGGTCGAGGCATAGAGATGGAGCCTCCCGAGACGCGCTACGCGAAGAGCGGCGACCTCGACATCGCGTACCAGGTCGTCGGTGAGGGCGCCGTCGACCTGGTTCATGTTCCCGGTTTGCTCGACACGCTCGAGGTGGCGTGGGCCGACCCTGGCCTGACCGACCTGTACCAGCGGATCACGCGGTTCGCGCGCTTGATCCTGCTCGACAAGCGGGGCAGCGGGCTCTCGGACCGGCTGCCCGCCGACCAGGTCCCGAGTCTGGAGGAGCGGATCGACGACGTCAGTGCCGTGATGGACGCCGTCGGCTCGGACAAAGCCGCGCTGCTCGGCGTCGCCGACGGCGGGCCGGTGGCGATGTATTTCGCGGCAACGCACCCCGACCGAACCGCCGCCCTCGTGCTGCGAGCGACGACGCCCCGGCTGACGTGGGCCCCCGACTGGCCTTGGGGGACGCGTCCCGATGCCGCGGCAGGGATGATCGAGACGGTGGAACGCGAGTGGGGCACCGGAATGATGGCCCGCTCCTGGGGCACCGACGACGAGGAGAGCCGTCGTCGCCTGGCCCGCAGGGAGGCCCTCGCCGGCACACCCAGGACCGCGGCCGCCGCGTTCCGGACGATCTACGCCACCGACGTCCGCGACGTCCTCGAGACCATCACCGCGCCGACCCTGGTCGTGCACTACGCCGGGCACCCGCTGTGGCCGGAGGAGGGGATGCGCCATCTCGCCGAGCACATCGCCGATGCCCGCTATGTCGAGTTTCCGGCGTCTCCGGTCCGCTTCGGCGAGGATCCCGGCCAGAGCGCGGAGCTGGCTGGATTGCTCGAGGAGCACCTGACCGGCGTCCGCCCGGTGCCCGAGCCGGACCGCGTGCTCAAGACGGTGCTGTTCACTGACATCGTCGGCTCGACCGAGAAGGCCACCAAGGTCGGCGACCGGCGCTGGCACGAGCTGCTGGACGCCCACGATGCGGTCATCCGCCGCGAACTGGAGCGGTTCCGAGGCCAGGAGGTCAAGACCACGGGTGACGGGTTCCTCGCCGCCTTCGACGGCCCGGCACGTGCGATCCGCTGCGCTCAGGCGATCGCGGATGGAGCGCGTGGCCTCGGCCTGGAGATCCGAGCGGGCCTGCACACGGGGGAGTGCGAGCTGCGGGGGGACGACCTGGCGGGTATCGCGGTGCACACGGGCGCCCGCGTTGCCGCGCTGGCGGGCGCGGGCGAGGTGCTGGTCACGAGCACGGTGCGCGACCTCGTCGCGGGCTCCGGCATCGAGTTCGCCGACCGGGGCCGTCACGAGCTCAAGGGCGTCCCCGGCGATTGGCAGGTGCTCGCCGTGGAAGCATGAGTGCATGACTGCTACTGGCGGCGGCGATGTCCACGACTGGGGGCCGCTGGTCGGCGAGCTCAAGGAGCGGCGCGACCGCGCCTTCGCGATGGGTGGGCCCGACCGCGTGGAACGCCAGCACTCGCAGGGCAAGCTGACCGTCCGCGAGCGCCTCGACCTGCTCCTCGACCCCGGGACCTGGGTCGAGTACGGGATGCTCGCCGACCACATGGACACCGGGCTCGGCGACCGGTACCTCGCCGCCGACGGGGCCGTCACCGGTGTGGGTGAGATCGACGGCCGCCGCGTCGCCGTCGCCGCCTACGACTTCACCGTGATGGCGGGCTCGATGGGGCAGGTCGGCGAGCGCAAGATCGCCCGCCTGCGGGAGCTCGCCGTGCGTCAGCGCATAGCGATGGTGTGGCTGCTCGACTCCGCCGGGGCCCGCATCCAGTCGACCAGCGGGTCCACCTTCGCCGGCGCCGGTGACCTGTTCCGCGAGCAGGTGGCCATGAGCGGGGTGGTGCCGATGGTGGCGGCCATGCTCGGGCACTGCGCCGCCGGCACCGCCTACATCCCGGCGCTGGCCGACTTCGTTCCCATGGTGAAGGGCACGTCGTCGATGGCCCTCGGTGGCCGGCACCTCGTGAAGGCGGCGGTGGGCGAGGACGTCACCGAGGAGGAGATGGGCGGCTCCGCCGTCCACACCAAGATCTCGGGTGTCGCCGACCTCGAGGTGGCGGACGACCGGGAGTGCCTCGAGATCGTTCGCAAGTACCTCTCCTTCTTCCCGTCGCACAACCAGGAGCCCCCACCCGTCGCCGAGGCCGCCGACCCCGCCGACCGGCGGGTCGAGGAGCTCTACGACATCGTGCCCACCGCGCCCCGGCGCGCCTACGACATGCGCAAGGTCGTTCAGGCCGTCGTCGACGACGGCGACGTGCTCTGGATCAAGCCCGAGTGGGCCAAGAACGTGGTCACCGGCCTGGCCCGCTTCGGCGGGCAGCCCGCCGGCGTCGTCGGGAGCCAGCCGATGGTGCTGGGCGGCGCGCTGGACGTGAACTCCGCCGACAAGGTCGCCCGCTTCGTGTGGCTGTGCGACGCCTTCGGCCTCCCCCTCGTGTTCCTGCACGACGTGCCCGGGTTCATCGTCGGGTCGGCGGTCGAGAAGCAGGGGATCATCCGCCACGGCGCCAAGATGCTGTTCGCGGTGTCGGAGGCGACGGTGCCCAAGATCAGCGTCGTGATGCGCAAGAGCTACGGCGCCGGGTACTTCGTGATGAACGGCACCGCGTACGAGGCCGACTACATCGTCGCCTGGCCGACGGCCGAGATCGCGGTGATGGGGCCCGACGGCGCGGTCAACATCATCCACCGAAAGACGATCGAGGCGGTGCCGGAGGAGGACCGCACCGCCAAGCGCCTCGAGCTGGCCGAGGAGATCCGCAGGAACATCGACCCCTACATCGCCGCCGGTCACGCCCAGCTCGACGACGTCATCGACCCGGCCGAGACCCGACGCGCGATCTGCGACGGCCTACGGCTGTCGCGCGACAAGCGCGTCGATCGTCCGTGGCGCAAGCACGGAGTGCTTCCTGTCTAGAGTGCGATTCTTGTATGGCTGAGATCAGAGCTGAGATCGCTGCGAACGTGTGGCAGGTCGTGGTCGACGAGGGGCAGATGGTCGCCGAGGGTGACGAGATCGTGATCCTCGAGTCGATGAAGATGGAGATCCCCGTCGTCACCGAGATCCCCGGCGTCGTGCGCGAGCTCCACGTCGAGCCCGAGGACGTCGTGCAGGAAGGCGACCTCATCGCCATCATCGACGAGACCTGAGGCGCCCGACCGGTGATCCGCTGGGAGACGCGGGGGCTCGTCGGCCTGGCCACCATCGACCGGCCGGAGCGCCGCAACGCCCTGAACGCGGGCTTGTGCGACGACCTGTGCGCCCGCCTCGAAGCGAGCACGTCGCTGCGGGCCGTCGTGATCACGGGCAGCGGGTCGGCGTTCTGCTCGGGCGCCGATCTCGTGACCAGGTTCGAGGGCGGCGACGACACGGCCCAGCCCGCGGCCGACACGCTGCGCCCCGCGTTCGAGAAGCTGATGAACGCCGTCGTCGCCTTCCCTGCCCCCGTCATCGCCGCCCTGAACGGCCCCGCGCTCGGGGCAGGCATGCAGCTGGCGGTGGCGTGCGACTTCCGGGTTGCGGCGCCGACCGCCACGTTCGGCATCCCCGCCGCCAGGCTGGGGCTGGTGCTGAGCCCGGCCAACATCCAACGGCTCGCGCTCCTCGTCGGCCAGGCCGCGGCGCGTGAGCTGCTCATGACGGGCCGGACGCTCGACCGCGACGAGGCAGCCGCCATCGGCCTCGTCCATCGAGGCGCCTCCGACGCGCTCGCGGCCGCCCTCGCCTGGGCTGCGGAGATCACCGACCTGGCGCCCCTGACCGTCGCCGGCCACAAGCGCGCGCTCAACCTCGTGGCCGGGGCGGAAGCGATCGACGAAGCGGCTGCCGACGAGATCCGCGCCCTCGAGGCCGCGGCGCTCCCGAGCGCCGACCTCCAGGAGGGGCTGGCGGCGTTCGGCGAGAAACGCGCCCCGAGGTTCGAAGGCCGGTAGCGGGTACCCCTCCTCTCTGGTCGCGCTCGCTCGGCGGCAGGGTGCCTGCCGCCGCCCTGCGGGTCGCTCGCCGCTCCCGCGCAATCCTGGCGGCGAGCAACGGGCTGGCAGGCCTTGTTTTCTCTAGTAGTTCGAGGGGAGGACGCGCTCGAGATAGAAGTAGAGCACCGCGAGCACCACCGCGAACGGTATGGCGCCGGCGAGCCACGTCGTCCAGCGGTGGTAGCGGTGGAAGGCCAGGAACCACAGCCCGCCGACCAGCGCGACGACAGCACCCCAGACCACCGCGGGCGCGCGCGAACCGCGCGTGCCCGACAGCCCGGCGTCGAGGTCCTCCGGGAGCCGCACGTCGCCGGGCGGTGGCTGCGGCGGGGGCTCGCCCGGGGCGAGCTGCGCCTTCACGATCAGGCGCTCTCGCGCCGAGTACTTCGGGTTACAGCTCGTGAGCGTGAGGGTCGCGGTGTCCGGGGTCGGGTCGAGCACCTCCGTCTGGCTGGGCTTCACGACGAACACGCCGTCCTGCATCACCTCGTAGTCGAAGGTCCCGCTCAGGGTCTGCACCGAGATCACGTCGCCCCGGGCGAGCTGGTCGAGGTCCCCGAACGGCGCGCCGTACGTCGTGCGATGCCCGGCGATGGCCGCGTTGCCGAGCTGGCCGGGGAGCGGGGTGCCCGTGTAGTGGCCGGGCCCCTTGCGCAGGTCGCCGACGGTGGTGCCCTCGACGACCGCCTTGTCGACGCCGATCTTCGGGATGCGGATGAGCCCCACCGCCTCGCCCCCGGCGGGGACCGGCGGCGGCGCCGTCGTGGTCGTGGTCGTCGAGGCCGGCGGTTGGGTCGTCGAGGTCGGGGCGGTGGCCGCGGGCCGCTTCGCGAGCTCGCGCTCGAAATCGTCGCGCAGCTCCGACTGCCCCCGTGCCTCGAGGACGCCCGTGCCCCACAGCTGGTAGGCGACGAAGAGGAGGATCAGGATGCCGGCGGTGATGAGGGCGCGGCCCACGGCTCCGATGACGCGGCGGACGCCCAACATTGGCGAGAGGCTACTCAGGGGCGGCGCGCGATCCCGGTCGTCGTTTCGACCCTCTGACCTGCCCGTCCGTACACTCGGGAGCCGTCTCCCGGGGTCCCGGAGGCTTGCCCGTGCCCCTCGCCGTTCGCCTGCGCTCCGCCGTCTGCCTGCTGGGCCGCTACCCCGCGCTCGCCGGCGTCGATCTCGACGTGTCCGATGGCGAGGTCGTGCTGCTGTCGGGTGCCAACGGCTCCGGCAAGACCACTCTCCTGCGTCTCGTGGCCGGGCTGGTCCCCCTCCACTCGGGGAGCGGCGAGGTGCTCGGTCACGACCTCGCTCGCGACCGGCGCGCCGCCCGCCGCGACCTTGCGCTCGTCGGCCACGAGACCTTCTGCTACGACGACCTCACCGTGCACGAGAACCTGCGCTTCGCGGCCCGAGCCGGGGGCCGGCCGGCGGGGAGCTCCGACGCCGCGATGCAGCGAGTCGGCCTGGCTCGCCAGGCCGACGTGACCCACGGGCGCCTGTCGGCGGGGCAGCGGCGCCGCCTGGCGCTCGCGGTCGCGCTTGCCCGCGAGCCGCGGCTCCTGCTGCTCGACGAGCCC
>JBOGFI010000049.1:0-39050 GCA_050743365.1 Acidimicrobiia bacterium | reverse complement strand
GGCCGATCCACCATGCCCGTGACCCGCAACCGCCAATCGTCGGGATGTACTTGGGGCGTGAGCACCGCGATGTCGACGCGGTAGAAGCGATCGTTGGGCGTGACGAGCGAAGTCAACCCCGGCACCTCCAGTGCCGAGGCACCGGTTGGCGGCGGAGCCGACTGGTCGGGGCGCGGCAGCAGAACAGCGGCGCGAGCCGCGTCCACGCTTCCGCGCCCCCGCAGCACTCGGCCCAGCCAGGCCGTCCCCGCCGCGGTCATCGCGGCCGCGCCGACCAGACCCAGAAAGGCCCGCCGCCCCCGCAGCCGAGCGGTAAGCCCGTGCGCGCGCGGGTCGGGGCTCTCGGTACCGGCGGCCGTCGGGAGCACCCGCAGCAGCCCCACGAAAGTCCCGATGCCGGCCTCGACCGCCAGCACCGCCGACGCCAACCCCAACGCCGCCCAGGCCTGTGGGTCGCGAGCGCCTGCCACGACCCCCACGAGGCCAAAGCCCGCGAACCCCACGACCACAGGCCACCGACGGCCTGGCCGCGCGGAGACGGCACCCAGCGCGGCGCCGACGAGCAGCGACACGGTGACGATCACGACGAGCAGCACACCCTTGGTGCGGGTCCCGAAGCCGGCGATGCCGGATTCGACGATCGCGCGCGGTGCCCGGTCGATGACAAGGTCCGCGACCGCCGCCACCAGCGGTGGCACGCGCCGGTTCACACCCGAGGCGAGCTCGCTCACGCCCAAGGCGACGCCGGCCGCGACAACTCCTGCGACCGCGCCGGTGATCCGGCCCGGGCGGTCCTTCATGGTGAACGCGGGACATCATGACAGGGCGTGCGCACCAGCTACTACACGCTATCGTTGCCCGCTCGATCGGGGGAGGTCCCGGCATGCGTAACCGGCAGGTCGTCATCGGAGGGTTAGTCGGCGCCGTGGGCGTCGCTGGTGCCGCTCTGCTTCGCGTACTTCGCGCCCTCCCACTCGTGGAGCCCGGCGTACCCAACGACGGCGGCAGCACCAAGAAGGACGACAAGAAGGACTTCAAGAAGAAGGGCAACGGCCCCATGACCCGCCGCAAGAAGGCCAAGAAGGGCAAGTCGTGACCGGCCGTGTCGACGAGTTTGCCGGCCAGCGACCCGTGACGGAGCTAGACGCGCGGCCTCCTCTTCCCGAGCCCGCCGCCCCCGCGCCCCGGCGCCAACGCGTGACAGTTCGGCGTGTCCTGATTCTGCTGCTGGCGCTGGGCCTCAGCGCGCTCGGAGTTCTCGCGGCGTTGCACGTCCGCGCCAGTCGAAGGCGACGAGGTGCGCAGGCGCCGATCGCAACCGTCCTCGATCCCCGTCCGCGGTTGCTGCGCGCCGTGCTCAGCGCCATCGACCTGCGCCGCCGCCCGCCATGGGTGGTCGAGCACAACCAGGACGGACTCACCGGTGCCCTGCGCGCGCTGCGGCGACCGCCGGCGCCCCGCCTACTCCCGTACGTGACGATCAAGCGCACCAACCCGCGCGTCGGCGACACGTTCGGGCACTGGTGGGTCGAGATCGACGGGACCGAGAGCTACGGCTGGTGGCCCCATCGCTGCCCGATCCGCATACGCGACTTCTTCCTCGGAGGGCACGGGACGCTGAACGGAATGGGAGGTTCGTGCAGCGGGGGCACGACGATGACCGACCCGCACCACCTCGAGCCCGCCGATCACTCGTTCCATCCGACTCTCGTCGTCCGCAAGAGCGACCGCCGCGTGCGAGCCGACGTCCGCGCCTTCGCCCAGCGCTCCACCGGCGGGTGGCGGTGGTCGACCAAGCCGATAAGCGACGAGTGCCGCTCGTTCCAGTTACGGCTCCTCGAGACGGTCGGACTCGAGGAGGGAGACGAGCACGTCCACACCCGGGGGCCGGGCTGTCCGTTCCTCGCGCTGTTCCGCCCCCGGCTACGCGCGTTCTCCACAGGAGCCGGCACGGGACGGTGACGGCGGCAGCGCCTGCATGGCCGACGAGCGCCAGTCTGATCACTGTCTGGGTCGTAGCGGCCGTCGGCTTGGGCGCGCTCCTCGCCGTGGCGCAAACCACCGAGAGCGGGCTCGACGACCACGATCCCGCCTACCAGCGCCCCGGGTTCCTCGACCTCGGCGAGCTCCCCGAGCGCGCACTGCAAGTGACCGGGGACATCCCGGCACCGGGCCGACGCACGCTCGTGTTCTTCGACCGTTCTGGTCGCGTGGAACGGCTCTGCGACGCGCTCGCCGGCAATGACCTGCTCGACCGCGCCGACGTCGCCATCGTCGTCGCCGGCCGCGCGCCAAAGTGCGAAGCCGACGTGATGCTCGTCTCCGACCCCCGAGGACGGCTCGCCCACGAGTTTGGGCTCCACGAGCCCCGCGATGGCGGGCCCTCCGTCGGGTACGCGGTCGTGGACTCCGAAGGCAGGATCCGCTATCGCACCCTTGACCCGCATGACGCCAGCGAGCTGTTCGAGGTGTCGACGATCCTGGACGCGACGCCTTGACCGCGCCGCGACTGCGTTCGGGGCTACGGGAAGCGCACACGCTCCGCGTCTGCCTGTGGTGCGTGGCCGCCGTGGTCGTGGAGATCGGGCTCTACCTCTCCTACCGGGGCCACGACGCCCGGTTCCACTGGTTCACCCACTTTTTCATCGGGGCATCGGCCGCGCTGCTGGTCATGACGGTGGTCGCTCTCCGAGTCCTTCGCCCCGTCCCGCTGCCGCTCGTGTGGGTGCTCGTGGGGCACGTGTTCGCGATGTTCCCCGACTTCCTCTTCCGAGCAGGCACCGCGCACCACCGGTGGATGAACGTGTTCCTCGGCCATCTCGCCAGCCACTTCGTCCCGGGCCGGAACCTCACCTGGTACGTCGTCTTCCTCGCCTGCCTCGGTCTGTACCTCGTGGTCGTCGACCGACTGCGACCAACGAGCAGTGCCTGATGCACGCGCCCTGCTCCGCGGCCCTGCCCCGCAAAGTGTGGCTCGCGGTGCTCGCGGGCGCGCTGCTCGCCACTGCCTGCGGCTCCAACGACGGAGGCGATGATCGAGCACGGTCTGCAGACCCCTACACGCCCATGTGCGACGCGCTCTGCGAAGTCGAGGCGAAGGCCAGCGCCGGCGACACCGACGCCGCACGCACGCGATTCCTGGACGATGCGCACCAGGATCTTCACGAGCTGGCCGAGGAGGCCGGGCAGTCCGATCGAACCGCCGCGGCACGCCTGCTCGAGGCCAAGCAGGCTGTCGAGCAGGGACTCGCCACGATGGCGCCCACACTCACCGACGACCTCTCGACGCTCGTCGTCGCCGCACGAGCCGCCATCGTGGCGGTAGGTGATCCCAAGCCGGCATCGTGCCCATCGTCCAGCGGCGGCCGGTGAACGGCTCCTCGTACCGCGCGGGCGCTGCCACACTCGCCTTCGCCCTCGTGGCAGCGGGGTGCGCGGGGAGCGGCGATGATGGGCGCGGCGGACCCGACGGCTCGGGCGAGGTCGTGGCTCAGTTCGCCAGCTACGACCGCGCCGCCCAGCATGACCAGCGCGTCATCGTCGGCCTGCTCGCCGAGCAGGAAGGCCAGCTCGCCTACGGCACGGTGGAGTTCCGTTTCGCCTACCTGGGTACGAGCGAGTCGCCCGAGCCGAGCAGGCGCGTCGGAGCCCCGGTGACGGCGACGTACCGAGCGCTCCCCGGAACGAGCAGCAGACGCGGCGAGGAGGGCCCGACGGTCGTGTCGGCCGCCGAGAGCAGAGGCGTCTACGCCGCCGACGACGTCCGCTTCGACAAGGCCGGTCTCTGGTCGGTCATCGTGACGGGGAAAGTGGACGGCGACCCGTTCGAGGCGACGGCAGCCTTCGAGGTCAACCCCGAGCCATACGTCGTGGCGGAGGGCGAACCCGCGCCCCGGACTGCGAATCCGCTACCAGGCGCGCCCGGCGTCAAGCCCCAGGCAATCGACTCGCGCGCTGCGGACGACGGGATCGTTCCCGATCCCGAATTGCACACGACCACCGTCGCCGATGCACTCACCGCCGGCCAGCCCGTCATCGTCGTCGTCGCGACGCCCGTCTATTGCGTCAGCCGCTTCTGCGGACCCATTACCGACGCCGTTCAGCAGCTGGCGACGGAGTATGGCGACCGAATCGCGTTCGTGCACCTCGAAGTCTGGAACGACTTCGAGAACCAGGTCGTGAACGACGGTGCCGCCGAATGGATCACGCCGCGCGGCGGCCGCGACCGCGACCTGCGCGAGCCCTGGGTCTTCGTCGTCGGCGCCGACGGCACGATCGCCGAGCGATTCGACAACGTCGCGTCCGAGGACGAGCTGCGCGCCGCCGCCCAGCGGCTCGCCGGCCAGTAGCCCAGGAATGCCGGCCCCGGGTCTCTTCGTCCGCCGCTGGGGCGACGGGAGGCCGGTCGTGTTCCTCCATGGCCTCGGCGCGTCGTCGCGCTACTGGGAGAACCTGGCTACGGCAGACGGGGGTTATCGCGGGGTCGCCCCCGATCTCCTGGGCTTCGGCCGTTCCCCCCACCCGAGCGACGCCAGCTACGACGTGAACACCCACCTCGAGGCGATCACGCCCGTCGTTCCGGACGAATGCCTCGTCGTGGGGCACTCGGCGGGCGCGATCCTCGCCGCCGCCCTCGCCGCCAGCGGATGGTTGCGCGTGACGGGCCTCATCCTCCTCGGCATCCCAGCATTCCCCGACGTCGTGACCGCTCGGCAGGAGGTCGGCCGGCTCGGCCTGCTCGCCCGCCTCACCGTTCGCGGCAGCCCGCTCGCGCGGCTTCTCTGCGAAGCGATGTGCCGATTTCGGCCGCTGGCGATCGCGATTGCCCCGCTGGTTGTCCGTGACCTCCCCCGAGCCATCGCCTCCGACGGCGCTCGCCACACCTGGCCGTCGTTCCACGGCACCCTCGAACACGTCGTCGTCGAACACCGAACCCTGCCCGACCTGGTCGCCACCCGAACACCCGTCACGTTGCTGCACGGCGCCGACGACCGCGAAGCCCCGCTGGGATACGCCCGTTCCCTGGTGGAAGCTGTACGCGTCGCACGAGACGGCATCGAACTCCAGATCGTCGACGGGGACCACCATCTCGCCTTGCGCCGCGCCGGCGTCGTGGCGACGGCGATTGCGAACGCGCTCGCGGCCCCGGCAGGCTGAGAGCATGAGTCAGGTCACTAGCGCCCGGCTTCGGAGGCGAGGACTTCGCCTGGAGTACCTGACCATCGCGTGGAACGTCACCGAGGCGATCGTCGCCGTGGCGGCGGGTGTTGCGGCTGGTTCGATCGCGCTCGTCGGGTTCGGGTTCGACTCCTCGATCGAGGTCTTTGCGGCCACAGTCGTCGTGTGGCAGTTCCACTCCGACGAGCAGGGCGGCGTCGACGAGCAGCGTGAACGACGGGCGCTGCGGTTGATAGCGATCACGTTCTTCGTCCTGGCCGCCTACGTGACTGTCGAGGCCGTGAGAGACCTGATAGCCGACGCGGAGCCGGACACGTCGGTGACGGGGATCGTGCTGGCTTGCCTGTCGCTGGTGGTTATGCCCACGCTCGCACTTGCAAAGCGACGGACTGGACGGGAGCTCGGGAGCACGACGCTGGTAGCTGACTCCGCCGAGACGTTCCTGTGCTCGTGACTGTCGGCGATCCTGCTCCTGGGACTGGTGCTGAACGCGACGATTGGCTGGGCTTGGGCTGACCCCGTCGCTGGCCTTGGCATCGCCTTCCTCGCCGCTCGAGAAGGGCTTGAAGCGTGGCGTGGCGACGAATGCGGCTGACCCGCGACCCGCGGACTCAGTAGCGCGTTACCGGGACGCTCCAGGAGGCGCGTTCGAACAGCCCGTGAACCGACCCCGGTGGCCACGAGCAGCAGCACCCCACCGACGACGTAGACGGCACGAACACCAGCGGCGTCCGCCAGCACGCCGCCGAGCCCCAGCGACGCGAGACGAGCGCTGTTCCACAAGACGTCGAAGAGTGCGAAGGTGCGCCCCCGTCGGTCGCTTGCGACCTCGGTCTGCACAGTCGACTGGAACGCAACCATGCCGGTCGAGGTGCCTACGCCGTACGCGCCGAGCGCTCCTCCGGCGACGAGCGCTTTGACCTGCGACTCTGTCCTTGTGCGAAGAATCACGTTGTGACCTCAGCGTGATGCAGGGAAGAGGTCACCGCCGCCGCCGCCGCGCGCCTTGCTCGTGGGCGCTGCTGGTTTCGAACCAGCGTCCTCTGCCGTGTGAAGGCAGCGCTCTCCCGCTGAGCTAAGCGCCCGGGGACGGATGAGGATACCCGCACCGCGGTTCGGAAGAGCCGGTAGCCTCCCGTTCCGACTGCAAGCCGTGACGAAAGGCAGGCCGATGCCCAGCTTCACCGACGTGAAGGCCGGCCTCTCGATGCCGCTCGAGGAGGCGATGGAGACGCAGCGGGCCGTTCGGCGCCTCCGTCCCGATCCGGTCGACGACGAGACCGTGCGGCGTTGTCTCGAGCTGGCAGTGCGCGCGCCCACCGGCGGCAACCAGCAGGGCTGGGAGTTCGTGGTCGTCCGCGACCCCGAGGTCAAGCACCAGCTGGCGCGGCTCAACCGGCAGTCGTGGTCGGTGTTCAAGCGGGGCTACGCCGCCCGGGCCCGTGGCGACGAGAGGATGCGAAAGGTCCTCGACGCCGTGCAGTGGCAGGCCGACCACTTCGAGGAGGTGCCGGTCGTGGTGGTGGCATGCCTGCGGGGCCTGCGGCCCCACTTCCCGCCGGTCGCCGCCGCCAGCTACTACGGCTCCATCTTCCCCGCGGTGCAGAACCTGCTTCTCGCCGCCCGGGCCCTGGGGCTGGGGGCGGCCCTCACCACCCTCCCGGTGTGGTCGACGCTCCTGGCCCGCCGGACCCTGGGCCTGCCCCGAAGCGTCACCCCGCTCGCGGTGGTTCCCCTGGGTTGGCCG
This sequence comes from Acidimicrobiia bacterium, assembly GCA_050743365.1. Taxonomy (GTDB): domain Bacteria; phylum Actinomycetota; class Acidimicrobiia; order IMCC26256; family JACDBD01; genus JBOGFI01. Next base: position 32,125 of record JBOGFI010000049.1, on the reverse strand, counting down.
CAGGGGGGCTACGGCCCCACCACCCGCCGCCCGGTCGAGGAGGTGACCCACCTCGACCGGTACGGGAACCGGGCCTTCTGACCGTTCCGGAGCCGGAGAACGACGGTCCCTGGCCCCGATCGGGTCATTGCGCACACGCGAGGCTCAGCCTGCGGCATCATGGGGGCAGATTCGAGCCCGGCCCAGGTAGGTGACGACGTGCCCAGAAAAGGACGAGCTCGGCGATTCCGCGAGGCCAGGGAGCTCAAGCAGGGCTTCGACGACGGCCTCTTCTCCGAGGGCACCGGCACCCTCGCCGACGTCGACGAGGACGGCGCGCCCTCCGACTCCGACGACGAATGGGACGACGAGGACGACCTCGACGACGACTGGGACGACGACGACCCGCTGAAGATCGACGAGCGGCGAGACTCCGGCGGCCGGCGCGCGAGCTGACCCTCAGGCGAGCCGGGGGTCGAGGGCGTCGGCGTCGATCTCGTAGCGCCTGATGGCGTCGGCGACGGTCTCGCCCTTCACGTCGCCCTGCATGGCGAGGGCGTCGAGGGTCGCGACGACGATGTGGGCGGCGTCGACCTCGAAGTGGCGGCGCAGCGACTCGCGCGTGTCGGAGTAGCCGTAGCCATCGGTGCCGAGCGACACGAAGGCCCTGGGAACGAACCGGGCAATCTGGTCGGGCACCGCTTTCATGAAGTCGGTGACCGCGACGATCGGACCCTCGGCTGGCGCGAGCTGCTCGGTCACGTACGGGACGTGCGGCTGCGCGGTGGGGTGGAGCCGGTTCCAGCGCTCGGTCGAGAGCGCGTTCTCGCGCAGCAGCTTGTAGCTCGTCGCGCTCCACACGTCGGCGGCGACGTCGTGCTCGTTGAAGAGCAGGCGCTGGGCCTGGAGCGCGGCGAGCATCCCGGTGCCGCTCCCCAGGATCTGGGCGCGGTGGGTCCGCTCCGCCGGCGCGGCGTGGAAGGGGTAGAGGCCGGCGACGATGCCGTCCTCGACGCCCGCGCGCATGGGGGGCATCGCGTAGTTCTCGTTGTAGAGGGTCAGGTAGTAGAAGCAGTCCTGCGGCTCCGGCCCGTACATCTGCTCGATGCCGTGGCGCACGAGCACCGCCATCTCGTACGCAAATGCCGGGTCGTAGGCCCGGCAGTTGGGCACGGTCGACGCGAGCACGTGACTGTGCCCGTCGCAGTGCTGGAGGCCCTCGCCGGTGAGGGTGGTCCGTCCGGCGGTGGCGCCCAGCAGGAAACCGCGGCCGCGCTGGTCGCCGAAGCTCCAGATGAGGTCGCCGACGCGCTGGAACCCGAACATCGAGTAGAAGATGAAGAACGGGATCATCGGCTGGCCCCACGTCGCGTACGACGTGGCGGCGGCGGTGCAAGAAGCCATCGAACCCGCCTCGGTGATCCCCTCCTCGAGGATGCGCCCCTCGGGCGCCTCGCGGTAGCTCAGTAGCAGCCCGGCGTCGACAGGCTCGTAGGTCTGGCCGGTGGGCGAGTAGATCTTCACGTCGCGGAACAGGGCATCGAGCCCGAAGGTTCGGGCCTCGTCGGGGATGATCGGCACGACCCGCGGCCCGAGCTCGGGATCGGCGAGCAGCTTGCGGACCAGACGGGCGAAGGCGGTGGTCGTCGATGCCTGCACCTTCTCCCCGGTGCCGGCGAGCAGGTCGGCGAACGCGTCCTGCGACGGCGTCGCCAGCGGCCTGGCGCGCACCACCCGCTTCGGGAGGGACCCGTCGAGCGCGCGCCGCCTCGCCACCATGTACTCGTACTCGGGCGAGTCGGCGCCAGGGTGGTAGTAGGGGGGCACCGCGTCGCCCTCGAGCTGCTCGTCGGGGATGTCGAGGTAGAGCCGGTCGCGGAAGGTCTTGAGCTCCTCCTCGGTCATCTTCTTGATCTGGTGGGTGGCGTTGCGGGCCTCGAAGTCGGCGCCGAGCGTCCAACCCTTGATCGTCTTGGCCAGGATCACGGTGGGGCTGCCCTCGTGCTCCACCGCCGTCTTGTACGCGGAGTAGAGCTTGCGGTAGTCGTGCCCGCCCCGGTTGAGCTTGCGGAGGTCGTCGTCGGAGAGGTGCTCGACCATCCGGCGTAGCCGCGGGTCGGGACCGAAGAAGTGCTCGCGGATGTAGTCGCCCGTCTCGACCGAGTACTTCTGGAACTCGCCGTCAACGGTGGTGTTCATCTTGTTGAGCAGCACGCCGTCGACGTCGCGCAGGAGGAGCTCGTCCCACTCGCGACCCCAGATCACCTTGATGACGTTCCAGCCTGCGCCGCGGAACGTCGACTCGAACTCCTGGATCACCTTGTGGTTGCCGCGGACGGGCCCGTCGAGGCGCTGGAGGTTGCAGTTGACGACGAAGATGAGGTTGTCGAGCTGCTCCCGGGCCGCGATCGACAGGCCCGCCATCGACTCGGGCTCGTCCATCTCGCCGTCGCCGACGAAGGACCAAACCTTCGCCCGTGAGGTGTCGGCGAGCTCGTGGTGCAGGAGGTACCGGTTGAAGCGGGCCTGCGCGACCGCGTTGAGCGGGCTCAGGCCCATCGAGACGGTGGGGAACTCCCAGAAGTCGGGCAGCCGCCGCGGGTGCGGGTAGCTCGGCAGCCCGCCCTCCACCTCACGACGGAACCGGTCGAGGTCGTCCTCGGTGAGGCGACCCTCGAGGAACGCGCGGGCGTAGATCCCCGGGGTGGCGTGGCCCTGCACGAACACCTGGTCGCCGTAGCCGCCGTCGTCCTTACCTCGGAAGAAGTGGTTGAAGCCCACCTCGTAGAGCGCCGCCGCCGACGCATAGGTGGACAGGTGACCGCCCAGCCCGTCGAAGCGGCGGTTCGCCCGGGCGACCATCACCACCGCGTTCCAGCGGATGAAGGCCCGGATGCGGCGCTCGAGGTACTCGTCGCCGGGGAACCACGGCTCCTGCTCGGGCGGGATCGTGTTGATGTAGGGGGTGCCCACCATCGAGGGCACGCCCACGCCCTGCTCCCGGGCCCGCTGCATGAGGCGGGCGAGCAGGTAGCGCGCCCGCACCTTTCCTCGCCCGTCGATGACGGAGTCGAGCGAGTCGACCCACTCCCGCGTCTCCTCGGGGTCGACGTCGGGCAGCGAGTGGATGAAGCCGTCGACGAACACCGCCACCTCCGATCAGGGCTCGCGCGAGGTTACGCCCAGCGGCTAGCGCACGACGGGGCCCTCGCGGGCATGGGAGCGTTTCGGACGTCTCTGGCGCCGGCCGGCGGGGGTCTCCCGGCCGGCGCCTGAACGCTCGCCGCTCTGATGCGCCGACTAGCCGGTGAACCGGGCGGGCGCCACGACCGACGCAGCCGCGACGGCGATATCAGCGGTCGCCGGGTTCCCAGTACTCGCCGGGGACGGTGGCGTCACCGCGGGCGGGTTCACCGCGGGCGGGTTCACCACCGGCGGGTTCACCACGGGCGGGCGCACCACGGGCGGCTCCGGAGACACCTGGATGCAGTCGATCGACACGACCAGGCCGGCCGAGAACACGTGATCGGGACCTAGGAGCAACTCCACCGTGACCGTGGGCCCAAGCACGAGGGTGCCCACCGCCTCGGTGACGGCGCCGGCCTCACGCTCGACGTCGGGGGCGATTACCGCCGACCCGTTCGAGCCGATCACCAGGTTGTTGCCCGGGTGCGCGCTTTCCTGGTTGGTGCTGATGATGGTGACCTCGCACGAGAGGCCTTGCTCTGCCGGGTCGACGGCCTGGGTGGCGAGTATGTGCTGCTCGAACGGTGGCGCGTCGTCGACGACGGTGTTGATCGGGATGTCGATCGTCGGAACTTGCTGAGCTTCTTGGGCTTGAGCTACGCCGAACACCCCTGCGAGGAGGGCGCCGAGCGCCCCCACGATCATGGGTTTCATGTCTGTACCTCCCTGCTCGCCACTTTTCTGTAGCGAGCGCCCTGCACCCTCAGACATACCCTTTTTACACGAAATGCAACCACCCGGGCCCATTCTCGCCACGAACCGTGGCAAGCCGCGGCATAGAGATACCCCTTTTCCCCGCAGAATGGAAGGACCCGCTTATCCTGCGCGGCGGACCCGCTCGTTTCGGACAAATCCTTGACAAACCGCCCTTCAGCTCGATGTGACGTGGACGGTGAGACCGAGCCGTTCGATCAGGTCGAGGCTCACGTGCACCTGCCCGGTCATCGCCGCGTCGCAGTCGCACAGCGCCATGGTCGCCTCGACCATCGTCTCCATCGGCTCGACCTGGTCGTCGGTGATTGTGTCGCCCACGATCGCGGTGGCGCCTTCGCTCATGACCGCGGCCCGGGGCTCGATCGTGTTGACCCGCACCCCGGTCCCCCACAGCTCCAGGGCGAGGGCATTGGTGAGCCGGTTGAGCGCGGTCTTCGACGCCCCGTAGACACCCGTCGTGGACCCGAGCCCGCTGGTCCGGAAGGGCGGCCCCTCCGCGAGACGAGCGGTCCCGCTGGAGACGTTCACGATCCATCCCCGGCCCCGTTCGACCATCCGCGGGATCACCGCCTGAGCGAGGTCCGTCGGGCCGTGCACGTTCACCTCGAAGACGAGCCTGCGGCGCCGCAGCGGGTAGTCGACGAGCGGCTGGTAGATCGCGGCGGCGGCGTTGTTCACGAGGATGTCGACGGGCCCCCTGAGGGCGGCCTCCGCCTCGGGAACGATGCGGGCCCGGTCGGCCTCGTCGGCCATGTCGGCAACGACGAGCGCGACCCGTCCGCCGTGGCGCTGGAGGCGGGCGGCCGTCTCCCGGAGGCTTCCGGGCGGGTTCGGGTGACGGTCGAGTGTGCGCGCGGTGATGGCGACGTCGGCGCCGTCGCTTGCGAGCCGCTCGGCGAGCGCGGCGCCGATGCCGCGGCTGGCGCCGGTGACGAGAGCTCGCCGCGCGGCGAACCTCTTCATGCGCGGTAGAAGGCGGGGCTGGTGGCGTCGGGCGGGATCGCGTCGAGGGGCCGGGCCAACTCGTCGATGGTGGGGCCGACCCGGCCGGCCACGGGCGCCAGCCGGTCGAGGTCGAAGCCGTAGACGGTCGCCGCGTTCCGGGCGAGGATCTGTTGCAGCTCGACCGGGTCGGTGCCCGCGAACGACCGGCGCAAGCCCTCGCGGGTGTACGGGTAAGTGCTCTCGTGGTGCGGGTAGTCGCTGCCCCACATGAACTTGTCGAGCCCGATGTCGTACCGGCACGCCGCCTCCTTCGGGCTCGGGAAGCTGCAGCCCACCCAGCAGTTGCGGGCGAAGTACTCGCTCGGCGGAAGCGCCAGCACCTCGTCGGGCGCGTACTTGAGCTCTCCGATGCGGCCGGTCTTCATCTGGGCGTGGAAGGCGTCGAGCTGCGCGAGCACGGGCGGGACCCACGACGCGCCCTGCTCGGTGAGCACGAACCGCAGGTCGGGGAACCGCTCGAAGACGCCGCCGAGGAGCAGGTGGGTCAGGGCCCGACGCGAGAAGAAGGTCGTCTCCGCGATCCAGAGCACCCCGGCCGCGGGGTAGGGCCCGTAGTCGGGCGAGCCACCTCCCGAGTGGTGGTTCACGACGACGTCGAGCTCCTCGCACACCGCCCACAGCGGGTCGTAGTCGGGCGCGTAGAGGGGCTTGATGTGCTTGGCGTCGTCCGGCACCGCCGGCAGCAGGATGCCGCCGCGCAGACCGTGCTCCTTTGCCCAGCGCACATCGGCGATGGCCTCGTCGACGTCGTTCAGGAAGATCTGGGCGATGCCGGCCCGGCGCTCGGCGTAGTCGGCGCACCAGTCCGCCACCCACCGGTTGTGGGCCCGGACGCCGGCGAGACGCAGCTCGAACTCCTCCGGGGTGGGCGGCGGGGCCACGAGCGCACCCGTCGGGAAGAACGGCGGCACCGTGTTGGGGAACACGAGCTCGGCGACGACCCCGTCGGCCTCCAGCTCGGCGATGCGGCGCTCGTTGTCCCAGTTGCGGGCGCGGCCGCCGCCCTGGAGGTCGCGGAACGGGTTCCGGTACCCGCCCCGCCAGCGCTCGAACTCGTCGGCGTACGCCGGGTCGAGGTACTCCCGGTACATCTCCATGTTGCCGCCGGCGTGGCAGTCGGCCGAGATCAGGATGTAGTGGTCCGACACTGTCATCGGTCGAGTCCTTGCTTGGCGAGGAACGCGTCGGCGGCCTCCCAGATGTAGTCGACGTCCGCGTCGTCGAGGGAGTGGTTGGACGGCAGGATGAGGCCCTGGAGGACGTCGACGACGGCGTCGATCTCTTCCTGGTCGTGGACGCTGCCGGCGTAGTCGATCCGCTGCACTTCAGTCCCCCAGCTTGAGCACGCGCACGGCGTTCTCCCGGAGGAACTTGGGCCACACGTGGTCGCGGAACGGGACGGCTGGCAGCTCGGTGAAGATGCGCTCGAGGCTGAGGCCCATCGGGTAGTACCCCGCGTACATGACCTTGTCGGCGCCGCGGGTGTTGGCGTAGTCGACGATCGCCTTCGGGTAGTACCTGGGCGCGAACGCGCTGGTCATGTAGTGGAGGCCCGGCCACTTCAGCATGAGCTTGACCGCCAGCTGCTCCCACGGCTCGGCGCCGTGGCGCATCACGATGCGCAGCTCGGGGAAGTCGTAGCAGACCTGGTCGAAGTGCATGACGTCCTGGCACGCTGACGGCACGCGTGGGCCCGCGACCCCGGCGTTGACGATGATCGGGATGTCGAGGTCGATGCAGGCCTGGTACACGGCGTAGTAGCGCCGGTCGCTGACCGGTACCTGGGGGTTGCACCCGGCGGGGAACGACGTCACCGCCTTGATCCCGTACTCGTCGTGGGACCGGCGGATCCGGCGGACCGCACCCGTGATGTCGTTGGGGTCGATCTCCAGGCTGGCCTCGAAGCGGTCGGGATGCTCCTTCAACGCCCGGGCGGCCGCCTCGCCCCCGAGGCCCACGAGCCCGATGGCGACGCCGTGACCGTCCATCTCCCCCAGCGTGACCGCCACGGGGTCCCGGCCCTCGTCGAGGCGGTTGGGCACGTCCTTGAACATGTAGCCGGCCGGGAACACCATCGCCGCGCTCTCGGCGTCGCGTAGCTGCGGCTTCAAGAACTCGTAGTGGCGCGTGGCGTCGGCGCTGGGGAACCCGATCATCAGGTCCACGATGCCGACGTCACGGGGCATCATCTCGACCCTGCCCTCCTCATGCGATCCGTTCGTCGGCGACGGTTCGGTAGTGCGCGGAACGCAGGTCGTCGACGAGTCGGGACAGGAGCCGGGCCAGGTCGGCGCGGTCGGCCTTCGACCACTCGTGGAGCACGTCTTCCATGTGCTGGTCGAGCACCTCGCTGATCCGTCGCCGGACGTCGTCCCCTGCGGGCGTCACCCGCACGTACGTGACCCGGCCGTCGGCCGAGCTCGGGCCGCGCTCGACCAGGCCGTCCTGCTCGAGCTGGCGGATCTGGCGCCCGGTCGCGGCCGGGTCCATGTCGGTCAGCCTCGCCAGCTCCCCCAGCGAGAGCGGCCCGTCCTCCTGGATGCGGCGGAGCAGGACGAAGCCGGGCTGGGAGATCACCACGCCGGCCGCCGCTGCCCGGCGCGCGTGCACCTTGCGGCTGGCGTTCAGCCGGAACAGCGTCTCCAGCGCCCGTTCGACGCCATCGCCGGCGGCCATGGAGTTCACGCTACGAAAGTTGTAGGACTCTGTCAAGTAGTTGCGCCCTCCTACCGCGCCCCGACGAGCTCGTCGAGAAGGGCGCGCACGCGGCGGTCGATCTCGTCGCGGATGGGCAGGACCTGCTCGAGGGACCTCCCGGCGGGGTCGTCGAGCTCCCAGTCGAGGTAGCGCTTGCCGGGGTAGGTGGGACAGGCGTCGCCGCAACCCATCGTGATCACGACATCGGCGGCCCGGACGACCTCGTCGGTGAGGGGCTTGGGGAACTCCTTGGCCAGGTCGACGCCGATCTCGCTCATGGCCTCGAGCACAGCTGGGTTGATCTGGTCGGCTGGTTCGCTGCCCGCGGAACGCACGTGGACCCGCCCCTTGGCGTGGTGGTCCAGGAGGGCGGCGGCCATCTGGCTGCGGCCGGCGTTCTGGACACAGATGAAGAGGACTTCGGGAACTTCCTTCACGAGCTTGCCTTCGACTTGTGCAACGGCGCGGAGACGCTCGCGCGCGAAGCGTTCGGCCAACACCGGGATGAAGTCGCGGATCGGCGCATTGGCGAATTGGTCGGCGCTCTCCTGAAGGTAGCGGTCGATGGTCTCGGTCGAGAACAGCCCGGCGAACTCAATGCCGAGCCGGGAGCAACGGCGTGCAGGTGATAGGCGAGAACCCGGTCGACGGCCTCGGTCACGATGCGACCTCCTGGTCGGGGTGGGGAACGATCACGTCGCGGGCCGCGGCGGCGACCGTCGGGTACAGCGCGCGGACGGCGACCAACGCCACCGCGGCGCCGGCGATCTGCGCCACCAGGAAGCGCGGAACCGAGCCGGGCGAGATCCCCGCGAACGTGTCCGTGAGGGATCGGGCAATGGTGACGGCCGGGTTGGCGAAGCAGTTCGACGAGGTGAACCAGTACGCCCCCGCGATGTAGGCGCCCACCGCGAAGGGCGCCAGCGACGCCCGGCCCGAGCGCACGATCCCGAAGACGACCAGCACGAGCCCGAAGGTCGCGATCGCCTCGCCGAGCCAGAGCCCACCACCGCTTCGCGCCTGATCGGATACCTCGAGAACGGGCAGGTCGAACATCAGGTTCGCGAGGGCCGTGCCCACCAGGGCGCCGGTGATCTGGGCTCCGCAGTACACGGCCGCCTCGCGATTCGACACCCCGCCGAAGGCACGGTCGACCAGTGTCACCAGCGGGTTCAGGTGCGCACCCGACACCGGTCCCACCGCCAGGATGATCGCGACCAGCGCAACCGCGGTGGCGGCCGCGTTCTCGAGGAGCTGGAGCCCGGGCTCGCCGGGGCTGAGGCGCTGGGCGGCGATGCCCGAGCCCACGACCGCAGTCAGGAGCAGCGCCGTGCCTAGGGCCTCGGCCAGCGCCCGACGCGTCAACAACACGGGCGACGGCCCTCGTCGGCCTGCGGCGCAGCCGCAGCCAAACCGCTCATGTGCTCGGCCAGAGCAGCCAGTGCCTCGGAGCGGAGCCGGTAGTACGTCCAGTACCGGAACCGCTCCCCTTCGACGAGACCGGCGTCGCGCAGCACCTTCACGTGATGGCTCACCAGCGGCTGGCGGACGCCGAGCTCCTCGGTCAGGTGGCAGACGCAAAGCTGCTCGTCGGCGAGCAGCTCCACGATCCGCCATCGCAGCGGGTCGGCGAGGGCCCGCAGCTGGTCAGAACCCCGGGCGAGCTCGACTGCCCGACGAGCTGCATCTACACCCATTGATATTCAGTCTTCTTGATACAAATCGTCGGCGCAAGTGCGGCGCGCGAGCACACACCAGGGGCGGATGAGGCCACCGCAGGTCACCCGTCGCGTCAGGTCGCATATCGCTCGGGCGCGGCGACGAACAGCTGGAGGCACTCGTTGGAACAGAAGATCTCGGCCCCACCGGCCACATCGAGGCGCGCCACGACATCGCCGGGGTCGAGCTCCATTCCGCACACGGGGTCGATGAGTCGCTCCACCAGAGCCTCCGTCTTCCTCCGGACGACGCAGAGCTCGAGTTCTTGGCTCAATCCCTTGAGGGCTCGCCTGCCGATGGGAACGCATTCTGCATCCGGCACGTCGTCCAGCACATCGCTCAGCGTCGAGGTGATGATCAGCTCGTGAGCCGTGGCCTGCGCCGCGAGTCTGGACGCGATGTTGACGGTCGCCCCGACATAGTCCCCTTCTCGGTAGAGGACTTCGCCCCAGTGTGCCCCCGAGCGGACCGCCGGGAACTGTGCCTCGTTGGTGGCCTGCTCGTCGATCTCGAGTGCGCACGCCACGGCAGAACGGGGTTCGAAGAAGACGAGCATGAACTCGTCACCGATCTGCTTGACGACGCGACCGTGCCAGTGATTGGTCGCGGTGCGGACGATCTCCGAGAATCGCTCGACGACGTCGGCCGCGGCGAGGTCGCCCATGGCTTCGGTGAGGGGCGTGAACCGCGCGAGGTCCGTGAAGACGACCGCGGCTCTCAGTGTGCCGGGGACCTCGGATTTCTCGGCGTCTTCGAGTTCTTGGGCGACGTGGAGGGCGAGGTCATCGCGGACGGCGCTGGTCCAGCCCTTGCGATGGAAGTAGAGGACGGTTGGCTCGACGGCTGCCTGGAGTTGTGTGCTCAGTTCCTGGGTCGCCTCGGTGAGCTCAGATCCGGAGAGTCCTTCTGTTCGCAGCCGTTCGTGGACGTAGAAGTGGAACAGGCGAACCTCGGCCTCGGCGACGCGGCGCAACGAGTCCACGTAGACGCGCGCGAGTTGAACGATGGCCGATTCCGGGAGGCCGGCGTCGAGCGCCATGGCGAGCACCGCGAGCGTCTGCACGTCCTGGTCGCCACCGGCGTCCTCGAGATGCGACAGGCCGGCTGCGTTCCAGAGCCGCTGGGCGAGGTCAGGGTCGATGCTGGCCTTGCTCGCAAGCTCGTCGAACGAGTACTCGGGTAGGGCGCCCCACGGGTAGAGAAACGTCAGGAAGCGGTCTAGGAGACCGTCCTGCTGTTCATGCGCCTGTGCGATCTGCTCCAGCTCGAACCCACGGCCGAGAAGGAAGCGAATGAGCCGCACCCTTTCGGCGTCAGCGGCGATGTCGCCCGTGTCGCCGGTGAGGAGCCCCCGCCGCTGCCACTCCTCGAGCCGCTCCATCGACTCGCTCGTTCGCTCAGCAAGTGCCGGAAGCGAAACCTCGTCCACTGGGCCTCCTCGCCATCACATCGCGGAAATGCGCCCGCGTTCTGGCGGTGCTCAGCTCAGGGTCGTGCGGAATGACTCACCACTCGACGCCAGTGCAGACGCAGAACTCGTTGCCTTCCGGATCTGCCATCGTGACCCAACGCGTCGGCCCGAAGCTCTGGACGCCCTCGTGGAGTCGCCGTGCGCCGACCGCTTCCAGTCGCTCGACCTCGGGCTCGACATCGTCGGTGACGATGTCCACGTGCATGCGGTTCTTCCCGGGCTTCGGCTCCGGCACCTGCTGGAGGACGAGCGGGGACGCGGTCCCGTCCTCGGGCACGAGGACCGCATACGACGCTGCTGAGTAGTACACGCGGTAGTCGAGGGCTTCGCGCCAGAACTCGACCAGCTTCTCTGGGTCGGCACAGTCGAGGACGAGGTCGAGTCTTGCCTTGCAGCCCACGCTCCACCTCCTCAAAGAGCCAGGCACCCATGGGCAGCAGAGCATTCGAGACCTGGCCACCGTCTCGAACCGGCCCTTCGGGACGGAGCCATGCTGCCTCAACACCCAGACCTCGCGAAAGCGCTGCTCCAGGCGCTTCGACGACGCGAGCAAGACTGTCCCGGTGGGCTTCTACGAGGAGCAGATTGTCCCTCGTCTCACCGATCTGCTCCTTGGCGGCCGGGAGTTCGCCCGGCTGCGAGCACGGGTCGCCTCCGCGCTCGACGGCGAGGTGCTCGAAGTCGGCTTCGGTTCGGGCCGCAACGTCCCCCACTACCCGCCGACACTCAATAGGGTGCGAGCAGTCGATCCCGCCATCGTGGGACGGAAGCTGGCGGCCAAGAGGATCGCCGCGAGTCCTGTCCCTATCGAGTACGTCGGCCTCGACGGCCAGGATCTGGCGTTGGAGGACGGCAGCGTCGACCACGCGCTCACCACTTGGACGCTCTGCACGATCCCTGATGTCCACCGCGCCCTCGCCGAGATCCGCCGCGTGTTGCGCCCCGGCGGCTCGCTGCACTTCCTCGAGCACGGTCGATCACCCGACCCGAAGGTTGTTCGCTGGCAGGACCGCCTCACCCCGATCCAGCGACGCATCGCCGGTGGCTGCCACCTGAACAGGCCTATCGACCGGCTAGTGGCTGACGCCGCGCTCGAGGTGACGCGCATGGACAACTACTACATTCGAGGCCCGAAGCCGCTGGGCTACATGTTCGAGGGCGTGGCCACCAAGCCGTAACCACGGCCGTGCCCGGCGCGGGCGCGGCCAGCCCGTCCTCCCCTCGGAGGCGAGATCTGCGTGGTTCCCGACGTCACCCGTCCTCTCGACGGCCAGGTCGCCATCGTCACCGGCGCGTCCCGTGGCATTGGCCGGGCGCTGGCGCTGGGGCTCGCCGACGCGGGGGCGGCGGTTATGTGCGCGGCGCGCACCGAGGTGGAAGCCCCCGGTGGGCTCCCCGGCACTATCCACGCGACGGCAGAGGCGATTGTGTCGCGGGGCGGCGAGGCGCTCGCGCGACGCTGCGACATCGGACGCGCCGACGAGATCACCACCCTCGTCGAGTCGACGAGTGCCCGTTTCGGTCGCGTCGACGTGCTCGTCAACAACGCCATGACCCCCACGCGGGCATCGTTCGCGGAGAGCACCGTCGAGCAGTGGGACGAGTCCATGCGGGTGAACGTGCGGAGCCTGTACCTCACGGCCCGCGCCGTGCTGACACCGATGGTCGAGCACGGCGGGGGCAGCATCGTGAACATCTCGTCGGGCGCGGCCGACCCGAAGGTGACCGGGATGCCCCCCGGCTACCTCACCTACTCGGTGGCCAAGGCCGCCCTCGAGCGGTTCAGCACCGCGCTCGCGGGGGAGCTCGCCCCGCACGGGATCGCAGTGAACGCGCTGCGCCCCGGCGCGGTGAAGACCGAGACCGCCGTGCACGAGCTCGGGGCGGACTGGGACTGGACCGGCTGGGCGGCTCCCGAGGCAGTTGTGCCCGCGACCGTGTTCCTCGCCGGTCAGCGCGGCGACGGTTTGACCGGTTGCATCGTCGACTCGACGCAGTTCGGGGTCACGTGGCCCTGACCCGGAAGGCGTCACGCGATGGCTCGGACGCAAGAGGCTTCACTCGAGTCATTCGCCGCGCCAAGGCGGGTGGGTCCTAACTCTGTGAAGGGACTGGCGTTAGCAACCGGGACAACAGACCGGGCACGGGCAGCACTCGGGGCACGGGCACTCGTTCATGCGATCACCTCCTCAACGCCTGGGCGTCCCGGCGGCCGTCTCGTTGATGAGGCAGGTGCCGAGCTCGAGCAGTCCGGGAACGCACGGGTCGACGATCCGGTAGTAGACGTAGTTGCCTTCGCGTCGCGCCTCGACGATGCGCCCGTCGACCAGGCGTTGCAACTGGTTCGACACCGCCTGGGGGGCCATGCCAATTGCGTCGGCGAGGTCGCCCACGCACAGCTCCCCCGCGGTCTCGAGCTCGTGGAGCATCCGCAGCCGGGTCTCGTTGGCCAGCACCTTGAACAGCCGTTGCAGGTCGTGCCACCGCTCCGCCGACATCGGCCGGTCTCGCTGCTGCACCTTGGTCGCCATCGCTCGGCACCTCCCCTCTTGACATGAGTACACTATCTCGTGTAGTAGTGTTAGTCAAGACCAACGATCTGCTTCCACAGGAGGACGCATGTCCCGGTTCCAGATCTCGATCAATGTTGCCGATGCCGACGCCGCCGTCGGCTTCTACTCGAAGCTGTTCGGCGTCTCGCCGGCAAAGCAGCGGCCGGGGTACGCCAACTTCGTGGTCGCCGACCCGCCGCTCAAGCTCATCGTGATCGAAGGCGAGGGCGACCCCGGCACCATCAACCACGTCGGGATCGAGGTCGCTGACACCGACGCAGTGGTCGCCTCCACCCACCGCCTCGCCGAGCTCGGCCTGCCCTTCAAGGTCGACGACACCCACACGTGCTGCTACGCGACCCAGGACAAGGTGTGGACCCAAGACCCCGACGGCGTCCCGTGGGAGACCTACACGGTGGTCGAAGACGCCGAGCACTTCGGGGCGAGGGCGCACTGATGCCCCGCGAGATCGACCGCGACGAGCTACTGGCCAAGCTGCAGGACCCGGAGGTGCGGCTGCTCGACGCCCAAGCCCCTGGTTGGTACGAGCGCGAGCACCTCCCCGGGGCCATCCGGGGCCGCATCGACGACCCCGACGGAACCCTCGCCCAGCTCGGTCACGACCTCGACGCCGAAATCGTCGTGTACTGCTACAACGCCACCTGCACCGGCTCCGAGCTCGCCGCCAAGCTCCTCGAGGGACGCGGCTACCGCAACGTCTGGCGCTACACCCCCGGCAAGCAAGACTGGATCGACGCCGGCCTCCCGCTCGAGGCTCGCACGGAGCACTCGTAGCCGGAGCGGGTACTTCGCGACCGAAGCGGTGCTATGCGGGCTGCACTGACGCGAATCAACGAGGGTCGAAACCTCCGCTGACCAGACGCTTTGCGTGTGGGCGGTAGAGGATTTGAACCTCTGACCCCTTCCGCGTCAAGGAAGTGCTCTCCCCCTGAGCTAACCGCCCGGTGAGCGGGCGATGGTACCAGCGGGGTTCGCGGTCATTCCTCGGCGACGCCCTCGAGCACGTCGAGGCGGCCGGCCCGCCACGCCGGGAGCAGCGCCGCGACCAGCCCGGCGAGCACCGACAGCACCAGGAACACCGCCACCTGCCCGCCGGGCACCTCGAACTCGGTGATGCCCTGGCGCTCGAGCGCGGCGGTGAACGCCCAACCCCAAAACATGCCGACGACGATCCCCACCAGCCCGCCGATCACGGCGACGATGACCCCCTCGCCCCGGATCATCCCCCGCACCTGGCGGCGCGACATGCCCACCACCCGGAGAAGCCCCAGCTCGCGAGTTCGCTCGTACACGGAGAGGAACAGCGTGTTGATGATCCCGAGGATGGCGATGAGCTCCGACAGCAGCAGCAGTGCCACCAGCACCCCCAAGAACCGGTCGACCGCGCCCTCCTGCTGCTCGCGGAACTCGGCCCGGGTCTGCACCTCGATATTGGGGAAGTCGTCGCCCAGCGCGCGCTCGATCTGCTCGAGCGCCTCGGCGGCCCGCCCGTCCCTCGCCTTCACGAAGACGAGCGAGTCCTGCTGGGTCGCACCGAAGCTCGACTCGAAGGTGGCGCGCGACACGACGAAGCTCGGCGCGGGGAAGCCGCCGATGAAGTTCCGCTGCTCGTAGACGCCGAGCACCGGCACCGCAATGGGGCCACCGCGAGGGAAGCTCACCGTGATCTGCTCCCCCGGGCGCGCGCCGTAGTCGGCGGCCTCCTTGTCGTGCAGCAGGATGCCGCCTCGCGCCAGGCTCCGAGCGCTGCCCTCGACGACGTCCAGGTCGACGACGTCGAGAAGAGCGTCGGGGTCGAGACCGGCGACGTACTCGATGCTGCCGTCGACCCGCACCTGCCCGAGGCGGACGCCGCTCACCGCTGCCACGTCTCTCAGACCGCGAACCTGCTCCGCCACCTGGGGCGAGAAGCCGGTGAGCTGTTCGGTAGTGAGGACGAAGTCGGCGCGCACGCCGCCGTCGACGGCCTCACGCAGCGACGCCTTGATCGACGCGGCGACGATCGCCACCAGGCACACCAGGCCGAGCCCGACGACGAGCGCCGACGCGGTCGCGGCGGTGCGGCGCGGATTGCGCATGGCGTTTCCACGGGCGAGCGCACCCGTCACGCCGAGACCGCGGGCCATCGGCCAGCCGACGACACGAGAGAAGGGGCGCGCCACCGTCGCGATGAGGGTGACCGCTCCCAGGAACGCGGCGAGGGCACCAAGCCCGATGACCAGGACCCGGTCGGTCGCGCTGCTGGGGTCGACGACCAGGCCGGCGACCAGCACGGTGAGCCCTCCGATCGTGATCACCGCCCCCACGACCGCTCGCCGGCCGAGCGGGACCCCGGCCGCCCGGGTGACGTCGTGGATGGCGGCCACCGGCGGCGTGCGGGCGGCGCGCACGGCCGGGAAGATCGCCGAGCCCACCGTCACCGCGAGCCCCACCGCGACCGCAACCACCACGGTGCGGCCGAGCACGACGGGGTCGGCGTCGGGCACGTCGAAGCCGAGCCGCTCCACCAGTCCGAGCAGGGGGGCCGCCACCGCCACCCCGACCGCGAGGCCCGCCGCCGAGGCGAGCAGGCCCACCAGGCTCGCCTCTGCGATCACCGACGCCATCACCTGGCGCCCGCTGGCACCCATGGCCCGGAGGAGGCCGAGCTCGCGCGTACGTTGCGCCACCAGGATGGTGAAGGTGTTGAAGATGATGAACGCCCCGACCACGAGCGCGACGGCGGCGAAGCCCAGCAGCGCGCCGTTGAACAGATCGAAGAACTGGCCGACGGTCTCCCCGCTCTCCTCCGCGATCACGTCGGCCGGGGTGACGTCGTAACCGGGCCCGAGCGCGGTCAGCAACCGCAACTGGAGCTCCTGCTGCGGGACGCCGGGCGCGGCCCGGACGTTGACGGCGTCGACGGCGCCGGGAGATGCGAACACGCGCTGGGCCGTCGCGAGGTCGAACGCGGCGAAGGTGAGCCCGCCCAGCTCGAACGTGTCGCCGAAGCCGAAGAGAGCGACGATCTCGAACTCCTCGGCCGGCCCCTGCAGCAGCACCTCGACGCGGTCGCCGACCTCGAAGCCGTGGTCGCGTGCCGTGGTCGCGTCCATCGCGACCTCGCCGTCCGCGCGGGGCGGGCGGCTCTCGCCGTCGGAGACGAGCTGGAGTGGCCCTTCGCCCTTCGACGAGGTCCACGAGATGCCCAGCGTGGGCACGGCGCCGTTCTGGATCGAGTGGCCACGCTTGTCGACGAACTGGGCGTAGCCGCGCACGACACCGTCGGCGTCGGCCACGCCCTCGACGGCGCGGACCCTGTCGATCGCGCTGTCGGGTAGCCGGTCACGCTGGGTCGCCCCGAAGAGCCCGCCGCCCAGCACGCCGACCTCCCCGCCCGGCGCCGCCGTGCGCACCACGACGTCGACGCCGGACACCGTCTCGTCGAAGACGACGTCGAACGACTGGCGGAGCGTGTCGGTGAGCACGTAGGTGCCGCTGACGAAGGCGACACCGAGGAGCACGGCGAGCGCCGTCAGCGTGAGCCGCACCTTCCGGGCGAACATGCCCCGGATCGTGGCCTTCCACATCACCGTCCATCTTGGTCGACGCCCCGTGCAATGACGCGGCAGTCATGGGCGGCGCGCGCCGTTACGATGCGCGTCGATGGCCCTGCTCGACGGACATACGGCGATCGTCACCGGCGGTGGATCCGGCATCGGGCGCGCCACGTGCCGCCGCATGGTCGCCGAGGGCGCCCGGGTGGCGGTGGTCGATATCGACGGCGGTGCCGCCGACGCCGTGGCCCGCGAGGTCGACGGCCTCGCATACGGAGTCGACGTGACCGACTACGACGCGCTCGAGGCAGCGGTGCACGACGCCGCCGCCCGGCTCGGAGGCGTCACCGATCTCTTCAACAACGCCGGCGGGAGCAACCTGTCGCGCATCCACGACTGGGACGTCGACGAGTGGAACCGCATCGTCGGCCTCAACCTCACCGGGGTGTTCCACGGCATCAAGGCGGCGGCGAGGCTCATGCTCGACGGCGGTGGCGGGAGCATCGTCAGCACGGCGTCGATCAGCGGTACCCGTCCCGCCGCCGGCGAGGCGCCGTACTCGGCCGCGAAAGCGGCGGTGGTCGCGCTCACGGCGAGCGCCGCGCTCGAGTACGCGCCGACGGTGCGCGTCAACGCGGTGTCGCCCGGGATGATCCACACCACCATGACCGATCCGCTGCTGCGCGGCTTCGAGGGCATGACCGAGCACATGGAGGCCAAGACGCCCCTGGCCCGGGTGGGCGCTCCCGAGGATGTCGCCGACGTCGTCGTCTTCCTCTGTTCCGACCTGTCCCGTTTCGTGACCGGCCAGAACCTGGTCGTCGACGGGGGCATGACCCTCCACGGCGCCGGCGTCGACGGGCTGCTCGAGCGGTTCGAGGAGATGCTGCGGGCAGACTCGTCCCAATAGCACCGATCGTCCCCCACAATCCGCATCTCCCTCGCGCTGGTCGGCGGCGAAAGGCCCTCAACCCGCCACTGCGGGCGGCCGATAAGTCCCTCAGAGGGGCAGGCCAAACCGGGGGAAGTCAATGCTCACGAAGCTCGGGACGCGTCGCGCCAAGCTGCTCGCCGCCACACTGGTCGTGGCTGCGCTCAGCACCGCCTGCTACGGCGGCGCCGCCGGCGGTGGCGCCGGTGGCCAGTCGCTGCCATCAGCGGGGACGGCCCGCGAGCTCTACGACCTCACCAACGCCGAGCGAGCCCGCAACGGGCTCCCCGCCCTGGGCTGGAACGACCAGCTCGGGCAGCTGGCGCAGGACTGGAGCGGGTGGATGGCGGCCACCGGGTCGATGA
Organism: Acidimicrobiia bacterium; assembly: GCA_050743365.1. Lineage (GTDB taxonomy): Bacteria > Actinomycetota > Acidimicrobiia > IMCC26256 > JACDBD01 > JBOGFI01. The sequence goes on along the minus strand of JBOGFI010000049.1, from coordinate 13,889 downwards.
CGCACCGCGACCTCTGGGCGACCATCAACAGCCCGGCGTTCTGGCAGTTCCGGTCGCTGGGCGAGAACATCCTTCAGGGAGGGTGCGGCATCAGCGCCGCCCAGATGCACCAGGCGTGGATGAACTCCGCCGGGCACCGGGCCAACATCCTCTCGGGCGGCTACAACGTGATCGGCATCGGGGTGGTGTGCGACAGCGCCGGTCGCGTCTGGGCCACGCAGGACTTCGGCCTGATCTGACGCCACGAGTGCCGAGCGCGCCGACTCTCACGCCATGAGCGCCGATCAGGCCGAGCGGCCCGTCGTCGTCACCGAGGACGACCGCGCCCAGGCCGCCGAGGGCGTCAACCGAAACGCACGGGGCGCCATCGTCGGCGGCATCGCCATGGTCGGCGTGACGAACCTGTTCGCGGGCCAGGTCCTCGACGCGATCTTTCCCAACCTCCGCGGCGCGGTGCGGGTTCTCGCGCTCGCCGGCGTGTCCGTGCTGATGGCGGCGCCGCTCCTCTACCTCGTCGCGTCGCGAACCATGAAGAAGGCGATCGTGGTGGACAGCCAACGCTTCGCCAGGGAGCGTCAAGCGCTCGAGGAGGTGCGGCGGCGCGAGTTCGAGAACCGGCTCGCCAACGCGCTCGAGATGGCCGACCAGGAGCCCGAGGCGCTCGAGGCCGCCGAGCGCGCCCTCTCCCACGTCGTGCCCGAGGCACCGGCGGAGCTGCTGCTGGCTGACAACAGCCACGCGCACCTGGTGCGGGTGGCGGCATCGACTACGACCGAGCCACCCGGCTGCCCGGTCGACTCCCCGCAGGCGTGTGTCGCCGCCCGCCGCGGTCAGGCGATGGTGTTCCCCGACAGCGAGGCGCTCGACGCCTGCCCGAAGCTGCGCGACCGGGCGTCGGGCGCGTGCTCGGCGGCGTGCGTTCCGGTGTCGATCATGGGCCGTTCCGTGGGCGTGCTCCACGTGACGAGTGGCATCGGCCGCGGCGCGCCCGACCACGCGGTCGCGGAGCTCCAGGTGCTCGCCAACCAGCTCGGCAACCGGATCGGGATGCTGCGGGTGATGGCCGAGACCCAGCTCCAGGCGTCCACCGACGGGCTCACCGGTCTGCTCAACCGACGCAGCTTCGAGAACAAGGTGCGGATGCTCCGGCGCCAGGGAGCGCCGTTCGCGCTGGTGATGGCCGACCTCGACGACTTCAAGCGCCTCAACGACACGCACGGGCATGACGTCGGCGACCGGGCCTTGCGGGTGTTCGCCGAGACGCTGCGCTCGGTGGTGCGGCCCGACGACCTCCTGTGCCGGTACGGGGGCGAGGAGTTCGTCGTCGTCCTCCCCGACTGCTCGATCCTCAAGGCGGCCGAGGTCATGGAACGCGTGCGCGGCGAGCTGGCGACGATCGGCACCCACGGTGACGCCCCGTCGTTCACCGCCAGCTTCGGGGTGGTGGCCTCGGACCACGACGAGGAGCTCGACAAGCTCGTCTCCCGTGCCGACGCCGCGCTCTACCGGGCCAAGAGCCAGGGCCGAGACCGGGTCGTCGCCGACGGCCAGCCCGCCGGTCTCGGGCCCCTGTTCGCATCCGATGGCAGGGCCTGCGCCCGGGCGCCTGCAAACGGCGGGCCCGCCCACGGGCAGGCGACAGCGAAGCAGGCGCCGAACTAGTTGCAGTATTCTTGCAACTAGTGTTGAATGGTCGGCGTGGCGCAGACGACGATGCTCGACGGCCGGGTCCTGCGCGGGACGCGCAACCGCGAGGCGATCATCGACGCCCTCGTCGACCTCTACCGGGCCGGCGTGCTGCGGCCGACCGCTCAACAGGTCGCTGAACAGGCCCGGGTCGCCCCGCGCAGCGTCTATCACCACTTCGCCGACATGGAGGCGCTGATCACCGAGGTGTCGGCCCGCCAGGTCCGCGACTACGGCCGCCTCATGCACCCGCCCCCGGTCGGCGGCGACCTCGACCACCGGGTGGAGACGGTGGTGCGGCAGCGGTCGGAGCTGTTCGAGGCCGTCTCCCCCGTCCGGCGGGCGGCGCTGCTCGAGGCCCACCGCTCCCCGACGGTCCGCCGCAACCTGTCCACGCTGGCGGCGCGGCTGCGGGCCCAGCTCGAGGTCGTCTGCGCACCCGAGCTCGCACGACGCACACCCGCCGCTCGAGCCGACCTGCTCGACGCGATCGACCTGCTGACGAGCTGGGAGGCGTGGGAACGGCTGCGCACGCAGCAGCGCCTCGGCGTGCGGCGGGCCCGGCGGGCCCTCACCGCCGCCCTGCTCACCCTGCTCACGGACCGGGAGGGACGATGAGCCGCATCACCCCGAACCGGGAGCAGTTCGAGGCGCTGGCCCACGCACCCGACGAGGGCCCGGTCGTGATGCTCAACCTGCTGAAGTTCAAGGCCCGCGCGGACGACGAGCAGGGGTCGGGCGCCGACGCCTACCGCCGGTACGGCGACGCCGCCGTCGAGATGATCGAGGCCCGGGGCGGGAGGGTGCTCTGGACCGGCCGGGGCGAGCAGGTCCTCATCGGCGACCCGGCCGAGGACTGGGACGCCGTGTTCCTGATCGAGTACCCGAGCCGCCGGGCCTTCCTCGAGATGGTGTCGACCCCCGAGTACGCCGACGCCCATGCGCACCGCGAGAGCGGGCTGGAGCGCACCGTCGTCGTCGCCTGCACCGCCCGCATCGACCGGATCGGAGACCGCTGATGGGCCGCAAGATCCTCTTCGTCACCACCGACCAGCAGCGCTACGACTCGCTGGGCTGCAACGGCGGCCAGATCGCCCGCACGCCTGTCGTCGACGGGCTCGCCGCCGCCGGGGTCAACTACCGCCGGGCCTACAACCAGAACACGGTGTGCATGCCCGCCCGCTCGACCATGCTCACGGGCCAGTACGTTCGGACCCACGGTGTCTTCGCCAACGGCGTCCCGCTGCCGCTCGACGCGCTGAGCGTGGCTGCGCACCTGAAGGAGCAGGCGGGCTACCGGACCGCGCTGCTCGGCAAGGCGCACTTCGAGCCCGGCTTCGATCTCGACCACCAGTGGCAGGAGAACTACCTCGCCGACGACGACTCGACGGGGCCGATGCGCGGCTTCGACCGGGTCGAGCTGTCGATGCACACGCCGACCGTGCTCGGCTCCCCCGTCCAGCACTACGGCAAGTGGCTGCTCCGGAACCACCCGGGCGCCGAGGACGGGTTCGCGCCGCTGCTCTCGGTCGAAGGAGGCGGCGACACCGGCGCACCCGAGACGAAGGTCAACCCCGTACCGCGCGACTGGTACCACACCGACTGGGTCGCCGACCGCACGATCGCGTACCTCGACTCGCTCGACGACGGCGAGGACTGGTTCGTGTGGATGAGCTTCCCCGACCCTCACCACCCCTGGGACCCGCCCGCATCGGAGCGGCACCGGGTCGACTGGCGCGACCTCGACCTCCCGCCCGGGCATCCCGGGAACCCGGACGCGATCCGCGAGGTGCTGGCGCAGAAGCCCGCACACTGGCTCGCCTGGTACGAGGGCGCCTGGTGCAACCAGGAGGGCGGGCCCGGGCGCTTCGAGCCGGGGCAGCTCAGCCACGACCAGGTAAGCGAGATCAACGCGATGGCCCACGTGATGAACGAGCTCATCGACGAGGCCTGCGGCCGCGTGCTGCGCCGCGTCGCCGAGCGGGGGTGGGACGCCGACACCGACGTGCTCTTCACCACTGACCACGGCGAGCTCCAGGGCGACTTCGGGTTCGTGTACAAGGGCCCGTTCCACACCGACGCCCTCATGCGGGTGCCGCTCGTGTGGCGCCCGGCGCCGGCGGCGGGCGTCACGCCGGCCGAGGTCACCGAGCCGGTCGGCCACGTCGACCTCGCGCCGACGTTCTGCGACATCGCCGGGGTCGCGCTCGCCGACTGGATGCAGGGCGAGGCGCTGCCGGCCGCGCCGGGGTCGGGCCGCGAGCGGGTGCTGTGCGAGTGGGACAGCCAGTTCCCCGGCTACGGCATGCACCTGCGGTCGATCTACCGTGACGGCTGGCTGTGCACCGCCTACGAGCGCAGCACGAAGGGCGAGCCCAACGGGCTCGAGTGGTTCCAGGTGAACGGACGACCGCCGGAGTCGTCGGTCACCTACGACGGCAGCGAGGGCGAGCTGTACCGGGTCGACGAGGACCCGTGCCAGTTCCGCAATCTATGGGACGACCCCGACTACGAGGGGATCCGCAAGGACCTCGTCGCCGACCTCTACGACCACCTGCCGCCAGAGCGGCAGCCGAAGCTGAAGGTGGCGCGGCCGGCCTGACTGGGCGAGCGGCTACCTCTTGACCCTGAACTCGAACACCATGCCCTCCTCGGCGTGGGGCGGGCCGTCGACCTCCTCTTCCGGGTCGATCGAGCCGACCGGCACGAAGCACACCGCGGCGTAGCGCCCGGGCTTCTTGAGGTCGAGATAGGCGACAGCAGACTCGCCCTGGAGCGCGAACGTCGCGCCGATCTCCTGGACCTGCTTCTCCACCTTCCTGTCCGGCAGCTTGAGCAGCTTCTTGACCGGCGTGTCGGTCTTGATGCGGAAGACGACGAGGTCGTGGAGCTCGGCGCCGTCGTTGGTGAAGTTGAAGGCGGTCCTGCCGGTCTGGAGCGTCTTCGGGATACCGTCGAACTCGTACTCGATCCCGGTCACATCGGCCGTCTGGTAGCCGCAGTTGGCAACGGCCCACTGGTCGATCGCCTGGCTCGCCTCCTGGACCGCCGGGTCCTCGAAGGCGGCGTCCAGGTCGGCGCGGAGCGCGGCAACGGCGCTGCTGACCTGCGCAGCGATCTCCGGCGGCGCGATCGACGCCGCCTCGTCCAGCAACGCGTACAGCTCCTGCTGGAACTCCTGGATCTCCTCGTCGGAGGCGTCCTCGTCGGGGGCCCGGTTGAACAACTGGCTGACCTCGAAGTTGAGATCGCAGAACCTCGCCACGTCACCCGACGGCCCGGCCGCTACCGGCGCGATTCCGATCGCACCAGCACACGCGGCGGCACTCGCGAGCACCAGCAATCTCCGCACGGGCGTGCCTCCTCGTTGTGGTGCGCCGTTGTGGCGCGTTCCCGGTTCCCGCCGAGCCGAGGGCCTGCCCATACCTCCCCTGCCGCCGGCGGCGGCGGCGAACCGTAGGAGAACGTCCAGGTCAGGTCAAACCGGGCCCGGCAGCAGCGCGGCGCGGTCCCGCTCGTCGAGCGCTCTGGCCTGGTCCCACAGCGCGATGAGCATCGGCACGATCACGATCACGTTGTAGGAGAAGTGGAGGTAGGGCCGCCCCAGGGGCGATCCGATGACCCCGCCCGAGCCCATGATCCCCGCGAAGCCACCCGACGCGTAGACCGCGGGGTGGGCGTGGTACATCCAGAAGAGGTAGAGGTGCTCGACCTGGTGCAGGCCGGCGGCCGCGAACGCGACCCACAACCATCGGTTCTCGCCCCGGAAGACGACCAGGAACACGCCGAGGCTGAGCCACACGAGGGTGTCGGCCACGAAGTGAACCGTCTCGAAGTCGAGCTGTCCGAAGACCCCGTGCGAGTGGGCGAGGCTCCCGTCCGTCGCCAGCAGCTGCAAGACCTGGACGGTGTGCTCGCCCATGTGAAGCGTCTGGAAGAAGACGACCGCGAGGAAGACGGCGAACACGCCGTAGTGCTCGTGCTTCCAGGCGGCCTCGAACACCAGCAGCGGTACCCATGGCAGGAGAGCCCCGAGGCCGAGGACCCACAGCGGGTAGCCGCTGAGCAGCGCGGCCGCGACGAGCACGAGCGCGAGCGCGGCGCTGATGAGGACCGCTCGACGAGGGACCCGCTGCCAACCCAGCGCTCGCGGCAGTCGCAGTCCCGCGGCCGGCGCCACGTGGTGGGAAGCGACGAGCGGTGCGCGCCGCCGGCGCACCACCGCACCGCTGACGATGGCTGCGACGACCACGACGATCAACGCGCCGGTCGCGGCGGCCGGCCAGTAGCGCACCGCCTCCGATCGGGGGAGCCTCGGCGCGACGACCGGGACGTTCCGGACCATGTAGGCGAGGAAGACGCCGACTTCGAGCGCGAGGACCAGCAGCCCGACGCTCCGCGGGCCCGTGATCGCGTGCCTACGCCCCCGGACCGCGCCTCGCCGGGTCGGTACGAGCAGGCCCGCCGGGGCCTCGCCGCGCGAGGCGCTCGAGACGACGCCGGCTCCCATCCCCCTGCTGCCCTCCTGGTCCGGGCGGCCGCATCCTAAGCCGCCTGATCACTTGGACGGCGACGTGCCGGGACTGGTTCCCCGCGGTACGCCGGTCCGTTCGCTCGCGCCTATCGAAGAGCGGCGATGGAACTCTTCGCCGGAGCGGGTATGACGTCGGGGTGCAGGGCCCAGGCGAGGGCTTCAACCCCGTCGACCACCCGTGGGCCGGGCCGGGAGAAGTGGGCGCTGGCGTCGCCGGCATAGATGCGCTCAACCGGGTCGAGCTCGGGAACGTCGAGTAACGCTCGTCCCTCGGCAGCAGCCTCGTCGAGCCCGTAGCCGCAGGGCACGAAGACGACAACCTCGGGCACAGCGGCGGCGACTTCCGGCCAGCTCAGCCGGCGGGAAGGGGCGCCGGTGACCGCCAGGACGGCTTGGCCCCCGGCGGCCTCGATCATGTCCGGGACCCAGTGACCGCCGTTGAAGGGCGGGTCGGACCATTCGAGCGCAAAGGTGCGGGGTCGGCGCTCACCGGCAACCGCCTGTCGTACGCGATCCAATCGTTCCCGCAGCTCCTCCATGAGCGCAGCGGCTCGCGCCATGGTGCCGGTGACCTCGCCGACCCGACCGACACACGCGATCACGTCGTCGAGGCTGGCCGGGTCGAGGGACAGCACGTCGGCCTGACAGCCGAGCACGCCGAGAGCCTCGTCGACCGCGCCCGACGGCACCGCGCACACTCGGCACAGGTCTTGGGCGAGGATCAGATCCGGTTGGATCGCCCTGATACGGGCGGCGTCGAGGGTGTAGATCGGCTCTCCCAGGGTGACCTTCTCGGACACCGCATCATCGATCTGCTTCGGGGTCAGGGCGGTCTCGGTCGCCAGCGCGGTGCCGGACACGATCGGCTTGGACCGGGCTTGCGGCGGGAAGTCGCACTCGAAGCTCACCCCTTCGAGCGAGGATTCGAGCCCGAGCGCGAACACGATCTCGGTCGCCGATGGGAGAAGCGAGACGATCTTCACGTCGCCCTCACGCGAACGGGCAGTGGCGACACCCGCTGTCGCAGCAATACCCGCGCTCGGACAGATAGGCGGCCGTGAAGACGAACAGGCCGCTGTCCGGGTCGGTGTAACCGGGCTCCCCAGCCGACATCGCCGCCGCATGACGGGCAAGGACGGCCTCCCGGTGAGGGTGATCCGGGGCGAGCCTTGCGGGATGCGGCTCGACGTGCGGGCGAATCGTCTCGGCCATAAGCCGCCATCGTAGAGTCGTGGGCGTCGCGTTGGGCGTGTCGACCTCTGCTCTGATCCCGGTCATTCACCGGCAGGATCGGGTGGTCGAGCTGATCGCCACGTCACTCGTCTTGCCCGGCAGCGGGGTCGTAGCGCATGGCCCCGGCGACGTTGCCTTCGGGGTCCTCGATGAAGATGAGCTCGCCGACGCCAGCGATGACGGTGGGCTCCATGACGACGCGTCCACCGCCCGCGGTCGCAGCCGCGGCGACGGCGTGGACGTCGGCGACGGCGACCGTGCACTCGTAGCCGTAGACGGGTCGGCCCTCGACGACCTCCCGGCGGGCCTGGAGCGCCCCCTTCGGCGTCTGGTCGGGCGGCGCGCCGGTGTCGATCTGGTACCACCCCGCCGGGCCGGTCCGGCTCCCCCAGAGCGCCGGATGGGACCAGCTCGTGTACGCCAGCACCGGCGTCATCCGCCTCGCCACCGACGCGGGGACGTGGGTCCTGCCGCCGCACCGGGCCGCCTGGGTGCCCTCGGGTGTCTCGCATCTCGCGCATGTCGTGGGACGAGCGGCGATGCGGACCCTCTACTTCCCCAGCGAGATCGAACTTCTCGATCGCCAGACCTGCGTCCTGAACGTGACCCGGCTCGTGAGAGAGCTCGTGCTGCACCTGCTGAAGATCGCGCCCCTGAAGGTCGACGATCCGCGAGCGACGAGCTTCATCGACGTGCTGCGCTCGCTTCTCGACGAGCTTCCCGAGGCTCCCCTGCAGCTCCCGACACCACCAACGGCATCCGCGGCGAGATTGGCGTCCATTCTCGCCTCCGCTCCGGGTGACCCCACCACCATCGACGAGTTAGCGAGACAGGCCGGCGCGAGTCGGCGCAGCCTCGAACGCGCCTTTCGCGCCGAGACGACCATGACCATCGGCCAGTGGCGTCAGCGCCTCCGGCTCATCGTGGCCCCGGAGCGTCTCGCCGACGGCCAGCCAGTGGGCCGCATCGCCGCCGAGCTCGGCTACTCGACGCAGAGCTCGTTCGGCGCCATGTTCAAGACCCAGCTCGGGGTTGCGCCCAGCGCCTACTTCGCAACCCCGAGCTGACGACGCGGCAAGCTCACCTCGCATCGAACGGCCTCCACTGATACCTCAGGTAATGGTCAGGCAGTCGTTGCACACGTCGCTGCCGACGGCGTTGACGTCCCAGGCGTTGCCGGGGTTCGTGACATAGAGATCCCGGGATCCGGTCTCGGCGTCAGCGGCGACGGTGATGGTCACCACCGCCGTCGTGTTGGGGTTCTGCACGGAGACCTGGTCGACGGTGGTGCCCTCGAACGGGCCCACCGCCACCTGCAAGAAGCTGGGGTCGAACCACGAGCCGGTGATCGTGATCTGGCCGGTGGTGCCCCGAGCGATCGAGGTGGGCCCGACCGCCGCCAGCGGCCGGGGCGCCAGCGCGAACTTCAAGAACACGTCGGTCCGGTTGTTGGTGTCGTTGTCGACCAGGTCGGTCGCGTTGGAGTGGAAGGCGACGTAGCGGCCGTCGCCGCTGATCGACGGGAAGACGCTGTTGCCGTTGGCCTGCTGGTAGAACGTCCGCAGCGACGCCCGCTGGATGATCCCGTTGGTGCGGTCGCGCACGAACACATCTCGGGTGCCGTTGGTGTCGCCGGGGACCAGGTTGGTCGCCCCCGACTCGAAGGCGACGTAGCGGCCGTCGCCGCTGATCGACAGTCCGAGGTTGCTGGCGTTCGCTTGGGTGCCGGTGCTGTCCACCGACACCCGCTCGGTCGCCCCGGTGTCACGGTCGTGGACGAACACGTCACGAAGGCCGTTGGTGTCGCCGGGGACCAGGTTGGTCGCCTCCGAGCCGAAGGCGACGTAGCGGCCATCGCCGCTGATCGACGCCCCGTCGCTACGGCCGCTGTTCGCTTGGGTGCCGGTGCTGTCGACCGAGACCCGCTCGGTCAGCCCGGTGTCGCGGTCGTGGACGAACACATCTCGGGAGGTGTTGGTGTCGCCGGCGACCAGGTTGGTCGCGTCCGAGGTGAACGCGACGTAGCGGCCGTCGCCGCTGATCGACGCCTCGATGCTGCCGAAGTTCGCTTCGGCGCCGCTGCTGTCCACCGAGACCCGTTCGGTGGTGTCGGTGTCGCGGTCGTGGACGAACACGTCGCCGACGAAGTTGGTGTCGCCGGGGACCAGGTTGGTCGCGGTCGACTGGAAGGCGACGTAGCGGCCGTCGCCGCTGATCGAGGGCATCGAGCCGCCAGCGTTCGTCTCGGCGCCAGTGCTGTCGACCGAGACCCGCTCGGTGGTGTCGGTGTCGCGGTCGTGGACGAACACGTCACGGACGTTGTTGGTGTCGCCGGGGACCAGGTTGGACGCGTCCGATTCGAAGGCGACGTAGCGGCCGTCGCCGCTGATCGACGATCCGACGTCGGGCAAGGGGGTGTTGCTGTTGTTGTTTGCTTCGGTGCCGCCGGTGGCGACCGAGACCCGCTCGGTCTCGCCGCTCTGGTGGTCGCGCACGAACACGTCCGCGAAACCGTTGGTGTCGCCGGCGACCAGATTCGTGGCGTTCGACACGAAGGCGACGTAGCGGCCGTCGGCGCTCACCGACGCCCGGACGCTTAGTGGCTCACTTTGGCCGTCGGCCTGGGCCTCGCTCGAGCTGACGCTCGACCGGGTGATGAACACGCATCCGCTGGTGGATATCGCCACCAACGCCAGCGCCACAACGTGAGAACGCCAACCGAAACGCATCGCGCACCCCTCCCGGCTCCCAACGAGCCCATCCCGTATGGCGCCATCGTTCGGCGTCGGGGGATTGGAGTGCGCGAAGGCCTGGCAAGTTCCCCGAAAATCAGGCTGACGGCGCAGCCAGCTCGCGAGCGGACGCGGCGAGGAGCCCCATCCCCAGTCGCTCGGCCCGCTGGGCGGCGTCCTGGGCGAGAGCCCGGGCCCGTTCGGCGTCGCCCGGCCCGCCACGCTCGTCCACCGCCTTCGCCCACCACCGGCGCGTTCGGGCCTCGAGCGCGGCGAACCCCAGCCTGGCCTCGAGCGCCGCCGCCCGCTCGTAGTGACGCTCCGCTTCGTCGTGGCGACCGAGGGTCGCGAGCAGCTGCCCCATGGCGCGGTCGGCGGCGCACTCGACCGTGCTCAAGGCCGGCCCCACGAGCAGCAACCCGGCATAGGGCTCGACGAGCGGCAACAGCGAAGCGGCGAGGTCCGGAGCGCGCAGGAGCGCCACCACCTCGGCCAGCCACCGGAGCGAGAACGGCCGGTGGAAGTCGTCGGCGAGTCCCCGGAACCCGGCGCCGGCGAGATCCTCCAACCACCGGCGTGACTCCTCGGGCCTGTGCGCGGCCGCGAGCCCGCAAGCGAGCACGGCGCGCCACGCGTATCGAATGCTGCTGGCGTCGCCGGCGACCTGACGCTCGATCTCGGGCAGCAGCCGCTCGTGCTCGCCCCGCTCGAGCCCGGCGGCCGCCTTCTGGACGAAGTGGTAGCGATACGCGTCCGGTCGAGCGTTCCACGTCTCGAGCGCGGCGTCCGCCAGCTCGTCGGCGGCGCCGAAGCGACCCTCGGCAAGCGCGATTGCGGCATCCCACTGGAGGACCTGGCTCCGCCAGTACGCCGCCCGCATGCGCTCCGCCACCTCGCCCATCTCGGACCGGGCGGCCGAGAAGAGCACGCGATCGCCCGCCACGAGCTGCACGTGGGCGCGCGCCCGAAGCGCGAACACCGTGTACTGCTGGCGGTGGTCCTCGCGGCCGAATTGGGCGGCTGCCTCCTCTAGCTCGGTCACGACGTGACGCGTCCGGGCGATCGTCGGTGCGCCCGCCTCCGTATAGGTCTGTACCAGGAGGGCCAGCGTCAGGGCCTCGACGTCGTCGCAACGCCGCGCCATCGCCTCGGCCTCCTGGGCGGGGGTGCGGGCGTCGAAGCCCCGCGCCGCGCCCTGGAGCATGTACGCCCGCATCGCCAAGAGCTGGCTGCGCATTCCGCTGTCGCCCGGGGGCAGCAGCGAAGCGGCCTCGTCGACCAGCGCGAGCAGGCCGCGGTCCAGTTCGCCGGCGCGATTCCAGCGAGACGCGACCGTCGCCATGCGGGCGAGGCTCTCGGCCGACCCGTAGCGACGGGCCACCTCGGCGGCGGCAAGGGCAGCCGCTCGCATCGCGTCCGGGTCGGCCCGCCAGAAATGCGTCTCGGCGAGCATCTCGAGGATGCCGAGGCGACGACGGTCCTCGTGCTCCCCGCCGTCGGGTGCGAGATCGAGCGCCGCTGACAGCGACGCGACCGCCTCGTCGAGCGCCAGGGCCCGGAACTGCTGAAGGCCCGACCGTTCGAGGAACTCGCTCGCCTTTGCCGCATCGCCCGCCGTCACGCCCCGCGAGAGGTGGTGCGCGATCTCCGCCACGTGACCGTCGACGTTCGCCGCGTGGATTCGCTCCAGCGCCTCGCCGACGCGCCAGTGGAGCGTGGCTGCTTGGCGGTGGCCAAGACCATGGAGCAGAGCGCCTCGGACCAGGTCGTGCCGGAACGAGAGGATCTGTTCGGATGGCTCGATGAACCCGCCCGAGATCGCCTCGTCGAGGCCCTCGAGCGAAGCCGGGTCCACCACGCGCTCGATCACCTGACGCTCGAACGTGTGGCCGACGACCGCCGCGGTGAGCAGCACGTCGCGGGCCCCGTCCGAGAGACGGCTCAACCGCGACCGCACCACGTCGCGCGCGCCCTCGGGCACACGCTCGACACCTCCGGCAAGATCGAGATCCTGCTCGGCGATGTTGCTGAGGATCTCCTCGACGAAGAACGGATTGCCGGCGGTCTGGTGCCGGAGCGCGCGCAGCACCACCGGCGATGGCCGGGTGCCGTCTCGCTGGGTGACGAGCTCGGCGAGCTCGGGCTCGGCGAGACCCCGCAGCTCGGTGCGCATGACGAGATGGTGCCGGTGCAGGTCGTCGTAGACAGCAAGCAGGGGATGGTCGCCCGCGACCTCCGTGCTCCGGTAGGCGCCGAGGAGCAGAAGCGGCTCTTGGCGGTCCGATCGCACCAGGTAGCGGAGCACTCCGAGCGTCGAGGGGTCCACGGCGTGGAGATCGTCGACGACGAGCACGAGCGGAGCGGCCCCGCCGAGGACGGCGAGCAGTGCGTCGACCGCCGCGAGCAGGAGCGCCCGGTTCGAGTCGGGATCGCCGGGCGCCGGCGCCGCGACCCTCGGCGCCAGGTCGGGGAGCACGAGAGCGAGATGCCCGGCGTCGCTGCCGACCTCGGCGAGCACGCGCTCCACCGAGTCTTCGCGCAGAGCTGGTCGAAGGGCGTGTACGAGCGCTCCGTACGGGAGGCGCACGCTGTCGTCACCGCGACCTGCGAGCACGACGCCGCCCTCGCGCGCGACCTCGGCCCCGAGCTCCGCCAGCAGGCGCGATTTCCCGATCCCGGCCTCGCCGGTGAACAGCACCGCGCTGCGGCCTCCTGCCCGGACCCGGTCCCAGGCGCCGCGAAACCGCTCCCGGGTCGCCTCTCGCCCCACCATGGGCGAACGCCTCAGCTCAGCCAGCCAACGCGGCAACCCCCCCTGACGGGCGCGAGACGGCGGTGATCCGCCGGCGTTCCGACCGAATGCGGACTCGATCTCCTCGAGCCACTCGCCCGCCGACGACGGGCGCCGATCGCGATCGCCGGCGAGGCCCCGCTCGAGCACCCGGGCGATCGACGGGTCGAGGTCGTCGAGCAGGGCAGCACGTCGATCGGCGTCGGCGATCACCGCTGGTAGCGCGCCGGTGAGCGCTGACATCAGGATGACCGTGCACGCGTACACGTCCGTCCGCTCGTCCACCGCTACAGCGGGGTCGGACTGCTCGGGCGCCATATAGCCGTGCGTGCCGGCGCCTACCGAGAGCGCAGAGCCGGCTTTGACGTCCCGCGCGAGACCGAAGTCGGCGAGCACGAGCTCCTCGTCGGGCGCGAGCAACGGGGGCTGCTCCGCTGGATCGTCCGCGGTACGGCGGGGCGTGTGGGTGGGGCGGATCAGCAGGTTCGAGGGCTTCACGTCGCGATGGACCAGCCCGAAGGAATGCGCCGCCCCGATACAGCTCGCGAGCTCGCGGGCCACGGTAAGGCTCGTCTCGTGTGCGAGCGGGAGCCCGCCTCGCTCTCGCAAGGCGCTGAGTCCCTCGCCCAGCGTGCCGCCGGGGGCGAAGTCCATGACGAAGTACGGACGCTGGTCGAACTCCCCGATGTCGTGAACGCGTATGAGCCGGGGGCTGTCGATCCGGCGAAGCATCCTCGCTTCCCGGACGAATCGAGCGCGGACGTCGGGGTCGAGGCTCCAGTTCTCGGCCAGCACCTTGATCGCCACGGCCGTCTCGAGCGCGTCGTCCTCGGCGAGCACGACGGTCGCGAACGTGCCCGTTCCGAGGAGACCCTTCGTCCGGTAGCGCCCGATGGCGGGCGGCAAGCGCATC
>JBOGFI010000048.1:0-14679 GCA_050743365.1 Acidimicrobiia bacterium | reverse complement strand
ACGCCGAGGCGCCGGAGCCGGCAGAGGCACGCGCCGCGCCGTCGGGTGGAGTGAGCCTCACGCGTACCGAGCTGGCCAAGGCGGCCGGGCTCGACGAGGCGCAGGTCGCCGACCTCGAGTCGTTCGCGCTCGTCACGCCGTCGACCGGATCGGGTGAGCACGTGCTCTTCGACGAGGAGGCCCTCGCAGTGGCGCGGATCGCAGCCGGCTTCGCCAGGCACGGCATCGAGGCCCGACACCTGCGGATGTACAAGCACTTCGCGGAGCGTGAGGCGAGCCTGTTCCAGCAGGTGCTCCTCCCGTACATGCGGCAGCGGAACCCCGACGCCCGGGTCAAGGCCAAGGAGCAGCTGGCGGACCTCGCCCGCCTGGGGCGAGGGCTGCGCGCCGCCCTGCTGGTCGACGCCGCCCGCGAGGCGCTGGGGGATTGACGAACCCCGACCCGACCGAACTCCCCGACCCTCCCGTCGCCCCGCCGGTGCTCCTCGACCGGGCCGGGATCGCCCGGGTCGTCGACCGGCTTGCGGGCGAGATCAGCGCCGATCACCCCGACGGCGTCGTGCTCGTGGGGGTGCTGAAGGGGGCGATGATCTTCCTCTCCGACCTGGCGCGCCGCGTCAGCGACATCGACGTCACGATCGACTTCCTCGCGATCTCGCGTTACGCGCCCGACTCGGGCCGGGTGCGGATCCTCAAGGACCTCGACATCGACGTGGCCGGCCGCGATCTCGTGATCGTCGAGGACATGGTCGACACCGGTCTCACGCTCGGCTACCTGCTCGGCCACGTGCAGGGGCGCGGGCCCCGCCGGGTGGAGGTCTGCACGCTGCTCGACCGGCCGGTGCGACGGATCGTGCCGCTGCCGGTGCGCTACGTGGGCGCGGAGATCCCCGACGTCTTCGTGCTCGGCTACGGGCTGCACCACGACGACCTCTACCGGAACGTCCCCTACGTCGTGGAGGCCGACCGACGGGTGGTGGGCGAGCGCCCCGACGCCTACGTCGAGGCTCTCTACCGCCCGGCGGCGACCGGCCGCACCGCCTGAATCACCCCGCCCCCGGCGCCCGGAAGGGCCGATGGTAGGGTGAGCACGTCGAGTCGGAGGCGTGTGTGTGATTCGTCTGTCCCTGGTGGGAGTCCGAGTCGAGGTCCCGACGAACCAGCCGATCGTGCTCCTCCGCGAGGAAGAGGGGCAGCGCTATCTGCCGATCTTCATCGGGCCTCCAGAGGCCACCGCAATCGTCTACGCCCTCCAGGGCATGGAGACGCCCCGTCCCATGACCCACGATCTCTTCAAGACCGTGCTCGACGACATGTCGGTCCAGCTCCAGCGGGTGGAGATCACCGAGCTTCACGACGGCACCTTCTTTGCCGAGATCGAGCTCGCCAGCAACGGCAACAGCTACCGGATCTCGTCGCGGCCGTCCGATGCCATCGCGCTGGCCGTCCGTTACGACGAGGCCGTGCCCATCTTCGCTGACGAGGCGGTCCTCGACGAGGCCGGCGTCCTCTTCGAGAGTGACGACGAGGAGGAGAAAGAGGAGCAGATCGAAGAGTTCCGGGAGTTCCTCGACCAGGTGCGACCGGAAGACTTCGCCCAGTAGGAGGGGCGGCGCCGGGTCCGCCTCGGGCTTGCGCCTCGTCGCCGTCAACCTGCTCGGGACCCTCTGGCTCTGGCTCGTCCAGCCCCTTCAGGGGCTCCTGGCAGCCGGCACGACCTCGGCGGGGGAGGGACATTGACGCCGGGTGGCGGGGGCGGTACCGTCGACCCCGCTGTAACTACCCTCATGTGATTCCGGCGGGGATGCCGGGGGAGCGAGGCTTTCATGGGCAAGGACTCCACGAGCATGTCGAAGGCCTCAGCGCCAGGGGAGCGGCCGGCCCGGGTCACGCAGGGCTCGCTCCTCGCCCGCGATGGCCGGGGCGACGAGGTGGGCTTTCGCGGGCCCCAGGTGTGCAAGATCGTGGGGATCTCGTACCGCCAGCTCGACTACTGGGCCCGCACCGACCTGGTGCGCCCGTCGCTCGCCGACGCGCACGGCAGCGGCACCCAGCGCCGCTACTCCTACCGCGACCTCGTCCGGCTGAAGGTGATCAAGAGCCTCATCGACGCCGGCGTCAAGCTCCAGACGGCCCGCAAGGCGATCGAGTACCTGCGCGAGGACCGCGGCGAGGACTGGGCGTCGGCGAGCCTGGTCCTGAACGGCGCCAACTCGGTGCTGGCACGCAACGGAGAGGACCTGGTCGACGTCGTGCGCCACGGGCAGGGGGTTCTCAACATCGTGTCGCTCGGTCAGGTCGTCGACGAGCTCGAGGCGAGCATCCACGACCTCGCCCCCGCCGGAGACGACGCCGGCGAGGAGACCGCGCCGCCCAAGGGCCGTCGCCGGGCCGCCGGCAGCGGATAGGCGAGCGCGCGGTGGGCCGGCCCGGATGAGCGACGAACGTCTTCCGCACGAGCAGGTCCGGTTCGCCCACAACTCGGAGCGGCAGTTTGCCAAGCTGCTCGATTTCTACGGGATCTTGTGGCAGTACGAGCCGCGCACGTTCACCCTCGAACGTGATCAGCAGGGCCTGCCCGTCCAGGCGTTCACCCCCGACTTCTACCTGCCCGCGTACGACCTCTACATCGAGATCACCACGCTCAACCAGAAGCTGGTCACGAAGAAGAACCGCAAGGCGCGCCGTCTCCAGGAGCTGCATCCCGACGTGCGCGTGAAGGTGCTGTACCAGCGCGACTACCTGCACCTCCTCGTCAAGTACGGCCTCGAGCCCCCGTCGCAGCTCAGTGAGCAGCTGGGCGAGGGGGCGCCGCTGCGGCTCGACGTCGAGCCCGTCACCGAACCCGAGCCGGGCCGGGAGGCCGAGACCGCCTGAGAGCCCCTCCACGTAGGCTCGCTGCTCATGTCCGAGCCCGGGGCGGCGCTTCGTCACAGCCCGCTCGATGCCCAGCATCGCTCCCTCGGCGCGCGGATGGTGCCGTTCGGCGGTTGGGAGATGCCGATCCAGTACGAGGGCGGGGTGGTGGCCGAGCACCGCTCCTGCCGGGAGCACGCGGTCGTGTTCGACGTGTCCCATCTGGGGTCGGTGCGCGTGCGGGGCCCGGGAGCGCGCTCGATGCTGCAATGGGCGCTCACGAACGACCTGACGCGCATCGAGCCGGGTCGGGCCCAGTACACGCATCTGCTCGACCCCGATGATGCCCACGTGGTCGACGACATCATCGTCTGGTGGGTCGCAGAGGAGGACTTCCTCGTGATGCCCAACGCGTCGAACACGGCGCCGCTCGTCGCCGCCCTCGAGGACGGTGCCGCGCATCATGCCGGCGGGACGTGCACCGTCGAGGACGTCACTGCGACGCGCGCCGTGCTCGCGGTGCAGGGACCGGAGGCTCGCGCGCTGCTCGCGGCCGTGTCGCCCGCTCTCACCGAGGTACCCCGCTTCGAGGTGCGCTCGGCCACCTACGACGGCGAGGACGGCTTCGTTGCCGGCACCGGCTACACGGGCGAGGACGGGGTCGAGCTTCACGTCCCCGCGCCCGTCTCGGCGCGGTGGTGGGAGAAGGTCGTAAAGGCGGGGATTCGTCCCGCCGGGCTGGGCGCGCGCGACACGCTGCGCCTCGAGGCCGGCTTTCCGCTGCACGGTCACGAGCTGGGGCCGGGCATCACGCCCCTCCAGGCGGGCCTGGGATGGGTCGTGCGCTTCGACAAGGGCGACTTCCGGGGCCGTGAGCCGTTGCTCGCCGAGCGCGAGCGGGGCGTCCACCGGCGCCTGCGGGGCGTGCTGCTCGACAGGCGGCAGGTGCCACGGAGCGGCTACGCGGTGCTCCGCGACGGCGAAGCGGTGGGTGAGGTCAGCAGTGGCAACTTCTCGCCCGTGCTCGAGCGGGGGATCGCGCTCGCGTTCCTGCGGCCCGACGTAAAGGAGGGCACCGCGGTGGAGATCGACGTGCGCGGGCGCCCGGCGCCCGCCACGGTGGTCAAGCCGCCGTTCGTCCACCGGTAGATTACGGCCGATGTCAGCCCCGTCGCTCGAAGAGCTCGAGCAGCACGACCGGTTCGTAGGCCGTCACATCGGCCCGTCGACGTCCCAGCAGGCGCCGATGCTCGCCGCGCTCGGTCTCGAATCGCTCGACGAGCTCGTCGACCGGGCGGTGCCGGAGTCGATTCGCTCCCGCGAGTCGCTCGACCTCCCACCCCCGTGCAGCGAGGCGGAGGCGCTGGCGCGCCTGCGTGAGCTCGCGAGCCGCAACCAGGTCTTCACGTCGCTCATCGGCATGGGATACTCGAACACGATCACGCCGCCGGTGATCCTGCGGAACGTGCTCGAAGACCCCGCGTGGTACACGGCCTACACCCCCTATCAGCCGGAGATCTCGCAAGGCCGGCTCGAGGCGCTGCTCAACTTCCAGACGATGGTCAGCGACCTCACCGGCATGGAGCTGGCGAACGCGTCGCTCCTCGACGAGGGCACCGCCGCCGCCGAGGCCATGGCCATGTGCCACCGCCTCAACGGGAGCGCGGGCGCGACGTTCTTCGTCGACGCCGACTGCCACCCCCAGACCATCGACGTGGTCCGCACGCGCGCCGAGCCCGTCGGCATCGAGGTGGTCGTAGGGGACCCCGAGCGGGACGTCCCCGGGGCGGGCGTCTTCGGCGTGTTGCTCCAGTACCCCGGCAGCAGCGGCGAGATTCGCGACGACCGGGCCCTGATCGAGCGCAGCCACGCCGCCGGCGCGCTGGTCACGGTGGCCGCCGACCTGCTCGCGCTGGTGCTGCTCACCCCGCCGGGCGAGATGGCCGCCGACGTCGTCGTGGGATCCTCGCAGCGCTTCGGGGTCCCGCTCGGGTTCGGGGGGCCTCACGCCGGCTACTTCGCCACGCGTGACGCCCACACGCGGACGATGCCGGGGCGGCTGGTGGGCGTGTCGGTGGACGCCGCCGGCCGGCGGGCGCTCCGCCTCGCCCTCCAGACCCGGGAGCAGCACATCCGCCGCGAGAAGGCCACCAGCAACATCTGCACCGCCCAGGTGCTGCTGGCGGTGATCGCGGGGCTCTACGGCGCGTATCACGGGCCCGACGGCCTGCGCACGATCGCGTCCCGCGTGCACCGCCTCACCGCCGTCCTCGCCGAGGGCCTGCGGGCGGCGGGGGCGGAGGTCGCCAACGCCCGCTTCTTCGACACGCTGACCGTGCGCGTCCCCGGACGGGCGGAGGAGCTGGCGGCGCGGGCGCGTGAGCGTCGCCTCAACCTTCGGGTCGTCGACCGCGACACCCTCGGGATCGCCCTCGACGAGACCACCACGCGCCGCGACGTCGAGCTGGTCTGGGACGTCTTCGGCGCTGGCGCGTCGGTCGAGGAGCTCGACTCCGGTGTGCCCTCGGGCATCCCCGACAGGCTGGCGCGCCAGTCCGAGTTCATGACCCACCCGGTGTTCCACCGCTACCATTCCGAGACCGAGATGCTGCGCTACCTGCGCCGTCTGGCCGACCGCGACCTCGCGCTCGACCGGACGATGATCCCGCTGGGGTCGTGCACCATGAAGCTGAACGCCACCGCCGAGATGATCCCGGTGACCTGGCCCGAGTTCGGGGCGCTGCACCCGTTCGCGCCCCTCGATCAGTGCCAGGGGTACGTCGAGCTGTTCGCCGAACTCGAGCGCATGCTGTGCGAGACGACGGGCTACGACGCCGTGTCGCTTCAGCCCAACGCCGGCTCGCAGGGTGAGTTCGCCGGCCTGCTCGCGATCCGCAAGTACCACCAGAGCCGGGGCGACGGCCAGCGCGACGTCTGCCTGATCCCGGCGTCGGCGCACGGCACCAACGCGGCCAGCGCGGCGATGGCGGGGCTGCGGGTGGTCGTGGTGGCGTGCGATGACGAGGGCAACGTCGACTTCGACGACCTCAAGGCCAAGGCCGACGAGCACGCCGACCGGCTGTGCGCGCTGATGGCCACCTACCCATCCACCCACGGCGTCTTCGAGGCGCGCATCGGCAACGTCTGCGCACTCGTCCACGAGTACGGCGGCCAGGTGTACCTCGACGGCGCCAACCTCAACGCCCTGGTCGGCGTGGCGGAGCCGGGCCGGTTCGGCGCCGACGTGTCGCACCTCAACCTCCACAAGACCTTCTGCATCCCCCACGGTGGGGGAGGGCCGGGGGTCGGACCGATCGGGGTGCGGGCGCACCTGGCGCCCTTCCTGCCTTCCCACGGCCAGCGGCCCGAGGCGGGGCCCGAGACCGGGCTGGGCGTCATCGCGGCGGCGCCATGGGGTTCGGCCGGGATCCTGCCGATCTCGTGGGCGTACATCACGATGATGGGCGGCACCGGGCTGCTCGAGGCGACGCAGGTGGCGATCCTCAGCGCCAACTACATCGCTCGCCGTCTCGCGCCCCACTATCCCGTGCTCTACACCGGCCCTCACGGCTTGGTGGCGCACGAATGCATCCTCGACCTCCGCCCGATCACCACTGCGACCGGGGTGACGGTGGAGGACGTCGCCAAGCGCCTCGTCGACTTCGGGTTCCATGCGCCGACAATGTCGTTCCCGGTGGCGGGCACCCTCATGGTCGAGCCGACCGAGTCGGAGTCGCTCGTTGAGCTCGACCGGTTCTGCGACGCCATGATCGCCATCCGCGACGAGATCCACCGGGTCGCCGCCGGGGAGTGGCCGGTGGGGGAGAGCCCGCTACGCCGCGCGCCCCACACGGCCGCTGATGTGGCCTCGGACGGTTGGGACCGGGCCTACTCACGCGACCAGGCGGCGTTCCCGGTGGCGTCGCGGCGGGCCGACAAGTACTGGCCGCCCGTCAGCCGCATCGATAGCGCCTACGGCGACCGCAACGTCATGTGCTCGTGTCCGCCGGTGAGCGACTACGCCGACGACTGACGGGCGGCGGGCTGGCATCCCAGGGGAGCGACCCGGCCGCTTGGTTTCAAGGGTTATTTGACATAACCGGGATTATGGGCGTCGCAAGCGGGCAGCCTACGGCCGCCTGGTGACTCCGCCCATAATCCCGTCGGGCGCCGGTGGCTCGACGGTCACCGGGGCAGCTCGGTGCCGGGCTCCAGCGTCTCGGCGGGCTCGAGGATCTGGTGGTCGATGAGGAACTCGTGCAACCCGTCGACGAGCTGCACGCCGTCGAGCTCGTCGAGGCCGACCCAGGCCACCTCGGCGGCGTCGTCGCCGGGCACGGGCGCCGCTCGGGGGTCGAGCACGTCGACGAGGAAGTCGAGGATCACGAAGTGGTACGGCTCGGGCTCGCGCCCGATGCGCTCCACCCAGCCGACGAAGCGCTCGACGACCGCCTCCAGGCCGGTCTCCTCCGCCACCTCGCGCACGACGGCCTCGTGGAGCTCCTCGCCGAAGTGAACCCTGCCGCCCGGCACCGACCACTCCCCCGCCGCCGGGCCGTGCCCCCGCCGCACGAGCAGGATCTCGCCGTCGCGCAATGCCAGCGCGCCCACCGCGACCTCGGCGGCGTCGCTCATGACTCATCCGCGCTTCCGGAGACGGCCCGCCGGTGCATGACGATGGCGCGCGCGGTGAAGCCCGACTCCTCGAAGAAGTTCTTCGCCGCCCGGTGACCGGGGAGCGCGAGCGCGTCGATCCCCACGCAGCCATGGGTGTCACAGAACTCGACGAGGTCGGCGGTCAGCGCCTCCCCCATCCCCACCGCCCGCGCCTGGGGTTCCACGAACAGGTCGGTGATGACGCCGAGCCGCTCTCCCGACCGCAGCGGCTCCACCACCGCGGCCCCGAACCCGAGGACGGCACCGTCGATCGTGCCGACCACGAGGCGGGCATCGTCCCGACCGAGCAGCGAGCCGTAGGACTCCTCCAGCGGTTCCGCCCGCGCCTCGCGCACGGCCCACAACCCGCCACCCTTCATCGGCGAGAGCTCGTCGCGCATCAGTCGGGCCAGTTCGGCGATCCGGCCCACGTCACTCCGGCCGGCAGGGCGGCTCGCTTCCAAGCGCCTACCGCGTGAGCTGCTCGATCTTGAACAGGATCGTACGGCGCCCGCGGTGCGCCTGCTCGTAGGCGCCCACCGCCGTGAGCTCGTCGCGCGACAGGCCGTCGAGACGCTCGACCACCTGCGACGCCGACAGCTCGTCGTAGTCCGGAATCGCGAGCGACGCGGCTTCAGATCGCTGTGCGGTCCGTTCGGCGGTGTTCGTGCGCGCTGCGGTACCTCCCGGCCCGTGGCGCGACGGCGCCTCGGGCTCGGCCCGTGTCCCGTCGGGCGGGACCACCAGACCTGAGAACGCCTGCTCGGCGAGGTGGCGCGCCTCCCGCAGGCCCTCCTCGACCCGTTTGCGCACCCTCGGCACGCCCAAGTTGACCGCGGTCTCGCCCACGGAACGCACCGTCGAGACCTGCTTCCCCATCTCGCTCGTCACCTTGCGCTGCTGCCGCTCGACCTCCGACCGTCCACGCGCGACGAAGACCTTGAGGAAGCTCGGGACGGTGTCGCGTACGTAGAGCGCGAGCCCGAGCGGCCCGTACACGAGCAGATCGAGCGCCCGCTCCGGCGTGCTCTGCCCGTCGTTCCCCACCGCGGTTCCTCCGTGTGATCGAGACCGCGACCTGAGTCTAGGGCGTCGTCTGCGAGGAGGCCCGACCCGGCCGGTGTCGCCACCGCCCGTACGCCGCTGCTGCCACGAGCGCGAGCCCGCTCCCCCAGATCACCCAGTCGCCGTAGCGGACGTACGGGGTCCGGCCCCGAGCAGTTGTCACCTCGGCGGTCACGACCTCGTTGACGAACAGCTCGGTGGTGTCGTGGACATCGCCGTCGGAATCGATCACGCCGGTGATACCCGAGATCGACGCGTGGAGGACGGGGCGGCCGGTCTCGGCCGCCCGCATCTGACCCAGGGCGAGGTGCTGGGCGGCGTTCCCCGAGCGGCGGTACGAGCGGTTGTTGGTGGTCACGACGACAACCTCGGCGCCGTCCCGCACGAAGTCGCGCACCAGCGGCCCGAACGCCGACTCGAAGCAGATGATCGTGCCGATCTGGTGCCCGTCGACCTCGAACAGCCGTCGGCCCTCGCCCGGCTCGTAGTCGTAGGGAATCTGGTCGAGCTCGTCGAGGAAGCGCAGCCGGTCGCGCAATGGCACGTACTCACCGAAGGGCACCAGGTGCTGCTTGGCGTACGCACCCTGGAGGTCCCCGTCCGGCTCGTACAGGAGGTTGGTGTTGAAGTTGCCCCCCTGCGGGGCGGGGGTCAGGGCGTTGACGAGCACGGCCGAGCCGTGGTCGGCTCCGACCGCGGCGATTCGGGCCTGCAAACCCACGTCCGTCTGCGGGTTGGTGTCGAGCGCGGACTCCGGGAACACGATCAGGTCGAAGGGGCCATCGAGCTTCGCCGCCAGCGCGAAGTGGCTCTCGGTGAGGTAGCGCGCGTTGATCTCCTGTCGGGTCAGCTCGCGGTTCTTGTCGTTGCCCTGGAGCAGCGCCACCCGAAGGCGCCCGGTGGCCGTCGTGTCGTAGCGCGCCGCGTGGCCCAGGACAACCAGCACGAGGGCCAGCGCCACCCCGGCGCCCGCGCCCACGAGCGCGTAGCGGGCGCGCTCCCGGGCCGCGATCACCGCGTCGAGTACGAGGCCGTTCCAGACGACGACGACAAGCGAGACGAGCGCGACACCGCCCCAACTCGCGAGGGAGCGCGCGACCGGGAGGTCGTGGAGCGCGGCCCCGGTCTCTCCCCAGGGGAGGCCGCCGAACGGGAACCGGCCGCGCAGCTGCTCGAAGAGGACCCACGCCGCCCCCGTCAACCACGGCGAGCGGACGCCGAAGCGGCCCAGGCCTGCGACGAGGGCCCCCGGCGCCGCGATGTATGCGCCGCCGGCGGCAACGAGCGGCGCGTACGCAACCGCACCGAAGTACCAGGTCCACGAGAGCAGGACCCCGAAGAAGGCGATGCCGAACCAGAAGCCGTAGAGCGCGGCGCGGCGTGGCGTGGCGCCGCGCCATGCCCACAGCAGCGGCACCAGCGCGACGAGGGCCAGCGGCCCCAGGTCGAACGGCGGGTAGGCGGCGGCGAGGAGGAGACCGGACGCGACGGCGGCGCCCACGCGCCGCCACACGGCCGGGCCCCAGCGGGCGCGAGTCCTCTGCGCGCGCGTGCGCGGACGCTCCGATCGGAGCGCGTCAGACTCGGTCGGCGCGGTCGAGGTGTCCGTGGTCACGCTGGTGCCAGGATTCCACGTCGGCCGGTGACCCCCCGGTCACTGAAGAGCGGAAGGTCTGCCAGCCCGCGACTCGCCGCCAGGATTGCGCGGGAGCGGCGAGCGGCCCGCAGGGCGGCGGCCGGGTATCCCGGCCGCCGAGCGAGCGCGACCAAAACAAGGTGGCAGGCCTTCCTAGACGCAGTCGCCTGACGCAGTCGCCCTAGACGCAGTCGCGGCAGAGCATCCGCTTCTCGTCAGCAAGCTGATTACGGGGTAACACGAGGAAGCACGATTTGCACAGGAACTCCCCGGGCCGGCGGGGAACGATCCGGGTCGGCCCGTCGCCGCGTTCGTCGGCGTCGACCTCCTCCTCCTCGACCTCCTCCTCGTCGTCCTCGAGCGTGGCCTTCGCAGTCCGCTCCTGGAGCAGCACGTCGAGCGGCTCCTCGACGTCGTCGGGGTGCAGTTCCTCGTCGAGGTCGAGGACGACGTCCTCGTCTTCGTCGCCGGCCTCCGCGGCACCGACCTTCTCCTCCGCGGCACCGACCTTCTCCTCGACCTTCGCCACGACCTCCACCTCTGCGACGATGCCGTCGGCGGGAAGCGCTTCCTCGTCGAGCTCGTCGAGCGACGTCTCGAGGTCCTCGTCGAGGTCTTCCGTGTCGAGCACGGGCTCCCCCTCGTCGAGCTCTTCCTCGTC
The DNA here is from genome assembly GCA_050743365.1 of Acidimicrobiia bacterium. Lineage (GTDB taxonomy): Bacteria > Actinomycetota > Acidimicrobiia > IMCC26256 > JACDBD01 > JBOGFI01. Next base: position 3,805 of record JBOGFI010000048.1, on the reverse strand, counting down.
GAGCTCGGGCTCCGCCGTGTCCTCGAACTCGTTCTCGTCCGTTTCGCTCATTCCTTGCGCTTTCCGGCTTCCGGGGGCGCGGAGTATAGGTCGCGTCCCGCGCGCGAACCCGCGTAACGGAAAGGCGTGTCGCCGCATTCCCTCGGCGAGATGGCGGGGATCCAGGAGACCGTTGGGGCCACTGTTTGGCCCGCGCTGCCCAAGCAGCGGGGTTATTCCAGCGTTCTCTACTAGGCCTCCTGGACCCCCCGTGCCCCGTGAACGCCCCTTCCGACGAAGCTCCGCGGCGTCAACACCGGAAGGCCCACGACCGGCTGCAGGGGTGCGCAGGGACGTCGTGTAGTTACGCCCGAGAAACGGGCGGTGTCAAGCGGCCCGCCTCCCGCTCGCGCCCTCGTGACCAGGGACGTCGCGCGTCGAGGCTGGTCAACGGGGCGCCGATTTTTTTTCGGGCCGCCCTCACCGTCGAGGAGCGGCCCGGCGCTGCTCGGCAGCGCGCTCGGACGTCAGACGCTCCAGCGCGTACGTCGTCTGGTCGACGTGGCACATCGCCGCCGCCAGCGCCCGGTGCCCGGCACCCTCAGCGATGAGGCGGTGCATCTCCTGACAGACCTGCCGATACGAGGGGTGCCCCTGAGGTGTGGTGCGCAGCTCGAGCAGGTGCATCGCCTCGCGCGCGTTCATCTGCATGACGAACCTCACCCGGTAGGCGAGCGCCACCGCGTAGGAGGCCTGCTCCGGGAAGGGGCCGGCAAGCGCGTCGTGGAGCGCCGCCGACCGTGCCATCGCCTCCTTGAAGCGATCGGAGCAGCCCGCCTCCGTCACGGCCGCGGGGATCTCGTAGCCGTGGCGGGGCGACAGCGGCTGCCACTCGATGGTGAGCATGCGGTGTCGCTGGAGGTCACGGAAGGCGCCGTAGTCAGCGAGCACGTCGAACCGGTAACCCACCCGCTCGAACGCCCGCCCGGGCCGGTGGCGGCGGTTCTCCCGCTCCCCCACGTAGGCCCGCAGGATCGCGAGCCGCTCCGCCTGCGCCAGGCGCCGCACGCGGGCGAGGACCTGGTCCTCGGGGAGCGCGGTGTGCGGATAGCAGATCGCCGCGAGCACCTTGTCCTCCGCGTCGGGATCGAAGTCGGTGAGCATCACCGCCGGACGCGGCTCGGGCTCGTCGCCGCCGAAGACGCGCGCCACGACCGCGGCGGTGTCGACGCGGGTCGCGGCCAGATAGGTGCTCCAGGCACCGCCGCGCTCGGGCCGGTCGACCCGGGTCAGGAACGAAGGGATGACCTTCCGCAGCTCGTGGAGCATGAGGTCGGCGTAGCGGCGGGCCTCGGGGAGCGGATGGGCGCGCATCCGGAGCAGCAGCGACTCGAAGGCCTGCCCGGTGCCGTAGATGCCGACATTCGAGAGCGCGGCGGCCGGCAGCATGCCCCGCGCCGCGTCGTACGCCTTCGCCTTGATCGTCTGCTTGTAGACGAAGTCGGAGTCGGCGGCCTCCTTCGGGTACCGCTCCCGTGCCCACCCGAGCAGCTCCGGGAGCATCGCCGAGTAGGTGTCGAACAGCGCGTCGAGGTCCGCCACGTAGCGCGCCCCGAGTCGCGACCGCAGCACGTCGGGGTCACGTGTATACCGGTAGTGGCCGCCGAGGCGGCTGTCGTAGGGGATGTAGCGGGTGGACTGCTCGAGATAGGCCATCAGGCGGCCCCACTCGAGGATCTTCGTGAGCAGGTTGGAGGCCTGCTCGCACGCGAGGTGCACGCCGCCCAGCTGGGCGACCGAGTCGTCGCCGTATTCGAGGAACACCCGGTCGTAGAGCTCCTCGGCCCGCCGGAGCCCGACGGTGGCGTCGACCCCGAGGTCGCCGCTGAGATCGAGGTCGCCCACGAACTCGTCGAGGAAGAGACGCCGGAGGCTCTTCGCACTGCGCGAATAGCGGGCGAAGAGCGCGCCCTTCACCACCTCGGGCAGGTTGACCAGGGCGAACACCGGTGCGTCGAGGTTCGTGAAGTACGGGCGCAGCCTGGCCGCCTCGTCGTCGGTGAAGCTCTCGGCCACGTACTGCATGCCTGGTCCCTCGGCGGCGGACGGGGGGAGGCGATCCTACCGGCGGTCCCTGCGGGCTTCGTGGACCGCTATACGAGGACCCACAGCGCCCCCGGGACCAGCTCGACCTCGAGCTCGGCTACCTCGCCCCGGCGCATGCCGTCGACCTCGAGCGGCAGCGATCGCCCGGCGCGCACGTCGACCCGGTGGCCGACGACCTCGTGGATACGCGGATGAGGGACATGCGCGCCCTGCGGCAGCCGCCGCCGCATCGCACGCCGCTCCCCCGGTCGTAGCTCGTAGACCTGCACCTCGGCCCGCCCGTCACCGGGGTGGCCGCGGGGCACGACGTCCGCGCCGCGGAGATACTGTCCGCTCGCGACGAGCACCGACGCAGCCTGGCCCGAAAAGCGCGTCCGCCCGTCCACGCTGACCTCGATCGGCGCCGAGCGGCTCGCCCAGCGGAGCCGGTCGGGCGGAGTGCCGAGCACGACCGCGTTGACGGCCATTCCGTTGGCGCCACCCAGCCGCAGGGCATCGACCGGTACCTCGGCGACGCGGGATTCGCCGTGGGCGAGGCCCAGGGCACGGGCGAGGTCCGACGAGGGCGTCGGTCGGAACGCGACCCGCAACCCCGGCCGCTCCGACGCCGTCGCAGCCAGGTCGGCGTCGCTGCCGACGACCTCGACGTCGGCCGGCCCCGTGGCCGGGCGACCCCATGGGCGTCCCTTGGAGACCGGGCCGCTCACGTCGTCGCGACGCTCGAGGCGGCCACGACGCCGCGCAGGCAGCGGTCGGCCGCCTCACGTGCCGACGCCGCCGTCGCGACGGGGGCGGGCGCGATCGCGGCCACCTGCCGCAGCAGGTCGATGCACTGCTTGACGTGACGGACGAAGTCGCCGCCCGTGATCTCGTCGTCGTCGGCGAGCACGGTGGCCAGATCCTCCCCCGCCACCCACTCGTGGAGGACGGCCGCAAACCCGGGGTCGGGCGCCCGCGTCTCGGGCAGGCCGGCGTCGTCCTCGTTCCTGCTGAGCTCGCGCCAGATCCGCTCGATCTTCCTCACGCGCCCCGCGACCTCCCGGGACGGCCACTGCGGGGGTGGCGCCCGGTGGCTATCGGGGCCCCGCCGCTCGTAGGTGAAGCACGACACGACTGCCGCCAGGTCGGGCGGTGCCAGGCCGTCGAGCAGGCCCTGGCGCAGCGTCTCGGCCAGGAGCAGGTCGGTCTCGGTGTACAGGCGGGTGAGCATCTCGCCCGCGCTGGTCAGCGCCCAGCCGTCGATGTAGCCCCACGCCTCGAGCACGCGCAGGACCCGGTCGAATTGTCGGGCCAGGCTCTCGCTCCGGCTCCGCACCCGCCGCTCGAGGCGGGCGACGTCGCGCTCGAGCCGAGCGGCCGCGGCCGCGGCCCGCAGGCGGGCGTCCCGGCCGGGGTCGGTCGTCAGCGGGTGCGCCGCCACCGTGGCCGCCAGCTCGGCCTCTCGGCCCTCCGTGTCCGGGCCCGACCCGCGGTCGTCACGTTCGCCGGCCCGGACCCGGCGGAGCCGGTCCGCCACGAGACGCCGGAACGCGGCGCTCCGGGGTGCGTACGGCTCGGGGAGGTCGATGGTGGCGACCGGCGCCGGCGGGTCCGTGAAGTCGTCGGGGCCGAGCCGCACCAGCTCGCGCGTCGCGCTCACGGCCAGCAGGCGGGGCGCTCTGCCCCGTCGCCGGTCGCGGCCGAGCACGACGACGCGCCCGCCCCGGCCGCGCGCCACGAG
>JBOGFI010000047.1:0-3515 GCA_050743365.1 Acidimicrobiia bacterium | reverse complement strand
AGTGTCTGCGGGAGCAGGGGCTCGAGGTGTCCGACAACCCGTTCGAGGACGCCCATTCGGGGGCTATCGATGTAAACGAGTTCAGCGCCGCGATGGAGGTGTGTCGCGACGTGATGACGGGAGATGGCCAGTGATGGGCAGTCGAGGGCGGGGCGTGTTCGGCGCGATGGTGGCCGTCAGCCTGCTGCTCCTGAGCGCCTGCAACGCGGCCCCGGGCAATGGGGTGGCTTCGGCCGGCGGTGAGGCGAGCCCAACTGCGGGCGCCAAGCGAGGGTCCGTGGACGAGGAGGCCCAAGCGCTCGCCTTCGCCGAGTGCATGCGCGACCACGGAGTCGACATGCCCGATCCGGCACCGGGTGAAGAGGGCCTAAGCGGAGCCTTTCACGGGGCCGAGGCCGAGCATGACCGCGAGACCATCGAGCAGGCACTGGCCGCGTGCGAGGACCTCCTGCCGGAGCGTGCCCATGGCCCCGACCATGGTTTGGACGAGGAGACGACCCTCGAGCTCGCCGAATGCCTGCGCGAGCAGGGCCTCGACGTGCCAGACAACGTCTTCGAGGGTGGGGCGCTGCATGGCGAGAATGAGGACGAGTTGCGGGCCGCGATGGAGGTGTGCCGCGACGAGCTGGCTGGAGGTGACCGGTGACCATCGTCGAAGACGCTCGCCCTGCCCCGGGGGTGACGGACACCGAGCCCGAGCAAGACCAACCACGTCGGCGGGGTCTGCGCCTCATCTGGCTCGCACTCGCGGTTGTGCTCGTAGTCGGGGCCGGCATCGGCACCTGGTTGTGGACGAGCGGTCCATCCACGAAGTCATCGGGCGCCGAGACGGGGCCGGTCGCCACCGCCACGGTGACACGGACCACGCTCACCGCCACCGAGACGTGGGAGGGAACTCTCGGCTACGGGTCGCCTTTCACCGTCGCCGCGCAGGGCACGGGGTCTTCGTCGGAAGCAGAAGCGGAATCATCGGCGCCGTCGGCAACCGTGACCCGACTCGTCGACCAGGGCACGATCGTGACGCGGGGCGACGAGCTCTATCGGGTGAACGAGCAGCCGGTCACGTTTCTGTTAGGCGCGATCCCGATGTATCGGGACCTCGCGCCCGGGGACTCCGGACCGGACGTCAAGCAGCTCGAGGCGAACCTGGCGAAGCTCGGCTACGGGGGGTTCACCGCCGATGACGAGTACACGTCGTCGACCGCCGTGGCAGTCCGTACCTGGCAGAGGGAAATCGGTGCCGACGCGACGGGCGTCGTGCCTCGGGCGAGCGTCGTCTTCATGCCCGAGCACGGGCGAGTGGACAGCCTTCACGTCACCATCGGCGATGCCGTGCACGGTGCCGCCCCGGGCACACCCATCCTTGACATCACGGGCACCGAGCAGGTGGTGAGCCTTCAGATCGATGTCGACGACCGCGACCTGGTCGACGTCGACGCCGAGGTCACGGTAGTGCTCCCGGACGGCACCGAGGCGGTGGGGACCGTGACATCGCTCAGCGTGGTCGAGGGCGAACCGGCCGAGGAGGCGGAAGGTGCGGCCCCTGCTGCGGCCGACCCGATCGTTGAGCTTGAAGTCGCGCTTGCGAAGCCGGCGTCCAGGGAGTTCATCGGCGCTCCCGTCGACGTGATCGTGGGGGTGGACAAGCGCACCAACGTGCTCGCCGTCCCGGTCAACGCCCTGCTCGCGCTGGCAGAGGGTGGCTACGGACTCGAAGTCGTTGGCGACGACGGCACCACCGAGATCATCGCGGTCGACACCGGGCTGTTCGCCGACGGCCGGGTCGAGGTCCGGGGCGCCGGGATCACCGAAGGGAAGATCGTGGGGGTGGCCGGCCGATGACGGCATCCGCCCGCCCGGTGGCGGAGCTGGTCGGCGCCACGCGGACCTATCCGGGCCATCCCCCGGTCCGCGCCCTGCGCGCGGCCATGCTGCGGATCGACGACGGCGAGCTCGTCGGTATCGTGGGGCCGTCCGGCTCAGGCAAGACGACGCTGCTCAACGTCCTGGGGACGCTTGATCGCGCCGACGCCGGCACCGTGCGCGTCGACGGCCACGACGTCGGCACGTTGTCCGACCGTCAGCTGTCGGCCTTGCGAGCGCATCGCATCGGGTTTGTGTTCCAGCAGTTCTTCCTCGCCCCCGGCGTCAGCGCCCTCGACAACGTCGCCGACGGCCTGCTGTACACCGGAGTGCCGCTGGCGCAGCGCCGTCGCCGGGCGGAGCAGACCCTCGCACGCGTCGGGCTCGCCGATCGCACGCACCACCGCCCCAACCAGCTGTCCGGCGGGGAACAGCAGCGGGTCGCGGTCGCACGGGCGCTGGTCGGGCGGCCATCCCTGCTGCTCGCAGACGAGCCCACCGGCGCGCTCGACAGCGAGTCCGGGGGGGCGGTGCTCAGGCTGCTGCACGAGCTGAGCGAATCCGGCACCACCATCGTCGTCATCACCCACGACCATGACGTCGCCGCCATGCTGCCCCGACAGGTGCACATCCGAGACGGCGTCATCGAGAGCGACGAACGGGTCGGCCGATGACCGAACCATCGAAGCTCCGCCCCCGCGACGCTCTGCGGGTCGCGGCCACCGGCCTGCGCGTCCGGCCACTGCGGGCGGTGCTGTCCGCGCTCGGCATCGCATCGCCGCCATGGTCGCGGTCGTCGGGATCTCCGCGAGCAGCCGAGCCGAGATAGACCAGCAGCTGCGGGCGCTCGGCACGAACCTGCTTACGGTCGAGCCCGGGCAGACACTGCGCACCGGCGAGACCGCAACCCTTCCCGCTGAAAGCGTGGACATGGTGGCACGTATCGGCCCGGTCACTGCGGTCAGCGCGGTCGGCTCGGTCGATGACGCGTTCGTATACCGAACCGACCAGATCGATGAGCTCCGCACCAACGGGATCACCACGATGGCCGCCCGTCCTGACCTGCTCGAAGCCGTCGGCGGCAAAGTCGCCTCCGGGCGCTGGCTCGACGACGCGCTGGCGACCTATCCCACGGTTGTGCTCGGCGCAACGACCGCCGAACGCCTGGGCATCTCACAGACCGACGGCAGCGTCGCGGTGTGGCTGGGCGAGCAATGGTTCACGGTCGTGGGCATCCTTGCTCCGGCGCCGCTGGCACCCGAGTTAGACGCAGCTGCGCTCGTCGGCCCGCCGATCGCGAAGGACTTGCTCGGCTACGACGGCGCGCCGACCCGGCTGTACGAGCGGTCACCGGAGTCGCAGGTCGAAGACGTCCGCGCCGTGCTGCACGCCACGGTCAACCCGAAGAACCCCGAAGAGGTCACGGTCAGCCGCCCCTCGGATGCCCTCGCGGCGCAGGCCGCGGCCGACGAGACGCTCATCACGCTGTTGCTCGCGCTCGGTGGAGTTGCACTGCTCGTAGGTGGCATCGGGGTGGCCAACACGATGGTGATCGCGGTCCTAGAGCGCCGCTCCGACATCGGCCTGCGCCGGGCCCTCGGAGCCACGAGGCGCCACATCCGGGTCCAGTTCCTCGGCGAGTCGGTACTGCT
>JBOGFI010000046.1:0-4258 GCA_050743365.1 Acidimicrobiia bacterium | reverse complement strand
ACATAGGTCAGGCCCAGCTCGAGCACCCTCGGGGTGAGCTCGAAGTTGCCCTCGGCGGCCCGCACATAACCCAGCATGGTGAGCGTGCGCAGGATGCGGCGCGCTGTCGGGCGGGCCAGGTCCGCTGCCGAGGCCACCTCGCTGAGCGACATGGTCGGCCTGGACCGGTCGAAGGCCTTGAGCACGTCGAACCCGCGAGCGATGGACTCGACGAAGTCGGGGTCGCTGTCACGACGAGGCATGGCACTCCTGGCGGCCGGGGCCGATGAGTCGGGACGGGCTACGGACCATGGATCGGATCGAGCCTAACGCCAGGTGCGCCGTCGGGCTCCGGCTTCTTTCCCTAAGCCTCCGTGATGGTGATCGTGGAACTTGAAGGCTCACCCTTGACAGGAAGTGGCCCCGGTCACAGTATGTCCCCCACAAGCTTAGACCACGATGCGGACAGACGTCCGCCAAGAATCGGATCGTCAATGTGGGTGGATGAGAGGGAGATGGCCGTCGTGACACAGCCCAGTACCTTCGAGGCGGGCCGACCGATCGTGTTCCGGAACGGGACCGTGCTGACGATGGACGCCCGGCGGTCCGTTCTGACGGACGCCGATGTCCTGGTGAACGGCGAACGGATCGACGCGGTGGGGCGAGGACTGGAGGTCCCCGACGGCACCGTCGAGATCGATGCCACCGGCGGCATCGTCATGCCGGGGATGGTGGACACGCACCGCCACATGTGGCAGACGGCCATGCGTGGGTATGGTGCCGACTGGACGCTGACGCAGTACTTCGTCTGGTACTACCTCGAGCACGGCAAGACCTTCCGGCCGCAAGACATCCATGCCGGCAACCTGCTCTCTGCGGTGGAGTCGCTCGACGCCGGCGTCACGACCACCGTCGACTGGTCCCACGGACTGCAGACCACCGAGCACGCCGACGCCGCCGTCGACGCACTGGAAGCCGTGCCGGGCCGGTTCGTCCTGGCGTACGGCAACATCCAGGCCGGTCCCTGGGAGTGGTCCACCAGGCCGGAGTTCCGCTCGTTCGTGGAGCGGCGGTTCAGCGGCAGCGACATGCTCGGCTTCCAGATGGCCTTCGACGTCACCGGCGACCCCGAGTTCCCGGAGCAGGAGGCGTTCAAGGTCGCGCGCGAACTGGGAGTGCCGGTGACGACGCACGCCGGCGTGTGGGGCGCGACCAACGACGACGGTATCCGGCTGATGCACGAGCACGGGTTCATGACGCCCGAGAACATCTACGTGCACGCCGCGACGCTCGAAGAGGACTCGTATCACCGCATCGCGGCCACGGGCGGCTCGGTGTCGGTCTCGACCGAGAGCGAGCAGAGCGCCGGGCAGGGCTATCCCCCGACGTGGCGGCTGCGCCAGCACGACATCCCGGTATCGCTGTCGATGGACACGAGCGTGTGGTGGAGCGGTGACCTGTTCTGCGCCATGCGCTCGACGCTCGGCGCCGACCGCTCGCGCGAGCACCTGGAGGCGCACAAGCGGCAGGACACGGTCACGAACCACCACCTGCGCGCCGAGCACGTGGTGGATTGGGCGACCCGCGGCGGCAGCAGGGCGCTGCGCCTCGACGCGGTCGTCGGCAGCCTCGAGAAGGGCAAGAAGGCCGACGTCGTGCTCGTCAAGAACGACGGCTCACCCGTCATGTTCCCCGTGCTGCATCCGTACGGCCACGTCGCCTTCCAGGCGCAGCGGGCGGACGTCCACACCGTCATCGTCAACGGCCGCGTCGTGAAGCACGCGGGCGAGCTCGTCGGGATCGACCTGTCGCGGGTGCGCCAGGCGGTCGAGGAGACGGTCGAGTTCGCGATGCGCGAGCTGGGGGAGGAGAAGTGGACGGGCGGCATGCACCCGGAGATCCCCGAGCGCAAGATCCTCGAGAACCCGTACCAGTACACCGAGTGGGACGCAGGAGCGGCGCAATGGAAGCAATGAGCACGGTTCACAGCGAGCGCTTGGCACAGGTGGTGCCGGACATGTTGGCGGCCATCCACGAGGTGCTGGAGCGGCACCGCGTGACCGAGGAGGAGTGGCATGCGGCGCTCGCGTTCCTCACCGAGGTCGGCAGGGCGGACGAGTTCATCCTGCTCTCGGACGTCACCAGGACGTCGGTGGTGATCGACGCGCTGTCGCACGGCGGAGACGAGTCCGGCGCCACGGCGAGCGACGTCGAGGGCCCGATGTACCGCGACGACCCGCCCTGGCGGGAGAAGCCCGCCAAGATCTACGAGGAGTACGAGGGGATGGGGGACGGCGACGTCCTCCTCGTTCGCGGGAACGTGACGTCGACGGACGGCGCGCCGCTCCCGGAGGCGGTCGTCGACGTGTGGCAGACGGGGCCGAACGGCTACGACTTCTGGGACCCCAGGCAGCCCGCGAGCAACTTCCGCGGGCGCATGCGCATGGAGGAATCGGGCGCGTATCAGTTCCAGACCATGGTCCCGACGCCGTACACGGTGCCCACCGACGGGCCCGTCGGCCGCTACCTCGAGGCGATGGGCCAGCACCCGTGGCGCCCGGCGCACATCCACTTCAAGGTCACGGCGCCCGGGCATCAGACGCTCGTCACGCAGGTCTTCTTCCCGGGCGACCCGCATCTGGAGAACGACACGATCGGGGCGGTCAAGCCGGCGCTCGTGAGGCCGCTCGAGCGGCAGGGCGACCACCTGACGTGCGATTTCGACATCGCGCTGCGCCCGCTGGGCACCGGCCGCGAGTGAGCCGGTGCGCGAGCTGCTCCCACGCCGAGCGTCGGTTCGCCGCGCTCGTCGTCTGCATCGGGCTCAACTACAGGGCACACGTCGACGAGGGCGCCCCGCAGTAAAGCGGAATGAGGTGTGGTCCTTCGCCGTCGTCAAAACCGGCAGGCCATGGCAGCCCACGGTTGGATGGTTCGACGCTATCGCCGCTCCGTCTGCCACCGCTACGCCGGGCGCGCCGCCCGCTCCCGCAGCGCCGCGGTGATGCGGTCGGCGTCGAGGTCGACGGCGGCGGCCGCCCCAAGCCATTCGGCGACGAGATAGCGGGCGTCGTCGTCGACGAGGTGGGCGCGTGCGAGAGCGCTCTCCAGGTCGGGGACGGCGCGGATGGCGGCCAGCAGGCCCTCGCGGACCTCGACCTCGGCCCAGTTGAAGGTGGTCCCGCAGGCGGGGCAGACCCAGGTCTGGAGGATGCGGACCGGCTCTCCGGGCTCGGGGCGGCGCAGGAGGTAGTAGCCGGCGTCCGGGGCTTCGTCGACCTCGAACTCGAAGGCGTCACCGACTCGCAGCACGGCCATCTGGGGCTCGCGGCGGAGCTTGGTCTGCATCTCCGTGGAGCCGTCGTCGGGCGAGGTCTCACCGCACACGGGGCAGGTCAGGTGGGCCGCGAGGATGTCGAACGCCATCGAGCCGCTCCTACTTGCTAGGCAGCGGGACGACCTTGATCGTGCGGCCATGGATCGTCACTTCGAAGCCGTCCGGGAACTTCTCCGGCAGCTGCTTGCCCAGCTTGTTGAGCGGCGGCTCGTTGGTGGTCTTGATGCGGATGTCGTAGAGGCGCTTGTAGACCTTCCCGTCCATCGTGGCGAACCTGGGGATCACGCCCTTCTCGCCGATGGCGAAGAAGGCGTCGGAGATGATCTCGCGGTCGAGGGCGCCCTTGCCGCCGCCCACCCCGGCGTCGGTCAGCTCCTTCAGCACCGCCTGGTACTCCTTGCTGTCGCGCGCCGCCGCAATGCCGAAGCCCTGCTGCGGCCCTGGAGCGTGGCCCTTGGCGGTGGCCTCGGCGACCGTCGTGTCGGCGATCCGCAGCTCGCCGCCCATCGCGTCCAGCTTCTTGAGCAGCGCCTTCTCGCCCTCCTGCAGCGGCTCGCCGGCGGCGCGCTTGCGCAGCGCGATCGCGGCGTTGGAGTCGATGATCAACGACTCCTTGACCACGGTGGTCGAGGCCACCGGCAGGCCCTCCGGGCCGGGTGAGAGGACCAGCTTGTGGCCCTTGCCGAAGCCCTGGATCGTGCCCTTGACAGTCAGCGCGCCGAGGCCGCCGACCAGCGCGAGCTGGGAGAGAAGCAGCGCCTTTGCCCGGTCCTTCTCCTCGCGGCTCATGTTCTTGTTCTGCTCGATCTCGTCGAGCTGGCGCGCTGTGCTCTCGGCGACGAGGCCGATCTGGACGAGGTCTGAGCCCACGGCGATCGCGGTCAGCGGCACGTTCAGGCGCTGCGCCGCCGCCGCCGTCCGCGCCCAGGCGCCGCTGAAGCG
>JBOGFI010000045.1:0-4802 GCA_050743365.1 Acidimicrobiia bacterium | reverse complement strand
ACTCGCGGCCGCGCTGCGTGCGCTCCCGGCAGTGGCGGACGTGCGGGGGGCCGGGCTCCTCGTCGCCGCCGAGCTGGCCGGCGGTCACGACGCGAAGGCGGCCGAGGCTGGCTGCCGGGAGCGCGGTCTGCTCGTCAACGCGGTGACCCCTACGGCAGTGCGGCTGGCGCCGGCGCTCCTGGTCTCCGACGACGACATCGACGAGGCGGTTGGCATCCTCGGGACCGTCCTGGCGGAGGCGGACTCGTGAGCGACAGGCGCGACTTCCTCCAGGTCGACGACCTCACACCGGCGGCGTTCACCGAGGTGCTCGATCGGGCCGAGGCCTGGAAAAGCCATCCCGACGCGATCCCGAGGCTGCTGTCCGGCCGGGGCGTGGCCCTGCTGTTCGAGAAACCGTCGGCCCGCACACGGACGTCGACCGAGATGGCGGTCGTCGGCCTGGGCGGTCACCCCGTCTACATCCGGGACGAGGAGGTGGGCATCGGCGTGCGCGAGAGCGCGGAGGACGTGGCGCGGACATTGGCGGGCTACTGCGACGTGATCGCGGCGCGGGTCTTCGACCACGGGACCCTCGAGGCCATGGCGGGCGCGGTCGAGGTCCCCGTCGTCAACCTGCTCTCCGACCGCGCCCATCCGTGCCAGGCACTGGCCGACTACCTGACGCTGCACGAGTGCCTGTCGTCGTTGGAGGGCCGGCGGCTGGTCTTCGTGGGCGACGGCAACAACGTGGCCGCGTCGCTTGCGTTCGGCGCCGCGCTCTCCGGCGTCGAGCTCACGGTGGCGTCACCGCCGGGCTACGAGCTCGACGACGACGTCGTGGAGCGGGCCCGCAACCTCGGTGGCTCCGTCGAGGTCACCAACGACCCGTACGAGGCGGTGAAGGGCGCCGACGCCGTCTACACCGACGTCTGGACGTCGATGGGCCAGGAGGCCGAGCAGGACGCCCGGCGGGCGGCCTTCGCCGGCTTCCAGGTGGACGGCGAGCTCATGGCGCTGGCGGGGGACCAGGCCCGCTTCCTGCACTGCCTGCCCGCACACCGGGGCGAGGAGGTGGTGGCCGAGGTCATCGACGGCCCGGCGTCCGTCGTCTGGCAGCAGGCGGCCAACCGCATGCACGCCACCCGCGCCCTCCTGGCACACGTGGTAGGAGACGGATGATGTGCGGGCGCAGCGAGCACCGGCCCGAAGGGGCGGCGCGCAGCGGAGCATGCGGAGCGAGCGGCCCGAAGGGCGGGTGCCGGGTATCCCGGCGCCCGAGGCGAGCGGAGCGATAGACATCGCGACGCTGGGGAAGCCGCAGCGGCAGCACCGGATCGCCAAGCTGCTCGAGGACCAGGCGGTGTCGAGCCAGGCACAGCTCGTCGAGCTGCTGGCCGCCGACGGTATCGTCGCCACCCAGGCGACGGTGAGCCGCGACCTCGAGGAGCTCGGGGCGGTGAAGGTCCGGATCCCGGGCGGAGCGACGGCCTACGCGATCCCCGAGCACGCCAAGGAGGGCCGCGTCCCCGACGACCACCTGCGCCGGGTGATGGGAGAGTTCGTGGTCGAGGTGGCGTGGAGCGGCAACCTCGTCGTGCTCCGGACGCCGCCGGGCTCCGCGCACGTGATCGGCTCTGCGCTCGACCGGGCCGGCCTGACCGACGTGCTCGGCAGTGTCGCCGGTGACGACACGGTTGTTCTCGTGTGTGCCGAGCAGGCCGGCGGCGCGAAGGTCGCAGGAGAGCTCGCGGCCCTGGCCGGGCTGTAGGGAGGACCGATGGCCAGACGCGTGGTGCTCGCGTACTCCGGCGGGCTCGACACCTCCGTCGCGGTCCGCTGGATCGCGGAGGAGTGGGGTGCCGAGGTGATCGCGCTGGCAGCCGACGTGGGTCAGGGGGGCGACTTCGACGCCATCCGCGAGCGCGCGCTCGCGGCGGGCGCGGTCGAGGCGATCGTGGCCGACGTTCGGGCCGAGTTCGCGCGCGAGTTCGTGGCGCCCGCCGTCCGCGCCAACGCACTCTACGAGGGCAAGTACCCGCTCGTCTCCGCCCTCTCGCGGCCGGTGATCGCGCGCCATCTCGTCGCCGCCGCTCGCGAGCACGGCGCCGATGCGGTGGCGCACGGGTGCACCGGGAAGGGCAACGACCAGGTGCGTTTCGAAGTGTCGGTGCGGGCCCTCGCGCCCGACCTCGAGGTGCTGGCTCCCGTGCGGGTGTGGGGCCTGACCCGCGATGACTCGATCGCGTACGCCCGCCGCTTCGAGATCCCTGTCACCGTGACCCGTGACCGGCCGTATTCGGTGGACGAGAACCTGGTCGGGCGGACGATCGAGTGCGGGGAGATGGAGGACCCCTGGGCCGCGCCTCCCGACCACGTGTACGAGCTGACCCGCGCGGTGTCGGGCGCGCCGGCCGGTCCACGCGAGCTCGTCGTGCGCTTCGAGCAGGGCGTACCGGTCGCGCTCGAGGGCGAGGGCGCCGAGCTGCACGAGATGATCCCGCGCCTGAGCGAGATCGTCGGTGCGTACGGCTGGGGCCGAGTCGACATGGTGGAGAACCGGCGCGTCGGCATCAAGAGCCGGGAGACCTACGAGTGCCCTGGCTCGTTGGCGCTGATCGCCGCGCACGCCGATCTGGAGTCGATCACGCTGGAGCGCGATGTCATGCGCGAGAAGAGCCGGCTCGAGACCCGTTACGCGGAGCTCGTCTACGACGGGTTGTGGTTCTCGCCGCTGCGGGAGGCGCTCGACGCGTTCGTGGGGTCCACCCAACGCCACGTCACGGGCGATGTGCGGCTGCGCTTGGAGCCCGGGCGGTGCTTCGCCGTCGGCCGGCGCGCCGAGCGCAGCCTCTACGACTACGAGCTCGCCACGTACGAGGCCGAGGACGCGTTCCGCCACGAGGACGCCGCTGGGTTCGTGCGCCTCTGGGGCCTGTCGGTCGAGACGTGGGCCCGGCGCCAGCGCGACGAGCTGCCGCACCGGAAGGCGGGTGGATGAGCGAGCCCCGGCCACTCTGGCACGGTCGCTTCGCCGATGGCCCGTCCGAGGAGCTGTTGAGGTTCACCGCGAGCCTGTCCTTCGATCGTCGTCTCGCCACGGACGACATCGCCGGGTCCCGGGCGCACGTCCGCATGCTCGCCCGTGTCGGCCTCCTTACACCAGACGAAGAGAGAGCGATCCTGGTCGCGCTCGATCGCGTCGAGGAGGAGCTGACCGCAGGGGAGTTCCCCTTCGACGCCGAGGACATCCACACCGCCGTCGAGCGCCGCGTCACGGAGCTGGCCGGGGCAGCGGGGGCGAAGCTGCACACGGGCCGGAGCCGCAACGACCAGGTGGCGCTCGACCTGCGCCTCTACCTGCGCCGGGAGGGACGCGCGGTCGCGGCGGGGGTCCATGACCTCCAGGACGTCCTGGTGCGGCGGGCCGGGGAGGCCGGCGACGTGTACCTGCCGGGCTACACGCACCTCCAGCGGGCCCAGCCGGTGCTGCTCGGGCACCATCTCCTCGCGCATTTCTGGGCGCTCGCGCGCGACATCGAGCGGTGGCGGTCCACCCTCGAACGAGCAGACGTGTCGCCGTTGGG
This sequence comes from Acidimicrobiia bacterium, assembly GCA_050743365.1. Taxonomy (GTDB): domain Bacteria; phylum Actinomycetota; class Acidimicrobiia; order IMCC26256; family JACDBD01; genus JBOGFI01. The sequence goes on along the minus strand of JBOGFI010000045.1, from coordinate 1,236 downwards.
CGCGGGCGCGCTGGCGGGCTCGAGCCTCCCCCTCGACCCCGACTTCGTGGCCGGCGAGCTCGGCTTCGCCCGCCGGTTCGAGAACTCCCTCGACGCGGTGTCCGACCGCGACTTCGTCGCCGAGGCGCTCTTCGTCGCCGCGGTCACCCAGGTCCACCTGTCGCGGCTCGGCGAGGAGATCGTGCTGTGGTCGAGCGAGGAGTTCGGCTTCCTCGTGCTCAGCGACGCGTACAGCACCGGATCGTCGATGCTGCCGCAGAAGAAGAACCCCGACGTGGGCGAGCTGGCCCGGGGGAGCGCGGGCCGCCTGATCGGTCACCTGACGGGTGTGCTCGCCACCCTGAAAGGGCTGCCGCTCGCGTACAACCGGGACCTCCAGGGCGACAAGGAGCCGTTGTTCGACGCGCTCGACACCTGCTCGCGGGCGCTGGCTGCCATGACGGGCCTGCTGGCGACGGCCGAGTTCGTCGTCGAGCGGATGCAGGCCGCAGCCGACGACCCCACCGCGGCCGCCGCCGATCTCGCCGAGCTGCTCGTGGAGCAGGGAGTGCCCTTCCGGGAGGCGCACGCGGCGGTGGGGGCGCTGGTCCGGCAGGCGGCCGAGCGCGGCGTTCCCTTCGACGAGCTGGTGATGACCGACCCCCGCCTGGGGCCCGACGCCCTCGCCTTGCTCGAGCCGGGACAGGCCGTGCAGCGTCGCACGACGCCGGGTGGCGCGGGGCCGAAGCCGCTGAGGCAGCAGCTCACGGAGGCGCGGGCCCGGTTGAAGGAGCAGCGCAGCTGGCTCGGACGGTGAGGCGAGCTCGCGGGCGGGTGCTCCCTCGGTCGTTCTACGCACGCGATGCACGAGAGGTCGCGCCCGAGCTGCTGGGCAAGCTGCTCGTCCATGACGACCCCGAGGTCGGCCCGCTCGCGGTGCGGCTGGTCGAGGTGGAGGCCTACGCCGGCGCCGAGGACCCGGCGAGCCACGCGTACCGGGGCCCGACGCGGCGCAACGCCGTGATGTTCGGCCCGCCCGGGCACCTCTACGTGTACTTCACCTACGGCATGCACTTTTGCGCCAACGTCGTGTGCGGAGCGTCGGGCTGGGCTAGCGCGGTGCTTCTGCGCGCCGCCGCGCCCGTCGAGGGCCTCGACGCGATCCGGGCTCGCCGGCCTGCGGCAAGGCGCGAACGCGACCTGTGCTCCGGCCCCGCCCGCCTCGCCCAGGCCGTCGGCCTCGTCGCGGCGCACGAC
>JBOGFI010000044.1:0-3238 GCA_050743365.1 Acidimicrobiia bacterium | reverse complement strand
GCTCCGGGGCGCGCTCAAGCAGCAGGTCGGCCGCGGTGAGGAGGGCGGCATCCTTCTCGGCGGTGGTGGCGGCGGCGAGCCGGCGGGACGCCGCACGCGCCCGGCGGCCCAGCTCGCGAACGCCGGGCTCGGAGACAGCGGGCATCGGCGCCGAGTCTACCGTTCTCTCTTGACCGTTCGGTCTAGTTCTTGGGCAAGAAAATCGGGGGGGCAGTGAAGTCGGAGTGCCCGCCTCGGAGCTGACGGCGCAGCCTTGCGGCGCAGCGCGTCACTGCGAGGCGGTGGCCCGACCTCACTGCGCCCCCCGCTCCTCGCCGGCCGTTGCGAGGCCCTCGGCGGAGGGCCCTCCCCCCGTCGGCCGGCGACGAGGACCAGGTGACGCCTGGTTGTGGCGTCGTAGTGTGACGGACGCCACACGAACGCGCAAGAGAAACTTGCCGCCGCTCGGCACCCGCCGCGAGCGAGGAATCAGGGCAGGACCACCAGGTCGTCGCGGTGGATCACCTCGTGGGGGGTGCCCTCGGGCAGATCTCCGGTGCGACGGCCCGCCACGGTGCGCAGTCCATCGGCCGAGAACCGCACGAGGCCCTTGGCGAACGGCCGCCCGTCCTCCCCCACCACCTCGACGGCCTCGTCGGCGTCGAACGCGCCCTCGACGCCCCGGACGCCCGCGGGGAGCAGCGACCGGCCGTCGTGGCGCAGCGCGCGCTCGGCACCGGCATCGACCACGACACGACCGGCGGCGCCCCTCGCGAAGGCGATCCACAGCTTCCGGCTCGGCAGCCGCTGCCGCCGCGGGTGGATCGACGTGCCGACCGGCTCCCCCTGGACGGCGGCGAGCACCACGCCCGGCGCGCCGGCGGCGGCGATGACGGTCCGGACACCCGACCAGGCTGCGATCTTGGCGGCCGCCAGCTTGCTGGCCATCCCTCCGCTCCCACGGGCGGTGCCCGACCCGCCCGCGACCGACTCCAGGGCGGCGTCGACCTCGGCGATCTCCTCGATGAGCGACGCCTCGGCGTCGAGACGGGGGTCGGCGGTCAAGAGGCCGGGCGTGTCGGTCAGCATCACGAGCAGGTCGGCGCCGACCAGGTGCGAGACCAGCGCGGCGAGGCGGTCGTTGTCGCCGTAGCGGATCTCGTCGTCAGCCACGGTGTCGTTCTCGTTGACGATGGGGAGCACGCCGAGGTCAAGAAGCCGCCGGAGGGTCTCCCGGGCGTGGAGGTACTGGGCGCGCTGCACGAAGTCGTGCGGTGTGAGCAGGACCTGCCCTGCGGTCAACCCGTGCTGGGCGAGGATCGCCCCCATCCGCTCCATGAGCCGGGGCTGCCCCACGGCCGCGACAGCCTGCAAGGTGCCCACGTCGGCGGGCCGCGCGGTCAGCCCGAGCGCGGGCAACCCCGCCGCGATCGCCCCCGAGCACACGAGCACGACGTCGTGCCCGCCGTGCCGAGCCGCGGCCACGTCGCCGCAGAGCTTCAGCACCGCGCGATCGTCGAGCTCGCCCGCCTCCGTCGTGATCGACGACGTGCCCACCTTGACCACGGTCTTCATCACACCGCCGCTCGCGTCGGAACGGGGATCACCCGAAGCCCTCGACGTACTCGAGCTCGACGGGGCCGACGCGCACGACGTCACCCTCGCGGGCACCGGCCCGAGCCAGTGCGCGCTCCACACCCATGCGTCGGAACCGCTCCTGCACGTAGGCGACGGCCTCGGCGTTGGTGAGGTCGGCCATGGCGACCACACGCTCGGCGGCCCGGCCGCTGACGCGCCACGCGCCGTCGACGTCGCGGTCGACCGAGAAGCCCGACTCTCGGGGGCGATGGACGACGAACGGCTCCGGCTCGGCGGCCCCGTCGTCCCGTGCGGCGGCGATGGTCGCGGCGAGGTCGCCGAGCAGGCGATCGAGGCCGTCACGGGTGACCGCCGAGATGCGCAGGCCCCCGAAGCCGAACGTGGCCACGTCGGACTTGTTGCCCACCACGAGGCGCGGCCGGTCGAGGAGCTCGGGGCGGTACCGGGCAAGCTCGTCGAGCAGCACCCGCTCCTGGTCGGCCGGGCTATGCCCCTCGAGGTTCGCCAGGTCGAGGAGCACCACCAGCACCCGGGCACGTTCGACGTGGCGGAGGAACCGGTGGCCCAGGCCGCGACCAACGGCGGCGCCCTCGATAAGCCCGGGGATGTCCGCGAGCACGAACTCGTGCTCGTGGAACCGCACCAGCCCGAGGTGAGGCTCGAGGGTGGTGAAGGGGTAGTCGGCGATCCGGGGCTTCGCCGCGCTCACGGCCGAGATCAACGTGGACTTTCCCGCGTTGGGGAACCCGACCAGGGCGGCGTCGGCCATGAGCCGGAGCTCGAGGCGGAGCCAGCGCTCCTCGCCGTACTCGCCCTGCTCGGCGAAGCCGGGCGCGCGCCGGGCGTTCGAGAGGAAGCGGGCATTGCCCCGGCCTCCGCGTCCCCCACAGGCCGCGACGTACCGGTCGCGGTGACGGACGAGGTCGGCGAGGAGGTCACCCTCACGGCTTCTCACCACCGTGCCCTCCGGCACCCTCACGACCAGGTCGGGACCGGTGGCACCCTGGCGCTTCCGGCCCGAGCCGTGCGTACCGGCCTTCGCCCTTCGGTGGGGATGGTCGCGGAAGGCCAGGAGGGATGCCACGTTGCGGTCGGCCTCGAGGATCACGTCGCCGCCGGCACCGCCGTCGCCGCCGTCGGGCCCACCCCGGGGGACGTGCGCCTCACGGCGGAACGAGATCGCCCCCGCGCCGCCGTCTCCTCCTCGCAGGTTGACCTGCGCCTCGTCCACGAATTGGGACACGGGTAGAGAATACGAACGTTGGCGCGTGCCCACGACTGCGCAGGTTGCGATTTCCGCACCCTCAGCCGTCACCAGGGCGCGCGCCCGCGGCTGCCACGACGCTCACACGGCCTGCCACCGGGTCGACCTCGACCTCGTCGCCGTCGGAGATGGCCGCGAGCGCGCCCGGCACACCGACGACGGCCGGCAAGCCCAGCTCGCGAGCGGTGATGGCGGCGTGCGACACGAGCCCACCCTCCTCGACCACCAGGGCGCCGGCGATGGCGAGCACGGCGTTGAACGCGGGCGTCGTCGTGGGCGTCACGAGGACGTCACCGGGCTCGAGGCGCTCGATGGCCTCCTCGGGGTGGCGCGCCACCCGCGCCCGCCCTCGGTAGGCGGCGTGGCCTACGCCGGTCCCCGCGAGCGGCCGCGAGA
>JBOGFI010000043.1:0-9570 GCA_050743365.1 Acidimicrobiia bacterium | reverse complement strand
GGTCGTCACCTATCCGGTCGGCAGCGTCGCGGGGGCGTCGACGCACGGCGAGGGCGTGCAGGGCACGGCGCAGCTCGTCGTCGACGAGGAGCGGCGCGTGGTCGTCGGCGCCACGTTCACCGGGCCCGGTGTCGCCGAGCTCGTGCACTCGGCCACGATCGCCGTCGTCGGCGAGGTGCCGCTCGAGAGGCTGTGGCACGCGGTGCCGAGCTTCCCCACCCTGAGCGAGGTGTGGCTGCGCCTCCTCGAGGCGTACAGCCTCTGAGAGGCTGTACGCATCGGCGGTGACACGCCCATCCTGGAAGAATCCGATGACAGTGATCACCGAGACTCCCGAGTGGAAGGCCCTCAGCGACCACTACGAGCAGGTCAAGCACCATCACCTGCGCGACCTGTTCGTAGCGGACCCGCGCCGGGGCGAGAGCCTGACGGCCGAGGTTGACGGCCTCTTCCTCGACTACTCGAAGAACCGGCTCACGAACGAAACCCTCGAGCTGCTGTGCGCCCTCGCCGAGAGGGCCGGCCTGCGCAGCCGCATCGACGCCATGTTCGCGGGCGAGAAGATCAATGTCACCGAGGACCGCGCCGTCCTCCACGTCGCGCTCCGCGCACCCGAGGGCGAGTCGCTCGTAGTCGACGGTGTCGACGTCGTGCCCGAAGTGCACGCCGTGTTGCGCAAGATGGCCGGCTTCTCGGAGCGGGTCCGCTCGGGCGAGTGGACCGGCCACACGGGCAAGCGCATCCGCAACGTCGTCAACATCGGCATCGGCGGCTCCGACCTCGGCCCGGCGATGGCCTATGCCGCCCTCGAGGACTTCAGCGACCGATCGATGACGTTCCGCTTCGTCTCGAACGTGGACGGGACCGACATCTGGGAGGCCACCCAAGACCTCGACGCCGAGGAGACCCTGTTCGTCGTCTGCTCCAAGACCTTCACGACGCTCGAGACGCTCACCAACGCGCGTACGGCCCGCTCCTGGCTGCTCGATCGGGTCGGCGAGGAGAAGGCCGTTATGCGCCACTTCGTCGCGGTGTCGACCAATGCCGAGAAGGTCGCCGAGTTCGGGATCGACACCCAGAACATGTTCGAGTTCTGGGACTGGGTCGGCGGCCGGTACTCCTACGACTCGGCGATCGGGCTGTCGCTCATGATCGCAGTCGGCCCCGACCACTTCGGCGAGATGCTCGCCGGCTTCCATGCCATCGACGAGCACTTCCGCACCGCGCCGTTCGAGTCGAACCTACCGGTGCTGCTCGGCCTCATCGGCATCTGGTACGGCGACTTCTTCGGTGCCGAGACCCAGGCGATCCTCTCGTACAGCCAGTACCTGTGGCGACTCACCGCGTACCTCCAGCAGCTCGACATGGAGAGCAACGGCAAGTCGGTCGACCTCCGGGGAAACCGGGTCACTGTGCAGACCGGGCCCGTCGTGTGGGGCCAGCCCGGCACCAACGGCCAGCACGCCTTCTACCAGCTGATCCACCAGGGCACGAAGCTCATCCCCTGCGACTTCATCGGCTTCGTGCGCCCCAATCACGACGTCGGCGACCACCACGACCTGCTGATGGCGAACTTCTTCGCCCAGACCGAGGCGCTCGCGTTCGGGCAGACGCGTGAGCAGGTCGAGGCCGAGGGCGTGCCCGCCTTCCAGGTGCCGCATCGAACGTTCGAGGGCAACCGCCCGACCAACACCATCCTCGCCGAGCGGCTCACGCCCTATGTGTTGGGGCAGCTCGTGGCCCTCTACGAGCACAAGGTGCTCACGCAGGGCACGATCTGGGACATCAACTCGTTCGACCAGTGGGGCGTCGAGCTGGGCAAGGTGCTGGCCAACCGGATCGTCCCCCAGCTCGAGCCCGGCCCGGAGCCCGCGCTCTCGCACGACAGCTCGACGAACGCGCTGATCCGGAGGTATCGCGCCCGTCGCTGAGTCGTGCGCCTGCCCCGAAGTCCGCGAAGCTAATGCGGCGAGCGGAGGAAGCGAGATAAGCGAGAAAAGGAGGACGCATCGATGCAGCTGGGGATGATCGGCCTCGGGCGCATGGGCGCCGGCCTGGTGCGGCGGCTCATGGGCGACGGTCACGAGTGCGTCGTCTACAACCGGACCCCCGAGCCGGTGAAGGCGCTCGAGTCCGAGGGCGCGACCGGGGCGTCGTCGCTCGCCGACTTCGCATCGAAGCTCACCAAGCCGCGGGCTGCGTGGGTGATGGTCCCGGCCGGAGTGACCGGCCGGCTTGTGACCGATCTCGCTGAGCACTTCGCAGCCGACGACATCATCATCGACGGCGGCAACTCGTTCTACCGCGACGACATCGCCCGGGCGAAGGAGCTCGAGCGGTCGGGCATCCACTACGTCGACGTGGGCACCAGCGGCGGGGTGTTCGGGCTCGAGCGCGGCTTCTGCCTGATGATCGGCGGCGAGGAGCAGGTCGTGAAGCGCCTCGACCCGATCTTCGCCACCATCGCCCCCGGTATCGACACCGCGCCGCGCACACCCGGGCGGAGCGGCGGCCCAACCACCGCCGAGCAGGGCTACCTTCACTGCGGGCCCAACGGCGCCGGCCACTTCGTGAAGATGGTCCACAACGGGGTCGAGTACGGGATCATGGCCGCCTACGCCGAGGGCCTGGCCATCCTCGACGACGCCGACGTCGGGACGCGGGAGCAGGAGAAGGACGCGGAGACGGCTCCGCTCCAAAACCCCGAGTTCTACCGCTACGACATCGACACGAAGGAGGTGGCCGAGGTGTGGCGGCGCGGGAGCGTCGTGAGCTCGTGGCTCCTCGACCTGACCGCGGCGGCGCTCGCCGAGTCGCCCGATCTGGCCGGCTACTCGGGTCGCGTGTCCGACTCCGGGGAGGGCCGCTGGACCGTGCAGGCCGCGGTCGAGGAGGGCGTGCCGGCCGAGGTGCTCACGGCCGCCCTCTATTCGCGCTTCGCCTCGCAGGGTCACGCCACGTTCGCGAACCGGCTCCAGTCGGCCATGCGTAGGCAGTTCGGCGGCCATCTGGAGAAGTCGTCTTGAGCGCGGCCTCCGACGCGCTGGTCTTCTTCGGCGCCACCGGCGACCTCGCGTACAAGAAGATCTTCCCGGCGCTCTACTCCATGACGAAGCGCGGGGAGCTCGCGGTGCCCGTGATCGGGGTGGCGTCGTCGGACTGGGGCGTCGACGATCTCCGTAAGCGTGCTCGTGACAGCATCGAGGAGCACGGCGGCGGCGTCGATGACGACGGCGCGTTCGTCACGCTCTCCGACGCGCTCCGCTATGTCGACGGCGACTACCGCGACGTCAAGACCTTCAGCGCGCTGTACAAGGCGCTCGACGGCGCGGAGCGACCGGCGCACTACCTCGCCATCCCGCCCAGCCTGTTCCCGACCGTGGTCGAGGGCCTCGGGAAGTCCGGGTGCTCGAAGGATGCTCGAGTGATCGTCGAGAAGCCGTTCGGCCGCGACCTCGCGTCAGCGCGCGAGCTGAACGAGGTGCTGCACAGCGTGTTCCCCGAGCCGTCGATCTTCAGGATCGACCACTATCTCGGCAAGGAGCCGGTGCAGAACCTCCTCTACTTCCGCTTCGCCAACTCCTTCCTCGAGCCCATCTGGAACCGGAACTACGTCCGCGGCGTGCAGATCACGATGGCGGAGGACTTCGGGGTGGCGGGCCGCGGCAAGTTCTACGAGGAGGTCGGCGCGCTGCGGGACGTCGTGCAGAACCACCTGCTCCAGACGACCGGCATGCTGACCATGGAGCCGCCGGTGGGAACGGGTCCCGAGGCGCTGCGAGACGAGAAGGAGAAGGTGTTCCGGGCCATGCGCACCCTGGCCCCGGACGACCTGGTGCGGGGCCAGTTCGACGGGTACCACGACGAGGACGGCGTGGCGCCCGGCTCCGACGTCGAGACCTACGCCGCGGTGCGGCTGTTCATCGACTCGTGGCGCTGGGAGGGTGTCCCGTTCTTCATCCGGGCCGGCAAGAGCCTCCCGGTGACCGCCACCGAGGTCCTGGTCGAGCTCGAGCGCCCGCCGCAGCAGGTGTTCGCCGAGGACGAGCCCGCTCCCGACGACACCAACTACCTTCGCTTCCGCCTCGGCCCCGACCGGGTGGTCATCGCCCTCGGATGCCGGTCGAAGACCCCCGGCGACGAGTTCGTCGGTGAGCCGGTCGAGCTGCACCTGTGCAACCAGGGGGCCGACGAGGCGGGCGCGTACGAGCGCCTCATCGGCGACGCCATGCACGGCGAGGCGCTGCTCTTCGCGCGTGAGGACGGCGTCGAGGCCACCTGGCGCGTGGTCGATCCCGTGCTCACCGACCACGGGCCCGCCCACCCGTACAAACCCCGGACGTGGGGCCCGGCCGAGGCCGAGGAGCTGCTGCCCGCGGGCGAGCTCTGGCGCGACCCCGAGCCTTGAGCGCCGGCTTCGAGGTCTGGCTCGTTCGGCACGGCGAGACCGAGTGGTCGCTCTCCGGGCAGCACACGGGCCGCACCGACGTGCCCCTCACCCGGGAGGGCGAGGCGCAGGCCGAGGAGCTGGGGCGCAGGCTCGGGGGCAGGCAGTTCGCACGCGTCCTGTCGAGCCCCAAGACGCGCGCCTTCGAGACCTGCGGCCGGGCCGGCTACGGCGACGTCGCCGAGGTGACCGACGATCTCCTCGAGTGGGACTACGGCGATTTCGAGGGCGAGAAGACCGCCGACATTCGCAAGGAGCGGCCCGGCTGGACGGTGTGGGACGACGGCGTGCCCGGCGGCGAGACCGCGGCGCAGGTCGGGGCGCGTGCCGACCGGGTGATCGCCGAGGCCGCCGGGGCCGGCGGCGACGTGGCCCTCTTCGCCCACGGCCACGTCCTGCGGGTGCTCACGGCCCGCTGGCTCGGGCTGACGCCCGAGAACGGGCGGCTGTTCGCGCTGTCCACCGCCACCCTCAGCATCCTCGGCCACGAGCGCGAGACGAGGGTCATCCGGCTCTGGAACCTCGGCCCCTCGGTGGAGTAGCAAGTCGGTCGTGCCCGCCGAGCCGCTCGACACGCCGAGCGCCCCGCCTGTCGCGGGGCCGTACTCCCCGGCGGTGCGAGCCGGGGACTGGATCGTGCTGGCAGGCCAGGTGGGCTTCGACACCGCCACCGGAGGGCTGGCCGGCGGAGGCGTGGAGGCGGAGGCGCGCCAGGCGATGGCCAACATCGTGGCGGTGCTCGGCGACTGCGGCGCGACCCCGCGTGATGTGGCCAAGGCCACGATCTTCGTGACCGACATGGGTGACTTCGCCACCGTGAACGAGGTGTACGCCGAGACGCTCGGCGACCACCGCCCGGCCCGATCGACGGTGCAGGTCGCGGCGTTGCCGGCCGGAGCCAGCGTCGAGATCGAGGTGTGGGCGTACCTTCCCGTGTAACGGGTACCTGAGGCGAGCGCCCGCGGCGCAGGTACCCTGCGCCGCAGCGAGCCGGGGCCCGAGCGGCCCGGCCCGCAGGGCCGAGAGCGGGAAAGCGGGCGCCCAGACGACGGATCCACGTCGACGGAGGGATGCGATGAGCGAACCGATGACGAAGACCGACGAGGAGTGGCGGGCCGAGCTGAGCCCCGAGCAGTACCACGTGCTGCGCGAGGCGGGCACCGAGCCCGCCTTCACCGGGAAGTACTGGGACTCCCACGACGACGGGATGTACCGGTGCGCCGCGTGCGGCGCCGCGCTGTTCAGCTCGGGCACGAAGTTCGAGTCTGGTACCGGGTGGCCGAGCTTCACCGAGCCCGCGGTCGCCGAGGCGGTCGAGCTGCGGGAGGACCGCAGCCACGGGATGGTCCGCACCGAGGTCGTGTGCCGCCGCTGCGGTGGCCACCTCGGCCATGTGTTCCCCGACGGGCCCGGCCCGACCGGGCAGCGCTACTGCATCAACTCCTGCTCGCTCGATCTGGACCATTCCACGTCGTGAGGCCGCCGGCGATCGGCGACGGGGCGGTCGCCGGAACCGTCCGCTTCGGCAGCGCCGCCGGACGCTGGATCATCGTCGCGGCCATCCTCGGGTCGGGCATCGCGTTCCTCGACTCCACGGTCGTGAACGTGGCGCTGCCGGCGATCCGGCGCGATCTGGGGGGCGGCCTCTCCGGCCTCCAGTGGACGCTCGACGGCTACCTGCTCACGCTGAGCGCCCTCCTGCTGCTCGGCGGCGCGCTGGGTGACGAGTACGGCCGCAAGAGGGTGTTCGTCATCGGGCTCGTGGCGTTCACCGTCGCCTCGCTGTTGTGCGGCGTGGCGCCCAACATCGGGACGCTCATCGCCGCGCGCGCGCTCCAGGGTGTCGGCGGCGCGCTCCTCGTTCCCGGCAGCCTCGCCCTGATCTCGGCGAGCTTCGCCACCGACGACCGGGGCGCGGCGATCGGCGCGTGGTCGGGCCTGACCGGTGTCTCGACCGCGATCGGGCCGTTCCTCGGCGGCTGGCTCGTCGACGCCGTGTCGTGGCGGCTGGTGTTCCTCATCAACCTCCCGCTGGCAGCAGTGGCGGTCTGGGTCGCCGTCCGCCACGTGCCCGAGAGCAGTGATCCCGAGGCCGGCCGCCGCCCCGACTTCCGCGGGGCGATCGCCGTCACCATCGGCTTCGCCGGAGTGGTCTTCGCCCTCATCGAGGGGCCGAGCAACGGCTGGTCGCCCGCGGTGCTCACCGCCGCTGCCGTGGGGACGCTGGGGCTGGTCGCCTTCCCGTTCGTCGAGCTGGCGGAGCGCAACCCCCTGGTCCCGCTCGAGATCTTCCGCTCGCGGCAGTTCACGGGGGCGAACCTCACCACCTTCGCCGTCTATGCCGGCCTCGGCACCGCCACCTTCCTCCTCGTGCTCGAGCTCCAGACGGTGCTGGGCTACTCGGCCATCGAGGTCGGCTCGGCGCTCCTGCCGATCACGGTGCTGATGCTCCTCCTCTCGGCGCGGGCAGGACGGCTCGCGCAGCGGATCGGGCCCCGTCTCCCGATGACGGTCGGGCCCCTCGTGGTGGCGGCCGCGCTGCTCCTGCTGAGCCGCATCGGGCCCGGCGACTCGTACCTCGCCGGGGTACTCCCGGGCGTGGCCGTGCTCGGCCTGGGGCTCGCGCTGACCGTCGCTCCCCTCACCGCGGCGGTGCTCGCCGCGGTGGAGGACCGGCACATGGGTGTCGGCTCGGGCGTCAACAACGCGGTGGCACGGGTCGCAGCGCTGCTGTCGGTTGCGGTGCTCCCCGTCGCAGTCGGCCTCACCGGCGATGCCACCGCGGCGGAGTTCACCACCGGCGTCGGACGCGCGCTCGTCGTCTCCGCCGGGCTCGCCGTGCTGGGTGGGGCCGTGGCCGCGATCACGATCCGGCGCGCGGTCGCACATCGCCCCACCACCCAGGCCAGCTTCAACCAGTCGTGCCACGACCCCTGCGTGCGATCGGAGGCGGCATGAGGGTCACAGCCGACCTGCGAGCGGATCGAGCGACTCCGAGCACGCGCTGCGGCCGTAGCAAGCAAGGGAAGTGGGCGAGGGGGGACTTGAACCCCCACGTCCTTGCGGACACAGGCACCTGAAGCCTGCGCGTCTGCCAATTCCGCCACTCGCCCGAGCGGCTGATGCAGCGTACCAGCGGGTTGTCGAATCTCCGCCGGGCCCGAATGATCCGAAGAGCGCGCCGGTAAACTCCCGGCCGTGGGACTCAAGGGCTTCGAGCGCCGCCTGGAGCGACTGGTCGAGGGAACCTTCGCCAAGGCGTTCCGCAGCGGCGTCGAGCCCGTCGAGATCGGCCGGAAGATCGTCCGGGCCGTCGACGCGGGGCGGACACTCGGCGTCAGCGGCCGGGCGGTCGTGCCCAACGACATCGTCGTGTACCTCGCTCCGTCCGACCTCGAGCAGTTCAAGTCGTACGCCGACAAGCTCGCCCGCGACCTCGCCGAGGCGACCCGCGCCCACGCCAAGGAGGAGGGCTACAGCTTCCTCGGGCCGGTGAGCGTGGCCCTGGCCGCCGACGAGGCGCTCGGCACCGGCGACGTCGACGTGGTCGCCGAGATCGCCGAGGGGACGGGCGGCCGGGTCGGCTCGCTCGTGCTGCCCGACGGGCGGCGGCTCGCGCTCGGCGACGAGCCGGCGGTGATCGGCCGGCTGCCCGACTGTGCCGTCACCCTGAACGATGCCCGAGCGTCACGCCACCACGCCGAGGTCCGCCCTTCCGGCGACGGGTTCACGATCGCCGACCTCGGCTCGATGAACGGCACGACCGTCAACGGTGTCGCCGTGCGCGAGCACGCCTTGGCCGACGGCGACCGAATCGTCATCGGCTCCTCCACCATCCGCTTCGAGGCGTCGTAGGCCGGAGCCGTGTCGGAAGCCGTCCTCACCGTCCTCAAGTTCTGCTTCCTCGCTCTCCTGTACCTCTTCCTGGCCCGGGTCGTGCGGGTCGTCGTGCTCGAGCTGCGCAACCCGCCGGCCGCCGAGGTCGCGGGCGCGCCCAGCGCGGCGCCGCCGCCGCGGCCGCGTCGCGAAAAGCGCATCGAGGCGCGGGGCGCGCTCCGACTGCGGATCCTCGAGCCCTCCTCGCGCAAGGGCGAGGTGCTGCCCATCCCCGAGGAGGTCACGGTCGGCCGGGGCGGTGGCTGCGGGATCGTCCTCGCCGACGACACCTATGTCTCCACGCTCCACGCCCGGCTCTTCCAGCGGAACCGCGAGAGCTTCGTCGAGGACCTCGGCTCTACCAACGGCACCTTCGTCAACGGCAAGCGCGTCAGCCACGCAACCCGGCTCCGCCGGGGCGACCAGGTGCAGTTCGGCCAGACGGTGGCCGAGGTCGTGCGGTGAGGCCCACGGAGCGAGCCGGGGGCGCCGGGCCGCCGGCACGGCGAGCGGAGTGACCCCATGAGGCTGGTCGCCGCCAAGAAGACCGACCCTGGCCGGGTTCGCGAGGGGAACGAGGACGGGTACCTCGTCGACGACCGCATGGGGCTGTTCGCGGTGGCCGACGGCATGGGCGGTCACCAGGCGGGCGAGGTCGCGAGCGCCACCGCCCTGGAGGCGCTGCGCGCCGCGGTGGCGTCGGGCGAGCCGATCCGCGACGCCATCGACCGCGCCAACGAGGCGGTGCTCGAGCGGTCGGCGGGCGACGAACGTCTCCGCGGCATGGGCACCACCATGACCGCGGGCACGCTGGCGGCCGGTGGGACCCTGCTGCTCGGGCACGTGGGTGACTCGCGCGCCTACCTCGCCCGTGACGGCGAGCTCACCCAGGTGACCGAGGACCACAGCCTCGTCGAGGAGATGGTGCGGCGGGGCGAGCTGACCCCCGAGCAGGCCGAGGTGCACCCGCGGCGTTCGGTCATCACCCGGGCGCTCGGGATCGAACCCGGCGTGGAGGTCGACCTCTATCCCGTGGAGCTCCACGAGGGCGACCGCATGCTCCTGTGCTCCGACGGGCTCACGACCATGATCCGCGCCGAGGAGATCGCCGCCATCCTCCGGGGCGAGCCCGACCCGCAGCGGGCGGCGAACACGCTCGTCGAGGCGGCCAACGCCGCCGGCGGCGAGGACAACATCACCGTGCTCGTCATCGACGTCACCGGCGACGACGCCGGGCCCGCGGGCGC
>JBOGFI010000042.1:0-13450 GCA_050743365.1 Acidimicrobiia bacterium | reverse complement strand
GCCGCCGGCTCAGCGACCTCGGGCCGGGCTTCTGGGGCCGGCGCCGGCTCAGCGACCTCGGGCCGGGCTTCTCGGGCCGGCGCCTCCGCCGGTCCCGACGCCGCGTCCGAGAGCACCGCCAGCCGCGTCCCCACGGCGGCGGTCTCGCCTTCCTGGACCAGGATCTCGGCCACGAACCCCGCGCCGGGCGCAGGGACCTCCGAGTCGACCTTGTCGGTCGAGACCTCGAAGAGCGGCTCGTCGGCCTCGACGCGATCGCCGATCTGCTTGAGCCACCGGGTGATTGTCCCCTCGGTGACGGTCTCGCCGAGCTGCGGCATCGTGATGTCCACGCGGTCCCTCTCCCCTGTCAGCTGTGCAGGCTGCGGCCCGTGAGCGCGAGCGCAGACTCGCCGAACACCTCGCTCAGGGTCGGATGCGGATGGATCAGAGCGCCCAGATCGGCGCCGGTGGCCTCCCAGTTGACGGCCAGGTAACCCTCGGCCAGTAGCTCGGTAGCCCACGGGCCGGCGATGTGCACGCCGAGGAGTGGGCCGTCGCGCTGAGCCACGACCTTCACCAGGCCGTCGGGCTCCCCGATGATCAGGGCGCGGCCGTTCCCGGCGAACCGGTGCACCGACGTGACGACGTCGTAGCCCTGCTCACGCGCCTCCTCCTCGGTGAGCCCGCTGAACGCGACTTCGGGATGGCAGTAGATGCCCCACGGGACCTTCTGGTAGGCGATCGGCTCGACCGGCTCGCCCAGCATGGTCTTGATCGCGACGATGGCCTCGGCGAACCCCACGTGCGCGAGCTGCGGGGTGTCGACGACATCACCGACCGCGTACACGCCGGGCGCGCTCGTGCGGAGGTACTCGTCGACCTGCACGAAGCCGCGCTCGTCGATCCCCACGCCTGCGCCCTCGAGGTTGATTCCCTCGGAGCGCGGGCGACGCCCGATGCTCACGACGACCTTGTCGACCACGACCTCCTCGTGGCCATCGGTGGTGTCGAAGGTCACCGTGAGCTCGTGGGCGCCTTCGATGCCGGTGACGTTCACGTCGGTATGCACCCGGATCCCGCGCCGCTTGAACGAGCGGCCCACGACGTCGGCTGCCTGGGGGTCGACGCCGGGAAGGATGTTCGGCAGCGCTTCGAGCACGGTGACATCGCTGCCGACGTCGCCCAGCAGCGACGCGAACTCGCACCCGATCGCCCCGCCACCGATGATCACGACGCGGGGGGGCACCTCGTCGAGCATCAGCACGTGGTCGGACGACAGGATCCGCTCGCCGTCGAAGTCGAGGCCGGGAAGAGCTCGCGGCAACGAGCCGGTCGCGATGACGAGCGAGTCGCCGGTCAGCTCGGTGCCATCGGACACGCGGACGTTCCGCGCGCTCCCATCCGCCAGCGAGGCCGTTCCCGGCACCACCTTGACCTCCCGCGCCTTGAGCAGACCCTCGAGGCCCTTGGTCAGTCGGTCGACCACCTGCTGCTTCCGAGTCTGGCTCGCCGACAGATCGAGCGTGGGCTGACCCGCCTCGACGCCGAACTCCTTGGCACCGGCGACCGTGCGCAGCACCTCCGCCGTCTGCAACAGCTCCTTGGCGGGGATACAACCCCGGTGCAGGCACGTGCCCCCGACCCGTTGCTCCTCCACCACCGCCACCCGCAGGCCGGCGGCGGCGCCGTAGAGCGCGGCCGCGTAGCCTCCGGGGCCGCCTCCGACAACCACCACTTCGAATTGCTCGGCCAGTGCGGCCACCCCCCGCTACGTCTCGGTTTCGGCCCCTCGGGCCGCCGTCACGGACATTCTTCCGTATTTCTCGGGCGCGCCCCCGAGCCCCGTCTACTGGGCCACGAGGAACTGGATCGCGGTCGCCGCCAGGATCGCGATCCCGGTCAACGCCGCAAGGACGAGGAGCAGGCGTGTGCTCACCCGCTCATGCTCGCACGGGGTGCGGCCCGGTCGAGAACGTCCCGAGTTCCCCGTTATGCTCTCCACTCTCGGCCGGGCGTCGCCGCGACCCGGAAGCCCGGTCCGAGCCACGACCAGGACCCGATCGCCCCCATGTCACAGCGAGCACAGCGGTCACTCGAGGCCGCCCGAAAGGCCGTTCCCGAGGGCACGTTCGCCGTCGGTGCCGGCCTGATCATTGCGGGGCTGACCGCCTACGGCTTCCAGATCGTCTCGTTCCGCGCCCTCAGCAAGGGCGACTACACGGCGCTCAACGGGCTGTGGGTGCTCGTGTTCGTGACCGCCCCGGGCTTCTTCCTGCCGCTCGAGCAGGAGGTTGGTCGCGCCCTGGCCGACCGGCGGGCTCGCGGGATCGGCGGCCGGCCGCTGGTCCGGCGGGCGGCATTCCTGGGGACCCTGTTGACCGCGACGTTGATCCTGGTGTCGTTCGCCCTCGGCCCGTTCCTCGTCGACGACATCTTCCACGGCCGGACCCTGCTGATCCTGTGCTTCGCGATCGCCCTCGTCACCTACGCGTTCCAGCACCTCACGCGGGGGACGCTGTCGGGCAACGGGCGGTTCGGCCCCTACGGTCAGGTGTTCGGCGTCGAAGGGGTCCTCCGGCTGCTGCCGACGATCGTGCTGTGGGTAGCCGGCGTCGACGAGCCCGTGTACTACGGCCTCTGCCTGGCGATCCCGCCGGTCCTGGCGGCCGCGTGGGCCCTGCGCGGCCAGCACGGCCTGCTCCAGCCCGGCCCCGACGCGCCGTACTCCGAGCTTTCCACCTCGCTCGGCTACCTCTTTGTGGGCTCGGTCCTCGCGCAAGCTCTCGGGTACGCGGCGTTTCTCACCGCGACTGTGCTCGCGAAGGACAGCCAGCGCGACGCGGTGGCCGACTTCATCGTGGGTCTGTTCCTCGCCCGCATACCGATCCTGCTGTTCCAGGCGGTGCAGGCGGCGCTCCTCCCGAAGCTGGCCGGGCTCGCCGGCGCCGGCCGGCACGACGACTTCCGCAGCGGCCTCCGAAAGCTGATCGTCGTCGTGGTGGGGATCGGCGTGATCGGCGTCGTCGCCGGCTTCACTCTGGGGCCGCGGGCCGGAGGGATCCTCTTCGGCGAGAAGTTCACGCTCGGCCACAACGACCTCGCGCTTCTCGCCGCCGGCAGCGGCGCCTTCATCCTCGCCCTCACGCTCGCCCAGGCGCTGATCGCGCTCATGGGCCACGCCCGCGCCGCGACCGCATGGGTGGTGGGGATCGTCGGGTTCGCCGTGGTGACGGCGCTCGGCAACGACCTGTTCCTCCGCGTCGAGCTCGCCTTCCTGTCCGGCTCGCTGATCGCGGCTGCGGCGATGGCGGCGTTGCTGTACCAGAGGATGCGCGCCGGTGTGCCCGACAGCTTCCTCCCCCTGGCCGAGGTCATCGAGCACGAGCCCCTCGAGATCTAGTAGCCACCCGGGGGGATGACTCTGCGGGTCGCGATCGACGGCACGTCGCTGCTCGGCGCGCGTACGGGGGTGGGCCATCTGACCGCGGGCCTCGTCAGCGCGCTCGCCGCTCGTGGCGACGTGCGGATCGTCGTGTTCGCGGTCACCTGGCGCGGCCGCCGAGACCTCGCGGCCGCGCTCCCGCCGGGCGTCGCGCCCGCCACCGCACCGATCCCAGCTCGGCTTGCGCGGGCCCTGTGGCGCCGGATGGACGCTCCCGCCGTCGAACGGTGGACCGGGCCGGTCGACGTGGTACACGCCACCAACTACGTGGCGCCGCCGGCGCGTGCACCCGCCGTCGTGACGGTCCACGACCTCACCTTCGTGCACTACCCGCAGATGTGTACTGCCGACACGCTCACGTACCCGCACCTGATCCGCCGGGCCCTCGACCGTGACGCATCCGTGCACGTCGTGAGCGACTTCGTCGGTGGCGAGGTGCAGACCGAGTTCGGGCTCCCCGCCGATCGCGTGGTGCGCGTCTATCCCGGATTGCGACGCACCGGCGCCGGCGACGCCAGCGCCGGCCGTACGCTTGCCGGCGCCGACCGCTACGTCCTCGCCCTCGGCACGATCGAGCCCCGAAAAAACCTTCCCGCCCTGGTGCGGGCCTTCGATCGAGCCGCCGGCCGCGACGCCCGCCGGTACCTCGTGGTGGCCGGACCCGACGGGTGGGACCGCGACGCGTTCGCCACCGCCCACACGACCGCCCGCCACCGCGACCGCGTCCGCAGGCTCGGTTACGTGACCGAGGCCGAACGCCGGGATCTGCTCGCGGGCGCCGCCGCCTTCGCGTACCCCTCGCACTACGAGGGCTTCGGCCACCCGCCCCTCGAGGCCATGAGCGCGGGCGTGCCCGTCGTGGCCGCGCGGGCGGGGGCGCTGCCCGAGGTGCTCGGGGACGCGGCGATGCTCGTCGACCCGGCCGACGTCGAGGGCCTCGCAGAGAGTCTCGACCGGGTGCTCGACGACGACGCGCTGCGCGCCACCCTGATCGCCCGGGGACACGAGCAGGCGGCGCGGTTCTCGTGGGATCGCGCCGCCGGCGACTTCTCCGCTCTCTACCGTGGCCTGACATGAAGGCGCTGGTCACGGGGGCGAGCGGGTTCGTGGGCCGCCACCTCGTCGCGTACCTGCGGGCCGCGGGCGACGACGTGGCCGTGATCGATCATGCGGGAGCGGACCCGGTCGACGTCACCGACGCCGGCGCCGTTCGGCGCACCCTCGGCGTGCACCGGCCGGACGCGGTCTACCACCTCGCAGGCGTGAGCCACGTGGGGGGATCGTGGGACGCTCCCGGCCGGGTGTTCCGAGTCAACGCCGAGGGGACCCTGCACGTGCTGCACGCCTGCGCCGACGCCGGGGTCGCACGCGTGCTCGTGGTCGGGAGCGCCGACGAGTACGGCGCGGTCGACCAGCGCGACCTGCCGCTCGACGAGGAGGCGGCGCTGCGACCGCTGACGCCGTACGGCGCGAGCAAGGTCGCCGCCGACTTCCTCGCCCTGCGGGCCTTCCTCGGCGAGGGCCTCCCGACCCTGCGGGTGCGGGCCTTCAACCACACCGGGCCGGGCCAGTCGTCGAGGTTCGTCGTGCCCGGCCTCGCGCATCGCATCGCAGCAGCGGAGCGTGACGGGCGGTCGGAGATCGAGGTGGGCGCGCTCGACACCGTGCGGGACTTCACCGACGTGCGCGACGTCGTCCGCGCGTACCGGCTCCTGGTGGAGCGCGGGACCGCGGGCGAGGCCTACAACGTGTGCAGCGGTCGCGGGTTCTCGGTGTCGGAGATCGCGGGGCTGCTGATCGGCCTCTCCGACCGTGAGCTCCGGGTGGTCGTCGATCCCGCCCTCGTGCGCCCGGTCGAGGTCCCCCGGCTCGTCGGCGACCCGACCAAGCTGCGCGCCGCCACGAGCTGGGAGCCGGTGGTCCCGTTCGAACGGACGCTGGCCGACGTGCTCGGCGAGGCGAGGCGACGGCCCGCCGCCGGCGCCGGTTAGGTCGGCCGGCGCAACGGAGCGCGCCGCAGGCGCGAGTAGGCGCGGCGCAGCGGCTCCATCATCCGGAACGACTTCGTCGCCCGGAGCGCGTCGAGCTCGGCCCGTGCCTCGTCGACCGCGTGGCGCGCGACGAGCACCGGGGCGTCGGAGGGTCGCCGCGTCCGTCCCGGCATCCGGCAGAAGTCGTCGAGTGGGCCGACGGTCCGGTCCCAGTTCAGGCGCTCACGAGCCAGCTGCTGCGCGTTCGCGCTCCGGCGCTTGACCTCACCCTGGTCGCGGAGGAGCTCTCGTAAGAGCGATTCCAGCCCGGCGGCGTCGTCGGGGTCGGCGAGCCAGCCAGCCTCGTACTCGCGGATCAACGGGCTGAGCTCGCCGTAATCCGCGTACACGACCGGAAGCCCGCACCAGAGGTACTCGACGGTGCGGGTAGTGAACGCCAGCTCCCGCTCGTTGTTGCGGCGCATCAGGTCGAGCGCGACGTACGACTGCCGGTAGTGCTCGAGGAGCTCGTCGCGGGGGCGCAGCCCGTGGACCACGACGCGCGGCGATGCGCGCAGGCGGTTCTCGAGGTCCTCGAACACTCCGATCTTCATCTCGAACTGGGGGTGAGGCGCCCCGTAGAAGTCCAGCCGGCCACGCCCTTCCGACTCGAGCACCCCGACGAGGGTCGTCAACGCGAGCGACGGGTCCTGCCAGGGGAGGAACATCCCGCCGTACACAAAGTTGACCTCGTCGGAGGGCCAGTGATGGTCGGGGGCGTCGGGCGGGAGCGAGACGGGGATCCACGTGATCGCCTCGGCGGTGGGGTCGCCGCCGGCCAGCACCAGCCACGGGAGGAAGTACTTCCGCTGCTGGTCCCCCGCGCACGTGATGAGGTCGGCACGGCGGAACGCCTCCAGCTTCGCGCGCGCCATCTCCTCGACGTTGGCGTCGGGACGCCGCTGGAACGCGGCTTCGATCATGAGCGGGCCGTGGAGGTCGAGGACGACGGGGAGGTCGAGGTCGGCGGCCCCGCCGACGCGCACCCAGTGCTGGAACACGAGGATCTCGGCTCCCGAGTCGGCGATCCGGTCCCGGAAGTCGTGGTCATGGTAGAGAAGCGGCCCTCCGGCGCCGGCCGGCAGACCCGGGGTCGCCGCGCTCGCCGGCATCGCGAACCTGACGTCGTGGCCACGGGAGCGGAGCCCCTGCCCGAGGCCCCACGCCCGCAGGCCACTCCCCGAGACCGGGAGCCCCGGGTACGGGAGGCCGTCGTTGGCCACGATCAGCACGCGGCGGGCCCGGCCGGTCACGGGTCGATCACGCCCCTCAGTGCACGAGGCCCTTGCGCTCGAGCTCGGCGGCGGCGTGGTCGGTCAGGTTCTCGGCCGGCTGCGTCCGCATCCAGTCCGCCAGCTCCTTGAGACCGGCCTCGAGGTCGACGGCAGGCGTGTAGCCGAGCGCGGCGCTGATCCTGGAGATGTCGGCGAAGCAGTGCCGGATGTCACCCCTGCGGAAGCGGCCCGGGATGGTGGGCTCGATGCCGGGCACGTCGAGGGCCTTCTGGAGCGCGGCGTACAGCTGGATCAGGTCGGTGGGCCGGCCCGTACCGACGTTCAGCACCTGACCGGCGACGGCTCCCGCATCGGCGTCGAGGGCGAGCATGTTCGCGGCGACGATGTCGCTCACGTGGATGAAGTCGCGGGTCTGGAGCCCGTCCTCGTAGACAGTCGGGGCCTCGTCGTTGAGCAGGCAGGAGCCGAAGATCGCGGCGACGCCCGTGTACGGGTTGGACAGCGCCTGGCGCGGCCCGTAGATGTTGAAGTACCGGAGCGCGACGGTCGGGATGCCGTACGCGGCGCCGACCACGAGGCAGTACTCCTCCTGGTCGCGCTTCGTGAGCGCGTAGACCGAGGTCGGCTGGAGCAGCTTGTCCTCGGTGGTGGGGACCGGGGCCGCCACGACGCCGCCGGGCCCGAGCATCTCCCAGCTCCGCTCGGCGAGCTGCGAGTCGGGGCGGGGGACCGGCGCGAAGCTCCGCCCGTCCGGGAGCCGGTACTCGCCCTCGCCGTAGATGCTCATCGACGAGGCGACGACCAGGCGCTCGAGCGGCTGCGCGGCCTGGCGGTCGACGACCGCCTGCAGGAGCACGGCCGTGGCCTGCGTGTTCCGCTGCACGTACCGTTCGATCTCGTACATGCTCTGGCCGACGCCGACCGCGGCGGCCTGGTGGAAGACGACGTCGATCCCGTGGAGCGCGCGTGCGATCGCCTCGGCGTCGCCGGTGTCGCCGACGAGCAGCTCGGCGTCGGGGTGGAGGTACTCGGGCCGGAACCCGGCCGCCGCCGCGCCGGCCCCGTGCACCTGCGGTTCGAGCCGATCGAGGACCCGCACCCGGTGCCCGCGCGCGACCAGCTCGTCGACGAGGTGCGAGCCGACGAAGCCGGCACCGCCGGTGACCAGGACGCTCTTCGTCACGCGTCGTCGCCTCTGCGGAGAGTGGGATGCGCTCGCGCTGATCGCACGGGAGAGCGCGGATCGTACCAACGGCTGCCCACCAGACCCGAACAGTCGATGGCCACGGCCTCAGATCCTCGCATCCCGGCGCTTGCCGCGCGTGGACCTGCCTACGGCAGCTGCCGCTCGAGCCAGCCGAGCAGCACGGCGATGGCCCGAGGATCGTGGCGCAACCGGTGACCGGCCGCGTGCACGAGACGGAGCTCGGCGCCGGGCCCGGCGGCGTCGCAGAGGGCGCGCGCGTCCGAGGCCGGCACGGCATCGTCGTCCGAGCCGTGCAGGACCAGCAGTGGCCGCGGTGGGAGCCGACGGGCCGCGGCGAGGGCGTCGAGCGACGCGACCTCGCGGCCCCAGGCCGCCGGATCGGGCGGGAACCCGGGTGTTCGCACCATGCCCACCCGGCGGGCGTGGGCGAGGAGGCGAGCCGGGTCCCGGCTGTCCCGGAGCCCGGCCGGCGCTCCCATCGTGGCGATGCCACGAACCCGGGAGTCGTCCGCCGCCACGCAGATCGCGAGCGTGCCGCCCTCCGCGACGCCGGCCACGTAGACGGCGCTCACCTCCGGGCGGTCACCGAGAGCTCCGATCGCCGCTCGGAGGTCGGCCATCCAACCCACGATCGAGAAATCGCCGTCCGAGGTACCCGTTCCGCGAAAGTTGAACGCCAGGGCCGCCCATCCGGCGTGGCGGACGATGCGGTCCACCAGCTCGGGATAGGTCGCCGCCGACGTGGCGGGGCCGCGAGGACCGCTGGGGAAGCCGTGGCACAGCACGACGCCGCCGCCTCGACCTTCCGTGGCCGCGGGCGGCGACGCGAGGTACGCCGCCAGGCGCACCCCGTCGGATGTGATCGTCGTGTTCACACCCTGATTCTCGCTTGCTCCTCTCCCCTATCCTGAGCGTGATGCGTGCACCGGCATTCAAGGAATGGGCGGTCATCGTGCGGGCGCTGCTCGAGGGCGAGCAGATCCTCGACGTCCGCAAGGGGGGCCTGCGTGAGGACGGCCGCCATTTCGGCCTGCAGGCATCGCGGTTCTGGCTCTACCCCACCGCCGAGCACCAACGGCCCGAGCTGCTCAAGCCCGCCTACCGGCACACCGTGCCGCTCAGTCCCGGTTCGCCCGTGGGCGAGCCCATCCGGATCGACGGGTGGGCCGACGTCGTGGGCGTCGCCACGCTCACAGGGCCCGACGAGCTCGCACGCCTCGAGTCGAAGTGGATCTGGACGCTCGAGTACGCGGAGTCGCGACTCCAGTGGAAGAAGCGTGACCCGCTGTGGGTGCTCGCCCTGCGCGTCCATCGTCTCACCGAGCCGCTCACGGTGCCGTGGCACGACGATTACGGCGGCTGCACGTCGTGGGTGGAGCTCGACGGCCTCCCCGATGACCCCACGTCGGTGCCGAGCGAGCCGGCACTGTCGGACGTCGCCTTCGAGGCCCGGCTCAAGGGCGTGGTGGGCGACCTCCCCGGCGGTCTCGCCGACCCGGGCTCGTAGGCGACGGAGCGGCCCTCGGGCGTTCCGGTCCGTCCGTCATTCGTCGCCGGCGTCCGCCAGCTCGACGATTGAACGGTGCGGCCGGTAGCCGCGGTTGCGGGCCTCGGCCAGCGTGTCGGGGCCGAAGGCGGCGAACTGCTCCGAGGCCATGAGCTCGTCGATCGCGTCGCCGAGCCCGGCTTCGTCCACCAGGTCGAGGTCGTAGACGACCTGCGTGCGCTTGTCGCCCAGGTAGCGGTAGCTCTCGAACCGGGACGGCCGCACGGGCGGTCAGGCTACCGGGCGTGATCTCGCGACTCCTCGCTGCCATCGGTGCCGCCGGCCGGGGCCCGGGCGCGGGAAGGGGGCGCTCGCGGCGCCCCCGTCCCGTCACGCATCGGCTGTTTGGTTCGCCGGCTCGGCAACCTGCGGGTGGGACCAGCCCCCGCCCGAGCGGCAACGGTGCGGCGGTTGGACTCCGCCAGACCGTCAAGCCTTACGGCCTAGCGGCCGCGCACCTCCAGAGTCCCACGTTCATCATGCATCGTGTGGACCACCTCCTTCCTCTGGTACCGGCTCTTGTACCACGCGCGGAGGCTCGGCGGAACGGCATTCAGTCCGGCGGCCCTCCGTCGGGCTCCGAGCCGGCCGGCGGGCCGATCGCCCCGATGGCCCGCAGGTAGCTGAGCTGGGTCTCGACGACCGCGTGCACCTGCTCCGGGAGATAGGTCTCGCCGGTCGCCGCCGCCCGATCGATGATGTAGTCGACCGTCTCGGCGCCGCCG
This sequence comes from Acidimicrobiia bacterium, assembly GCA_050743365.1. GTDB lineage: Bacteria > Actinomycetota > Acidimicrobiia > IMCC26256 > JACDBD01 > JBOGFI01. Next base: position 3,283 of record JBOGFI010000042.1, on the reverse strand, counting down.
ACCACCACCGGGCCCGTCGGCGAGCCGTGCGAGCCGTTCCCCGACACGCCCTTGCGACGGAAGTACTCGATCTGGAGGTCGAGGATCCGCCGCACGTCGTCGGGGGTGAGGGTGGCGGCCACGTCGTCGGGCACGTGGGTCACCACCCACTCGTAGGCCTCCTCGAGGTCGAACACGGGAAGCGGGGGCTCCTTCGCGAGGCGGCCCGCCTCCCGCACGACGAACACCGCCGCGATCGCGATGACGAGCCCCACGACGAGCATGCCCACAACTAGCGCCACCTCTATGGTCGCGCTCGCTGCGGGCCGGGATACCCGACCCGCGGACGCTCGCTGCTCCTGCGAGCGACCTCCGCTCGCATCCGCTCGCTACTGTCGCCGCCCACGCGCTAGATCCCGATGCGTTGGGCGAGTAGCTCGCGGTGATAGGTGGCGTCGCCAAGGAGGATCTCGGAGCTCTTGGCCCGCTTGAAGTACAGGTGGGCGTCGTGCTCCCAGGTGAACCCGATGCCGCCGTGGATCTGGATGTTCTCGGCTGCGGCGTGGAAGTAGGCGTCCGAGCAGTACGCCTTGGCCAGGCTCGCCACCACTGGGAGCTCGTCGTTGTCCTCGGCCGCGGCCCAGCTCGCGTAGTACGCGGCCGACTTGGCCGACTCGACCTCGAGCAGCATGTCGGCACACTTGTGCTTGATCGCCTGGAACGACCCGATCGGCCGGCCGAACTGGACGCGCACCTTGGCGTACTCCACCGACATCTCGAGCACCTTCTGGGCGCCGCCCACCATCTCGTTCGATAGACACACCGCCGCCTGGTCGAGCGTCTTGGACAGCGCGGCCCAGCCGGAGCCGGGCTCGCCCAGCGGCTTGGCGCGCACGCCCGAGAACTCGAGGCGGGCCTGCTTGCGGGTCTGGTCCATGGTTTGGAGCGGCGTGCGGGTGAGCCCGCGGGCGTCGCCGTCGACGGTGAAGAACGAGATGCCGTCTTCGCCGCTGGTACCGGCCAGGCGGGCGACCACGACGATGCGGTTGGCGACGTGCCCGTCGATCACGAACATCTTCTCGCCGTCGAGCGTGTACTCGCTCCCGCTGCCGCCGGCCTCCATGGTGATGCCCGACGCGTCCCACTTCCCGTTGGGCTCGGTGAAGGCGAGGGCGGCGATCGTCTCACCGGATGCGATGCCGGATAGCAGCTCGCCCTGCTGCTCGGCGGTGCCGGCGTTCATGATCGCGTTGGCCGCCAGCGCCACGGTGGCGAAGTAGGGCGCGCACAGCAGCACCCGGCCCATCTCCTCGAGCACGATGCCGAGCTCGACGAACGTGAACCCCTGGCCTCCATGGTCCTCGGGGAGGTGGAGGCTCTGGAGCCCGAGCTCCTGGGCCATCTGCTTCCAGACGGCCTCGTCGTATCCCTCGGTCGTCTCCATGAGCCGCCGTACCTCGGCGGACGGTGACTTGCTCTCGAGGAACTTTCGGACGGCGTCCCGGAGCTGCTCCTGCTCCTCGGAGAAAGCGAAGTTCACGAGACGACTCCTTGCCCGTCGCGGTGGTCGATGGCCGGGACGGTACTGGACCGTCCGGTCAAGTTTCCACCGGCCGAGAGTCGGCCGTCGGCGGGCGCGGGTTACCCTGGTCGACGATGCCCCGGCCCCCCCACTACGAGGACGCCGCCGCCCGCATCGACAAGCTGGTGGTCGGTCCGTTCGAGAACAATGTGTTCGTCCTCCGCTGCAAGGGCACCGGCGAGGCGGTGCTCCTGGACGCGGCCAACGAGCACGACCTGCTCGTCGAGGTCAGCAAGTCCACCGGCGTGCGGCGGGTGCTCACCACCCACGGTCACTGGGACCACATCCAGGCGGTGGAGGCCATGCGCGACGCCGGGATCGACGTGGGGATCGCCGCCGACGACGCGAGCATGCTGCCCGCCTACGACTTCACCATCCCCGACGACGAGACGATCGCGGTCGGCGACCTCCGGCTGCACACCATCCACACCCCGGGCCACACCGCCGGGTCCACCTGCTTCCGACTCGAGGGCCACCCGGTCGTCTTCAGCGGCGACACGCTGTTCCCGGGCGGGCCCGGCAACACGAGCGTGCCGGGCGGCGACTTCGAGAAGATCATCGAGTCGATCGACCGGCGGCTGCTCCCGCTGCCCGGCGACCTCCTCGTGCTCCCCGGGCACGGCCTCGACACGACCATCGGCGACGAGCGCCCCCATCTCCAGGAATGGATCGACCGCGGGTGGTGATGGCACGCCAGGCGAGCGAACCCGACCATGAAGATGGCATGGATCGAGCGCGGCTGGTGAGGCAAGGCCGTAACGAAACCGCACCGAGGGGGACGATCAGCACATGAGCGACTTGGAGCGAGCGACGTTCGCGGCCGGCTGCTTCTGGCAGGTCGAGGCCGGGTTCCGCCAGATCCCGGGCGTCAAGACGACCACCGCCGGCTATACCGGCGGTACCGCCGAGGCCCCCAGCTACGAGCAGGTCTGCAGCCACACCACCGGCCACGCGGAGGCGGTCCAGGTGGAGTTCGATCCCGACCAGGTCTCGTACGACGACCTGCTGAGGGCCTTCTGGCAGATGCACGACCCAACGCAGCTGAACCGGCAGGGCCCTGACATCGGCGACCAGTACCGCTCGGCGATCTTTTTCCACACACCCGAGCAGGAGACCGCGGCCGAGGAGTCGATGGAGAAGGCGCAGGCCGACTTCGACCGGCCGATCATGACCAAGATCACCGCGGCGGACACGTTCTGGCCCGCCGAGGACTACCACCAGCGCTACCTCGAGAAGCGCGGCCTCGCCAGCTGCGCGCTCACCATCGAGCAGTAAGCGCCGCCCACTATCCGTGGGACCACTATACTGACCATATGACCAGAAAAATGACCGCTACTGAGATCAAGGCCAAGATCCTCGGCGTGCTCGACGACGTCGCCGCCGGCGAAGACGTCGAGATCACCAAGCACGGTCGCACCGTTGCCCGGCTCGTCCCGGCCGCCGGGTCACAGGCGCTGAAGGGCCGGCTCGCCGGGATTGCCATGAGCGCCGCTGACGACGACGACCTCTTCACGACCGGAGTCACCTGGAACCTGCCGTGACGACGGTCCTCCTCGACTCCCACGTGATCCAGTGGTGGTCGGCCGAACCCGACCGCCTGAGCCGTGCAGCCACACGAGCTGTGGAGGAGGCCGACGAGCTCGCGGTCGCGTCGATCTCGTGGTTCGAGCTCGCCTGGCTCGCCGAGCACGAGCGCATCGTGGTGACCGTGCCCGTCCGCTC